>CAJOOC010000038.1 GCA_905236165.1 uncultured Prevotella sp. | reverse complement strand
CTCTCAGTCGCATAGCCCGCTATGCTCCATCAAGAAACTGCCACTCTGCACTCGAAACAAAATCAAAAATCTGACAAAGCTAATTAAAAGAACCCACCTATACATTTGCCACGTCAAGGATGTCGCCGAACACTCCCGCAGCAGTCACGGCAGCTCCGGCGCCATATCCGCGTACCATCATGGGGTGGGGGTCGTACCTCTCTGTGTGAAGCATCACGATGTTGTTGGAGCCCTCCAGGTCATAGAATGGTGAGTGTCTGTCCACCTTCTCCAGGCCGATGCTGCAGTGTGCCTTACCGTCAGAGGCTTCCATGCGTGCTATGAACTTCAGGTGCTGGTTGTTCTTCTCCACCTCCTGACGCAACTCTTCGAGGTGTGCGTCAAGTTCGGGGATGCGGTTCCAGAAATCATCCAGAGAGCCATCGAAATACTTCTCCGGCACGAAGAGACGTGTTTCCACATCTTCCTGCGACACGTCATATCCGCTTTCGCGGGCAAGGATGACGAGTTTCCTGAGCACGTCAACGCCTCCGAGGTCTATGCGTGGGTCGGGTTCGGCAAAGCGTTCTATTGTGGCCTTCTTCACGGCCTGCGAGAAAGTCACCTCGCTGCTGATGGTGTCGAAGATATAGTTCAGCGTGCCCGACAGTACAGCCTCTATCTTTGTAATCTTGTCGCCGGTGGTGGTGAGGTGGTCCAGGGTGCGTATCACGGGCAGGCCGGCACCGACGTTAGTCTCGTACTTGTATTTCACGTCCTGCTCAATGGCTGTCTTCTTCAGTTTTCTGAAGGCGGCAAGGTCACCTGCCGCAGCCACTTTGTTGGCACAGACGATGGAGATGCCGGCATCGAGGAAATCCTGATACAGGGCGGCGATGTCGTAGGAGGCCGTACAGTCGACGAAGACTGTGCCGTCACCTTCATTCCCCGATGCTGCGAGGCAGCGCTTCATGTTGAGCACCTCGTCGTGTATGGCATCAAGGCTGGAGGCCGGGGCTTTCTTGAAGCTTTCGCGAAAGCCGTCAAGTGTGAAGCCGCTGAGGTCTATGCCGTTTTCATTAAGGAGTATGTTAAAGATGTCCACTACGCCTACCACGCGCAGGTCGAGATTCCTGTCATCCTTCAGATACTGTTGCTGCGAGGCCATCTGGCTAAGCAGAGTGCCGCCGACGGTGCCCGTACCACAGAGAATTACATTTAGTTTGTGCTGGTTCATATAATTGTTGTTCCTAAGGCGATTAGCCGATGTGCTACCGTCTTTTTTCCTTTTCAAACCGCAAAATTACTGTTTTTTTCTGAAACAACCAAAGTTTTTCTTGCTTAATCCGAAAGTTTATCGTAATTTTGCAACTAATTATAGTCCTAACTACCTTTAGTCAGATGAATAACAACAATAGCAACAACTTATCAGAGCGTCTTGCCGCCCTTCGTGAGGAGATGCGTCGCGAGGGCATTGATGCCTGTATCTTCCCTTCCAGCGACCCTCATGCGAGTGAGTATGTGGCACCACATTGGCAGTCGCGACAGTGGATCAGCGGCTTCACGGGCAGTGCTGGCACTGCGGTAGTAACCTTAGATGAGGCCGCCCTTTGGACTGACTCGCGCTATTTCCTTCAGGCAGCCCAGCAGCTGCGTGTTGATGAGGGGTCATGGCAGCTCATGAAGGAAGGCATCCCTTCCACGCCCGACATCATAGAGTGGCTGCTCCGTAAGATGAGTGCCCTGCCTGGCAAGGGTCAGGGAGCTGCTGGTGGAGTGGTTGCCATCGATGGAATGGTGGAAAACTACGCCGATGTGACGATGCTTCAGCAGCAACTGCGTCGCATTGGAGCGACGATACGCACCAACTACGACCCCCTTTCTGCAATATGGACGGACCGTCCTGCCGTGCCTTCTGGCCAGATACGCAGTATCAACGGTGGCGAGCCGGTGGAGCATAAACTCATGCGTCTGCGTGAGATACTGAAAGGAAACTGCTGCGATGCTATGGTGTTCTCCGACCTCATGCAGATAGCCTGGACGCTCAACCTTCGTGGCTGCGACATCAAGCATACTCCGGTATTTGTGGCATATCTCGTGGTGAGGAAAGACCCTGTCTCCAGCAAGGGGCTCTTCTCCTTCCTGTCATCCAAGGGTGAGAGCATTGCCACGCTCTATTGCAATGGGCCGCTCACTGAGGAAGCCCGTCAGAGTCTGCAGCAGGCAGGTGTAGAGACGGCTCCCTATGATGACTTCCTTCCGAAGTCTGACGGTAAGGGAGGCCTCGCTGCGCTCCTTGCCAGTGCTGACAGAATCATGGCCGACAGCCGCACCCTCAACTATACCATATTTAATAATATAAAGGAGAAAGCCGTTGACATGCCATCTCCCGTTGATGAGATGAAGGCCATAAAGAACCCCGTTGAAATCGAGGGTTTCCGCATGGCCATGCGTCGCGATGGCGTCGCTATGGTACGCTTCCTGCGGTGGCTCCTGCCGGCTGTTGAGGCTGGTGGTCAGACCGAAATCAGCGTCAGCGACAAGCTGGAAGAACTGCGTCGTGAAGCCCCTGAATGCTACGACCTCTCCTTCGGCACTATTGCGGGATATAATGCCCACGGCGCCATTGTGCACTATACCGCTACTCCTGAGAGCGATGCAAGGCTTGAGACGAGCGGGCTGCTGCTCGTGGACAGCGGTGCACAGTATACCGACGGTACCACCGACATCACGCGAACCATCCCGCTGGGTCCGCTGACCGACGAGATGCGGCGCGCCTATACCTTGGTGCTGAAAGCCAACATAGCCCTTGCCACGACACCCTTCCCCGAAGGCGTCAACGGCACCAACATCGATGCCATAGCCCGTTCGGTACTGTGGCGCGGACACCTGAGCTACCTGCATGGCACGGGTCATGGGGTAGGGTGGTGCCTCAGCGTGCATGAGGGTCCGCACAGCGTAAGGCTCGACTGGCGAGAGACGCCGCTCATGGCCGGCATGACAATCACCGACGAGCCTGGCGTATACCTTGAGGGCCGCTTCGGCATACGCATAGAGAACACCATGCTGGTAGTGAAAGACTGCGAGACGGAGTGCGGCACCTTCCTGCGCCTGGAGCCTCTCACGCTCTGTCCTATCAGCCTCGTTCCGGTAGATTGGAGCCTGATGACCTCGCAGGAAGTGGCGTGGCTCAACAACTACCACGCCCGTGTGAGGGAAGAGCTGCTCCCGCTGCTTGCCGACGAAGCCGACAAGGCTTGGCTCATTAAGGCCACAGAGGCGGTCGAATTAACGAATTAACAAATTGGCGTGACCACGGCATCACGTTATGACGTTATAACGAAAAAATAATCATCAATCCAATAGAAACTAAATGTCACAAAACCGACACCCAAAAGGTCTTTACCTACTCTTCGTCACTGAGATGGCAGAGCGCTTCTCCTACTACGGAATGCGTGCCCTCTTCGTGCTTTATCTCGTCTCTGCATTCTTCAACAATGCTGCTGCAAGTCAGATTTACGGCTCCTACACCGGACTGGTATATCTCACCCCCCTGCTTGGCGGATATATTGCCGACCGTTACTGGGGCAACAGGCGTTCCATCATCTTCGGCGCCATTGTGATGGCTGTGGGTCAGTTCCTCATGTTTGCCTCGGCCTGCTTCGTGCAGCAGAGCATCTTCAGCGAGGGCGGCCCCATTGATGAGAGCGTCAACAACCAGCTGTCCCTTTGGCTGATGTTTGCCGGTCTGGCAGCGCTGATAGTGGGCAACGGCTTCTTTAAGCCAAACATCTCCACTATGGTGGGCGACCTCTACGACCCGCAGGACAGCCGCAAGGACTCTGCCTTCACCATCTTCTATATGGGCATCAACATGGGTGCTCTCATGGCACCTCCTATCTGTGCCCTCTTCGGCAATGGTAACTGGGCCGACCCTGGAGCGTTCAAATGGGGATTCTTCTGCGCCGGCATGGCCATGCTCTTCTCGCTGGTGGTATTCTCCGCTCTGAAAGACCGCTATATCTGCACCCCCGAGGGCTTGGGCATTGGCCTGAAGCCTTCCAAGTCACAGCTTCGCGCCCTCAAGGAGCAGCAGGAGCATTCGGCTCCAGATGCAAAGCCTATCGACGCGACAAGCTCCAAGTCGGCAAGGTGGCGCATGGTGTGCTGTCTTGCAGGAGCAATAGTAATGTTCTGGCTCTTCACCCTCAACGCTACCAACATCAACGACTATATCTCAGCAGCCGTCTATGCCATATCCATAGCGCTGCCGGTATTCATCATCACCGATAACACCCTCTCCACCACTGACCGCAAGCACATCGGTGTGATATACATCATCGCTGTCTTCGTCATCTTCTTCTGGAGTGCCTTCGAGCAGGCAGGCTCATCGCTCACGCTCTTCGCCGAGCAGCAGTGTGACCGCCATGTCGGTTCCTTCGAGGTTCCAACACCTTGGTTCCAGTCCATCAACCCTATCGTAGTGGTACTCATGGCACCTGTTATGGCTACCCTGTGGGAGACGCTGGCCAAGCATAGCAAGGAGCCGTCAAGCCCCGTGAAGCAGGCTATAGGCCTGTTGCTCCTCTCCATCGGTTACTTCGTAATAGCCTGGGGAACATACGGCCTTGACGACGGACAGAAGGCGTCGCTGTGGTGGCTCTTCGCTCTCTACTTCATCCACACCATCGGTGAGCTCTCCCTCTCGCCTATCGGCCTCAGCATGGTAAGCCGACTGTCTCCGGCCCACCTCGCGTCTTTGCTCATGGGTGTATGGTTTATGTCAAACGCTGCCAGCAACATCCTCGCAGGCAAGCTGGCCACTCTGCTGCCAAGCGCCAATGGTGATGCTGCCGAAGGGTCGTCATTCCTCGGCATACACATCGCTACGCTGACAGATTTCTTCCTCCTCTTCGCCGTTATGTCGGGAATGGCAGCAATACTCTTGTTCTGCCTCTGCCCAACGCTCAAGAAGATGATGAAGTAATATCCAATGGTGGGTATTACATCAGAAAAATAAATCACTCGGATAAAACGATAATATCGGGACAACTTACAATTATTTGAAAGTCGTCCCGATATTTTTTTTCATTTTGGCGAATATTCCAGATTTTTTTATTACCTTTGCACCATGGAAAGGGTCAAAAATATACCCTTTGCAACTATCATATAATCAGCGCGTTGCAATCGAGTAACTTTTACCTCCTAATAGACGCCCGATTACCTCCTAATAGACGGTCTATTACCTCCTAATAGACCGTCTATTACTTTCAGACAGACCGACCCCTATATTTTTACGGTTGTCAGTCAACTATAATCTTCTTTCCAATGTGTATGTAAATGCCGCGAGTTGGAGTAGCGGTGCGCAGGCCTTGCAGGGTGTAGTAGGCTCCATCGTTCCGGTTAAATATCCCGTTCCCGTTATCGTTATCGTTAACGTTATCGTTAACGTTGACTATACCTGTGGTCTCTGATGGCAGTTTCTCGCCCATCACTTCTCCTCCTTCGTTCTGTGCTTCGGTAATGTGGGCTACCAGCGAGTTGAGGTATATCTCAAGGTTGGTGTATCCGCCCTGTCCCTTGGCGTTACCATCGGCCTTGTTGTTCTTGTTCAGGCCGTGTTGGTCTTCCCATTCGTCGGGCATACCATCGCCGTCGGTATCTTTGAGCACTTCGCCCTGCCTCAGCTCTGGCCACATGGTAGGTATTCTTGATTTGACGTCTTCCTGCGAGTTGATGAAGCCATATCTGTTGCCGCTGCCGGTGAAGGTGGCCTCGCCGTTGCGTGCGTCGCTGATCATGATTTCGTCGAGTGCATCGCGATGCAGCGATGCTCCGGCGTATTTGAGCACCTGCTCGTAGGCTTTCTCCGCCGTGTGGGTCGTTGTGGCGAGGAAGGGTATTGGAGCATATAGGTGCATGCTGTCTTTTACGGCATTGTCGAAAGTGTTGTCAACGTCCTGCTGTCGTATCTGGTTGTAGATGCCGTATGTCCAGTTGTCTTTTGTCACCGCACTGTTCAGGGGGTTCACATTGCCGTCGACAAAGAATTTTCCCCATACGTGCCACATCACGTCCCATTGATTTGGCGATGATGTTCCGTGATTGGTGTAGGAGGTGGTTCGTATGCCGATGCCGGCTATGCGCTGCTGTATGTCCGTGCCTCCCTGTAGGGTGCCTGGTCCGGGTTTGTAGTAGTTGTTGACGATGTTGACGTTCATGCCCTCGCCGCCATAGCATCCGTTGCCGCCCCAGTTGTAGATGACATTGTTGCGCAGGTCCATCCTCTCGTCTTTCTGCGTGCCGGGACGCGGGCCGAGACGTGGGGTGCGCGAGGTGTGGTGTATCATCAGGTTATGGTGATAGGATGCTCCGCTGCCGCCCCAGTTGCCGCCATAGCCGTGGTTGCCCTTGGAGTGGCCTGCTGCCACGAGGCTCTGCGACGAGATGCACCACTGTACGGTGATGTCCTTCGAACCATATACTGACAGGCACTCGTCAATAGACCAGCTGACGGAGCAGTGGTCTACGATGATGTTCTTACGGTCCATTGCTCCTAAGCCGTCGCCCTCGTGTGCATCGGGATTGTCTTTCAAAGCGGCATTGCCCAGTCGGAAGCGTACGTAGCGCACGATGACGTTCTCATCGAGGGTTACGGGATAGTTGGCGATGCAGATGCCGTCGCCAGGAGCTGTCTGGCCTGCTAAGGTGGTGTTTTTGCTGATACGCATGGCTGTTTTCAGCATTATGGTGCCGCTGACATCGAAGACGATGGTGCGCGGTCCGCTTTGAGCATTGGCCCAGCGCAGCGAACCTACGAGGGATGTCTTGCCGTTATCCTCCAAGGTGGTGACATGATACACTTTTCCACCACGACCACCTGTGGTGAAGCGTCCGAAGCCCTCTGCTCCGGGGAATGCGAGTTGCTTGTCTTGGGCAATGACGGTAATACTGCACATCAGCATCAGTGCCATTGCTCCTAAAGTCGAGATTGCTTTCTTCATTTTGAATTGTATGTGATAGAATTTAGTTACAAATTTGGATGCAAAGGTACGAAGAAACATGAATTACAATGGTAGAAAATTATACTTTTTTGGTGGAAAAACAATGTTTTTCTGTCGCTTTTTGAAGGAAGAGTCGTTTATTCCTATTATTTTTTGTACTTTTGCCCCTTGTAAGAGGGGAAGCCTTGGTTGTTTGAAATTAAAGTCGTAACTTTGCAAAAGATATGACAAAGCGTACAGAAATGAAGAGTCTGGCTAAGGACACTGCGGTGTACGGCCTTAGCAGCATTGTGGGCAGGTTCCTTAATTACCTGCTCGTACCCTTGTATACTAATGTGATAAGTGCTCAGAGCGGTGGTTACGGCATAGTGACAAACCTCTATGCCTATGTGGCGCTGATACTGGTGCTGCTGACTTTTGGTATGGAGACGACGTTCTTCCGCTTTGCCAACAAGGAGGATGAGAATCCGCGTATGGTGCTGAAGGCCAGCCTCGCGATAGTAGGCGTGCTGTCAGCGGTGTTCCTGTTGGCGGTGTTCCTGTTTATTGGCCCCATTGCGGGTGTGCTCGGATATGTAGGGAAGGAGGCGTATATACAGATGATGGCCTGCGTAGTGGCCCTCGATGCCCTGCAGGCGATACCATTCTCTTACCTGAGGTTTAAGCACAAGGCCATAAAGTTCGCTTCGCTGAAGATGCTCTTCATAGTGATGAATATCGGCCTGAACCTGTTGTACTTCGTTTGGCTGGGCAAGACCGATGTTTTCTATGTCTTTGCCATCAACTTGGTGTGCACGGGATTCATAACGTTCTTCTTCATTCCAGAAATGGTAGGGGTATTCAGACCCGACGCTGACGCGACGGGCACGGTGGCAGAGATGGAAGCGGCAACAACACCGCTGACGGGTACGACGGCAGGAGCAACGACGGCAGGAGCAACGACGGGGAATGGCTACATGGGCCTTATCCGCCGCATGCTGGGCTACTCATGGCCCATCCTGGTGCTGGGTATTGCCGGCATACTGAATCAGACGGCAGACAAGATGCTCTTCCCCCTTGTGTATCCAGACAAGGCGCAGGGCACTGTGGAACTGGGCATCTATGGTGCCTGCGTGAAGATAGCGATGATTATGGCCATGATAACACAGGCCTTCCGCTATGCCTATGAGCCTATAGTGTTTGCAAAGTCGAAGGATGCCGACAAGAGGGAGTATTATGCTCAGGCCATGAAGTATTTTGTCATCTTCACCCTCTTTGCCTTCCTCTGCGTGGTGGGCTATATGCCTTGGATAGAGAAGATTATCGGTGCAGACTACCGTGCCGGCCTCAACGTGGTTCCCATAGTGATGATGGCGGAGATTATGATGGGTGTGTATTTCAATCTGTCCTTCTGGTATAAGCTGATAGACAAGACCATCTGGGGTGCTTGGTTCTCGCTGGCAGGCTGTGCCGTGCTGGTGGCTGTGAACATCCTCTTCATACCGCGCTTCAGCTATATGGCCTGTGCCTGGGGCGGTGTAGCCGGCTATGGCACGGCGATGTTGCTGTCTTATTTCGTGGGACAAAAGAAATACCCTATCAGGTATGACCTGAAGGGTATGTTCACGTATGTCGTAATAACCGTTGCGTTCTTCTTCGTGATGAACGATATCAGCTCTCAGTTTCCGGTGTGGGCTCGTCTGCTGACGAACTCTCTGCTGATTGTGGTGTATCTTGCTGTTGTTGTGAAGCAAGACTTGCCGCTATCTGCTCTTCCTGTTGTCGGGCGAAGGTTCGCTCGCAAGAGCTGACCTTGATAGAATTTATCAGCTCTGCCACGCCATAGAGCAGCCAGCAGATGCCGATGAATATCCACTTGTCATCCTTTATGATATCGGGTTTCATCACCGCCACCATGCCGCAGATGAGCAGTATGGCGGGCACTATCCAGTAGCCTATACCTACGGAGTCTTTGTTGTTGGCAACTGCCAGCGTGCAGAACTGTTGTATGGCTCCAAGCACAATGGCTATGGAGAGGATGTATTGAAGTGTGTCCTCACGGTAGAGGACGAGCAGCACACCAACGATGATGCCGCAGAGGGAACGGAAGTAGGTTTGCTTCATTGGAATTAACAAATTGCCTGCGATGGTATTGCAGACCCTTTTACGAGTTAGCGAATTAACGATTTACGATTGCAAAGTTAGTCATTTTCTCCTTCAAAATTCACAATTGTCAACAAAAAGAAAGCCGATGTAACTTTTTTTTACAAAAAAGTGCAGGTTATTGGATTATTTTTTGTAAATTTGTGGCGTACAAACAATTGTTTCGGTGCTATTTAACTCCTGGACGTTCATAGGTCTGATGCTCCTGACCGCTACAGTATATTACCTGCCTCTCTTCCGTCGTGTGCAGGTTTGGTTGCTGTTGCTGTCAGGTTTTGCGTTTTATGCCTACGACAGTGCCGGCATGCTGTTGCTGCTCATAGCATCGGCTCTGCTCAATGCTGTGACGGGATACGGGGCGCGCTATCTGCGCCATGCACGTCTCTATGCCACCCTGGGAGTGGTGCTCAACCTGCTGCTGCTTGCAATGTTCAAGTATGGAGGCATGATTTCCAGTTCCTTCTTCGATACGAGCGACGGTGTGGGACATCTTCTGTGCATGCTGCCTCTGCCGTTAGGCATCTCCTTCTACACCTTCAGCGGCATCAGCCTCGTGGTGGATGCATACCGGGGTAAGGCGCAGGAGCAGGGAGCCAGGCCGCCGTTCATGCATTATGTCAGGGAGACGCTGCTCTATATCACCTTCTTCCCAAAACTGCTGGCCGGCCCCATCGCTAAGTCGAAGGAGTTCGTGGCGCAGATAGGGCAGAAGTCGCTCTCCGACGTTGACTGGACGAAGGTGTTCAAGGCTCTCGTCACGGGATATTTCCTCAAGATGGTGATAGCCGACAATATGAAGGACTTCACCTTCTGGATGGCCTACCCCTACTTTGAATACCGCGGCACGGGAAGCCTGCTACTTATGGTGTTCGGCTATTCCATACAGATCTTTGCCGACTTTGCGGGCTATTCGCTCATCGCCATCGGCGTGGCAGCCATCTTTGGCTATAAACTGCCCACAAACTTCTATTTCCCATACATAGCATCCTCATTCCGTGAGTTCTGGAAACGCTGGCACATCACCCTCTCGCAGTTCCTCATGGAATATCTGTATATCTCGCTTGGCGGCAACCGCAAGGGAAAGAGCCGCACGTACCTTAACCTCCTGCTGACGATGATGCTTGGCGGACTATGGCACGGGGCGGCGTGGAGCTACCTCGTATGGGGCACGTGGCATGGGCTGTGGCTCGCTGCGGAGCGTGCCCTGTGTGGCAGGAGGGAGAATGTGATAAGTCTTGGAGCCCATTTCCAGACACTGTCGCACTGGCTCTCAATGATGCTCGTCTTTATCATGGTGTCGATGGGATGGCTGCTCTTCATGCTGCCTGACTTCGGAGAGGCGGCACACTACGTGCAGTGCATCTTCACGAACTATGGCAAGACGGTCTTCATCGACCCCAAGCTGCTGCCGATAATGATATATGCGATGCCCGTAGTGGTATATCATGCCATGTACTATTTCAGGGAGCGTGGATGGATGCAGCGCTATGTGCTGCGCTATGACTATTTGCTCTACGGCCTGATGCTGTTTCTCACGGCAACGAACAGCGGCAGTGCGGGCTCGTTTGTGTATTTCCAATTCTAAGGAGGGACGACAGGGATGCAGGTGATAAGGAAGAGCATAATATGTTTCGCGATACTGATGGCCGTTCACTGGCTGTTGGTGCTGCTGTGTCCTGGGGCGGGAATGCCCACGCACCAGTGGCAGGACAACCTCGTTAAGGCCCAGGCCTTCCTCTATGCAGAGCATTGCGACACGGCGATGGTGGGGACGTCGCTCTCAGGGCGCATCCTTCGCGACAGCATTCCCTCGGTACGCTCAGTGTCCTTTGGCGGCTGTGCCGTGGAAGACGGCCTGCGCATCGTGAGTCATAGGGAGCAGCTGCCGCGCTATGTGCTGGTGGAGACCAACCTCTTCCTCAACGAAGGCAACGATGAGATGGTGAGCAACCTCTCAGAGGGCGTGGTGCCCTGGATAAAGAGTGTGGTGCCTTCCCTGCGCGAACAGTATGAGCCGATATGCCTCCTGGCATCGGTGCTGATGAAGTCAGGCAATATCAATGCCCAGGCCGGAGCTGCTGTGGTGGACACCGTCTTGCTCAATGACCGCATAGCCCAGCATCTGCGTGATGACAAGGGCTTAGACCCGCAGAAGGCGGAACAACGCCTGCGCACTCTGCAGGGGATGATGGCTCCTCTGGAGGCCAGGGGCGTGAAGTTCGTGTTCTTCGAGATGCCCGTCAACCCACGTCTGCAGCACTTGAAGAGCTATGGCCAGACACGCGACATAGTGCGACGTGCCTTCCCACCGGGCAGATATCAGTATCTTCCTGCCGACACTGCGCAATATCTCACTACCGACGGTGAGCACCTGGACTACGAGGGGCAGCAGCGCTTCTCGGCATTCATCAAACGACAGTTGGAGAAGATGGATTAACGAAACAACGATATAACGTTATAACGTCATAACGAAACAACGACAATAAATAAGATATGACACAGAGTTATCTATTACTTACTTTCCGCCTGCTGGGCTCTCTTGCCCTCCTTATGTATGGCATGAAGACAATGAGTGATGCACTGCAGAAGATGGCCGGTCCACAGCTGCGCCACATCCTGGGTGCTATGACCACCAATCGCTTCACGGGCATGCTGACGGGCATGAGCGTGACGGCTGCCGTACAGTCGTCAACGGCAACGACCGTGATGACCGTCTCCTTCGTTTCGGCAGGACTGCTTTCGCTGGCACAGGCCATTTCTGTCATCATGGGTGCCAACATCGGAACGACGCTGACGGCATGGATAATGTCGGCAGGCTTCTCGTTTAACATCACCGACTTCGTATGGCCTGCATTCCTCATCGCAATAATACTCATCTATAGGAAGAACAACCGCGTGGTGGGCGACTTCCTCTTCGGTATCGCTTTCATGTTCTTAGGACTGGGTACACTACGACAGACAGGAATAGACATCCATCTGGGTGAGAACGAGGCGGTGCTTGCCTTCTTCTCTTCCTTCGACCCCCAGAGCTATGTCACAACACTGCTCTTCCTACTTATCGGCGGAGTGCTTACGATGTGTGTGCAGAGCAGTGCTGCCGTGATGGCTATCACCATGATACTATGCTCCAGCGGAGTGCTGCCCATCTATCAGGGCATAGCACTGGTGATGGGTGAGAACATCGGTACCACCGTTACATCAAACATCGTGGCTCTATCGGCAGGTACGCAGGCACGCCGCGCAGCCTTTGCCCACATGTTCTTCAACCTCTTCGGAGTATGCTGGGTGCTGCTGGTGTTCCGTCCGTTCGTCGACATGGTATGCTCACTCGTGGGATATGACGTTACACTGACCAAGGAGACCACCACTCAGGCCTTGTTCCTGGCCAATGCGGCAAAGCTCAGCTTCGTGCTCGCAGCCTTCCATACGTGTTTCAACCTCATCAATACGGGCATACTGATTTGGTTCATCCCTCAGATAGAGCGCCTCGTATGCCATGTCATCAAGCAGGAGAAGGAGGACGAGGAAGAGGACTCCCGCCTGCAATATATCTCTTCAGGTATCATGAAGACACCGGAAATCTCCGTGCTTCAGGCACAGAAGGAGATAACGCTCTTTGGTGAGAGGATGCAGAGGATGTACGGCATGACATGCGACATGCTTGATGAGCGCAATAATGACAAGTTTGCCAAGATATTTGCCCGCGTTGAGAAGTATGAGGGTATCAGCGATAATATGGAGATAGAGATAGCCCGCTATCTGGAGCAGGTTGGTGATGCCCACCTCTCTGACGAGACAAAGTGGAAGATACGCCTCATGCTGCGCCAGGTGTCAGAACTGGAGAGTATCGGCGACGCCTGCTACAACCTTGCGCGCACCATGAACCGCCGCAAGCAGTCAGGAAAGGACTTTACCCCCAAGCAGTATGAACAGCTGCACAACATGATGAACCTCACAAACCAGTCGCTCTCACAGATGAACCATGTCATCGAAGGCCGCCGTGAGGATCAGCACATCGAAGAGACCTACCGTATAGAGAACGAGATCAACGAACTGCGCAACCGCCTCAAGGCTGACAACATACAGGCTATCAACGACCACGAGTATGACTATGCCATCGGAACGATGTATATTGACCTCGTCAGCGAATGTGAGAAGCTGGGTGACTACGTGGTCAACGTAGTGCAGGCAAAACTCGGAGCATAGTATTAAAAAATGCTATAGTTTTTGCTGTTTGCAAAAAAGTTTGTACTTTTGTGCCGTCAAAACGAAAACCTCTCCAAATGAAGAAAAGCGTCATCATAATGCTATCTCTGCTCTGTGTAGTGCTTTCAGCACATTCGCAGGTGCTCAACAGACAGTCTTACGTCACCTATGGCGAAACATATCTCGGCAAGCCTTGGAAGGCATTGTCAATGACCTCGTTTGCCAGATACCAGGAGGATGGCAATCGTGTAGAGTATGAGAGCCAGGTATTTGGCCGACGCCGGCAGTTGGCGGCATTGGTGATGGCTGAGGTGGTAGAGCAGAAGGGACGATTCATGGCCGACATCATCACGGGACTGGACAGCATGCTGGCAGAGCCGTGGTGGGGCATACCGGCACACTATCGCTATGATGCACCGCGATACGATGAGCAGACGGTAGACCTCTTCAATGCAGAGTCGGCATCGCTTCTGGCATGGACCGGCAAGACGCTGGGTAGCAGTATAGAGGCGCTGAAGCCGGGCATGGGCGAGAGGATAGCCCGTGAGATAGACCACCGCATACTGAAGTCAGCCCTCGGTAGCAACTATTGGTGGAAGAAGGCCGCAATGAACTGGAACGCGTGGATATGCAGCAACTGGCTCACATGCGTCTGTCTCTATGAGAAGGATGCGCAGAAACGCCAGCAGGCCGTGACGGAGATAGAGGGCTGCATGCGTCGTTTCATTGACGGATACCCCAACGACGGAGGATGTGATGAGGGTACGGCATACTGGGACCGTGCTGCGGCCTCGCTCTTTGAAAGCCTCTACCTGCTGGACAAGATGCAGAAGGAAGGGCTGGCAACCGTCACCATCCTCGACTATCAAAAGGAAAAAGTGGCTCGCATGGGCGCGTACATATATAATATGTATATCGGAGGGGGCTATTGCGTCACCTTTGCCGACACCCATGACAACAAAAGCGTGATACAGCTTAACATTCTCTATCCCTTTGCCGTTTGGCTGGGTGACCAGCAGATGCGCTCCCTGGCAGCATACGTAGCAGCGGCGAAGAACTTCTGGCAGGACCCTGCGGCGCTCTATGCCACCAGCGGCAACTTCCCCACCTTGGGCAGGGAGCTGATGCTGCTCGCCCTGACTGACCAGCTGGCTAAGGAGAAGGCATCGGAACCGACAAACACGGCATGGTATCCAGACCTGCAGGTGAAGACCTTCCGTAGTGCCGAGGCAAAGAAAAAAGGCGGTTCCAACGGACTCTTCTGCGCCTTCAAGGGCGGACACAATGGCGAGAACCACAACCATAATGACGTAGGTAGTCTCATAGTATATGCTGATGGCGAGCCGTTGCTCATTGACTGCGGCGCGGGGGAGTATACCGACAAGACATTCAGCAATGAGCGTTACCTGATATGGACTATGCAGACGGCATACCATAACGCTCCGCTCATCAATGGCTACAACCAGACCGAGGGGAAGAAATATGCCGCTACGGTAGTGAAGGAAGACGAGAACTCGCTGACCTTGGAACTGTCGAAGGCATATCAGGAAGAGGCAGACGTAAACACCTGGCAGCGCACGGTCACGATGGATAAGGACGAGATAGAAATCACTGAGAACTATAGCCTTAAATCCTTCAAGGCATCAACACGCCTGATCTTCATTACGCCAGTGAAACCGGAGGTCTCTACACCAGGCCGTATCAAGCTGGGCAAGCATACCATCACCTACCCTATGGGATGGATGAATGCAGGTATGGAGGATATCTCTGACAAACTCGATCCGATATTGAAGTCTATGTGGGGCGACAAGCTCTATCGTATCGGTATCGGACTGAACAATGCTAAGATGTCAGGAAAGGTAACGCTGAAGATAAAGTAAAAATAAAGGTGGGTTCTATTAATTGGCTTTGACAGATTTTTGATTTTGTTTCGAGGGCAGAGTGGCAGTTCCTTGATGGAGCATAGCGG
>CAJOOC010000037.1 GCA_905236165.1 uncultured Prevotella sp. | reverse complement strand
TATACCACCTTCACCTGGTATAATAATTGCTTCCTCATCATATTCATAATCATTGTGTCGCTCAACAAACTTAGATCTTACGAAAAAAGGGTATTTTCCATCATCTGTAGAATCTTGTTTGTTACTACTGCCAGTTCCAACTTCTGCTAAATCAACAAGTTTACGATATTCCACCCCATAAGGGCAGAGTCTATCTATCAGATTTTGTAGTTTACTCATTGTTGGTTCTCCTTTTCTTTTTGTTGCAACAGGAAAATTTCCTTCTGTCGTTCAATCTCTCGGCGTAATTCTTCCTCTGTAGGCAGATATGTAAGGTATTTTGCCTGGAACACCTGTTGACTCTCTTTGAGTATTGAATAACGAGCCATATCAGCACTGGTTTGGGAGCAAAGTATAATTATCATCAATGGAAAGTAGCAAGACATAGTGTGACCACGTGAGTAATTCTGATTTTACCGACAGTGTCGGGAAAATTTTATAAAACTGTACAAAAGCATATAGATTATTCTTATTAAATCCCTTCCCATAAAGGTTTGTCAGTTCTACCGATAGCTTCTTGACTATTTCTGCGCCATATTCAGCACGCACATCCCCTTTCAGCACTTCTTCTGTAATGCGCTGCCCCAAAAGCCAGTTACGCTGAAGCATGGCTACATTGACAGAATGAAATGCCCGTTCCTTGGTTTGGTCTATGATATGTCTTGCGTCATGAAGCAGATCGTTGCTCCTCTCGTATGTAATATCTGTATCGTTCATCTCTTATTATTACAATTATGTCGTTTCTAATTCTTTAATGATGGCATCGAGTTGTGAACGCAATGCTGACTGGCGTTTTACAATTTCGTCAATCTCTTTGTTCAGCTCTTCAATGTTGACAGCCTCGCGAGTATCTTCCTGCTCCACGTAGGTAGAGACGCTGAGGTTGAAATCTTCGGCTTCAATGTCGGCTGTCGTAACTATATGGCAGAAGTGTGCCACTTCTTCCTTTGCCATGTGGGCCTCATAGATGCGCTTCTGATTTGCCTCAGAGAGTTTGTTCTTATTGCCCTCATGAATAAACTCCTGTGAGGCATCGATAAAGCATACTCTGTTGTCGGCTTTGTTTTTCTTCAGCACTATGATGCAGGTGGCAATGCTTGCACCGAAGAAGAGGTTTGATGGCAGCTGAATAATGGTATCTACGAAGTTGTTCTGCACAAGATATTTCCTTATCTTCTGCTCTGCACCACCGCGATACAAGATGCCCGGGAACTCCAC
Organism: uncultured Prevotella sp.; assembly: GCA_905236165.1. GTDB lineage: Bacteria > Bacteroidota > Bacteroidia > Bacteroidales > Bacteroidaceae > Prevotella. Next base: position 1,435 of record CAJOOC010000037.1, on the reverse strand, counting down.
TATTGCCGCCGTGCCCTCGGTAGAGAGCCACGAAAGCATGTGCATGGTAAAGGCGAAGTCGGCTTTCGACTTCGGGGCCAGCACGCCTGCAGGCGAGAAGCGTGGGTCGTTGATGAGCGTGATGTCGCTGTCTCCGGGCCATGGCACGCTATAAGGCGGATTGCTGACTATGGCATCGAATGGCTCTTCCATTTCGTGCATGGGCTTGACGAGGGTATCACCCAGCTGAATATCGAAGTGGTCATAGTTCACATTATGCAGGAACATATTCATGCGGCAAAGGTTGTAGGTCTTGAGGTTTATCTCCTGACCGAAGAAGCCTTCGCGCACATTCTTTGCACCCAAGACAAGGTTGAAGTTCAGAAGCAATGAACCTGATCCGCAGGCTGGGTCATAGACCTTGTTGACAGTCTTACGGCCTGCTGCAGCTATCTCGGCAAGCAGATAACTCACCTCGGCGGGGGTATAGAACTCACCGCCCTTTGTGCCGCTATTGAGGGCATACATCTTGATAAGGTGCTCATAGCAGATGCCGAACACATCAAGGCCGCTCTCGTTGTATTTAGTAAAGGGAAGGTCGCGCACACTTTCGAGCAGCGTTGTCAGCAGCTCGTTGCGCTCCTCTACGGTAGTGCCAAGACCCGCATCGTTGGTGTTGAAGTTATTGAACAGGCCGCGAACATCATCCTCGCTGGCAGTGCCAATGGCGCTCTCTTCTATAGCCTTGAAGTTGTTGGCAAGCGTGGTGTTCAACTCGTCATTATTCTTTGCTCCGTCAGCAACATTCTTGAATAGCTGCGAGGGCTTGATGAAGAAACCCTTTGCCTGAACAATCTGGTTACGGGCATTCTCTGCCATAGCGTCGCTCATGTGCAGATAGTCGGCATCAGGAACACCAGCCTCCCTCATCAGCTTGTTACAATGGTCGGTTATATTCTCCGAGATAAAACGATAGAAGAGTGCACCCAGCGTATAGTCCATAAACTGCACTGGCGACACCTTGCCGCCATGCACCAGGTTAGTAGCCATCTTCCATATCAGGTCGCCTATCTCTCGTTTAAGGTCGTCTTTAGTCATAGTTTAGGATGGAATATTATGTTCTTAAGCGCAAAATTAAGAAAATCTTTCCATATCTCCAAACATTTATCGTTATTTCCTAAAAAAATCCCCGAAACAGGAGTGGTGAATCCTATTCCGGGGATGATGCTTAATGGTTCACATCGAAAAACACGGAAAGCACGAATGAATAAGGAATTGAACATTAATTGCCTTTTTTCTTGACCACGTTCCGAGCATGGCTCGGAACGTGGTAGAGAAAAGAATATGCGTGCTTCAGAAACTTGAAATATTAAGTATGTGTTATGTAAATCGCAGTGCGCAGACCTTGTCATCTCTTGTTATAACAAAATTGACATGGCGCGAAGTGGCCACTGCT
>CAJOOC010000036.1 GCA_905236165.1 uncultured Prevotella sp. | reverse complement strand
TTCATTCAACGTGAAAGCCTTGTGAGCAATATGCTTGCAAGGCTTTTTTTTGTGTACACTCGGCAAAGGCGTTTTGTGTTCATGGGGGCTGGAAATATGTATTTTTGTAATAACGTATTTTTGTAATATCGTGTGTTTGAAATGACGTGTGTTTGAAATGACGTGTGTTTGTAATGACGTGTCGTCGGTAGTTAAATGTTTCGTTCTATTCTGAGCAGGGTTTTGGCTTTGGTATTGAGGTAGTCCTGCAGGTTGAAGCCGTTGTTTGCTACGTGGTGGAGCAGCTGTATCTTTATTTTGTATGTGTTGTCGAAGGTTGTGAGCAGTTCATCTATTCTTTTGCGCAGAATTCTGTTGTCGGTGTTTAGTATTGTTGCTTTACGTGTTATTCTTATGAACAGTAGCTGTTCTTCGAAATATTTTGCTCCTTTTTTCAGTCTTTCCTGCAGGAAGTCGTTGTCGTTGTTGAGGATGATGGCCGTGTATTGCCTTTTGAACTGTTGTGTTACTGGAACCAGGGCTTTTGTCTTTTCAAGTGTTTCTTGCCACTTGGCATAGGTCTTTGGCAACTGTGTGTAGTAATGTTCCCTTAGCATCCTTATGATGCTGTTCATGGCCTGTGTGAGTTGCAGGAGTGAGAAGAGGCTGTCTATGGTGCGTATAGTGTATTGCTGCTCCATCTGCCTGATGCGTTCTTCGTCGGGCTGCTGGTGCCTTGGGTCGTTGTAGAAGTGTTCTACGAGAGTGTCGCATATTATGGCACTTCGTGGTATGGGGCTGTTGAGCACCATTCCCTCCAGGGTTTTGCATCGTGAGAGTGCTACGTATGTCTGTCCGTGCGTAAAGCTATATTGTACGTCGATGATGGCCTTGGAGAACGTCAGTCCCTGGCTTTTGTGTATTGTTATAGCCCATGCTGTTTTCAGCGGGTATTGCTCGAATGTGCCAATGATTTCCTCTGTTATTTCCTTTGTCTTTTCATCGAGTGTGTATTTGATGTTTTCCCATCTCTCGCGCCCTACCTTTAGTGTTTTTCCTGAGTCGAGACATCTGACGATGATGTGGTCGGCTATGAATTCCTCCACTTCTCCTATCATCCCGTTGAAATATTCTTTGGCTGGTGATGAGTCGTTTTTTATGAACATTACCTGCGCCCCTACTTTCAGCTGCAGCATTTTCTCGGTAGGAAATGCCGTTGCAGGGAAGTCTCCGCTAATGTCGGCGTTTAAAGAATGGAGGGTGGTCTTCAGTTCTTCCAGTTCTCTGTTGTTGATGGCTTCGGCCTGCCTGTTGTGTGTGCATAGTCTGATGTATCCCTCATTCTTGTCTGGTACGAATGTAGGGTTGCATCGGCTGTTGAGTATCTGTAGTGACTTCTCGTCGATAGTGTTTGTCCTTACTTTGTTGAGGAGTTCCAGGAAGAGGTTATCACTTTGCCTGTAAACGTGCTGCAGTTCAATAGTTACGAAGTCAGATTGCTGCAGGGCGTTGCTCGAGAAGAAGTATGGTGACTGGTAGTACTGGCTTATCAGCCTCCATTCTTCATCTTTTGTTACGGGCGGCAGCTGCTGCATGTCTCCAATCATGAGCATCTGTGCTCCTCCGAAGGGTTTTGTCTTGTCCTTGAACTGCCTGAGCACTCTGTCAACGGCATCGAGAATGTCTGCACGCACCATGCTGATCTCGTCGATAATGACGAGGTCGAGTGAGCGTATGAGTCGTATCTTCTGCTTGCGGAAAGAGTGTTTTTGTGTGTTTTGTTGCTGGTTGGGCAGCTGTGGTCCCAGTCCCAGCTGGAAGAAGGAGTGTATGGTGACCCCTTGTGCGTTAATCGCAGCTATTCCCGTTGGTGCCAATACCACCATACGCTTGGGCAACACTCTTCTCAGTTCTCTGAGGAATGTCGTCTTTCCCGTTCCAGCCTTTCCTGTCAGGAAGATGTTGGTGTCGGTATTGGTAACTATGTGCCAGGCGAGGTCTAGTTCTTGGTTCATCAATCAGGTTTTCTGGATTGAGTATTCTGGTTTTCAGATTTCAAGTTTGTCTGTACCGATGCTCTTGATGCTTACATTGAATAGCTGAATCCGAAGCTGAGGTATTCCTTTAGCTGCCAGTATGACATGTCGTCAACTCGCTTTGCATTGTCGTCGAACCGTGGGTAGATGTACAGGTTTGCCGATATGAACTTGTTGAATTGCAGGGTCAGCGTATTCTCCCACTGCAGCTCGAATCTGTGGTAAGAGGTGTAAAGGTATAGGTATGTCTTCCATTTGAAGAAGTCAACAGGTTTCCATTCCACGTTTGCCGTAAATCCCGAGCCGAAGTCTTCCAAGGTGTGGTGTCCTTCCTTGATGCCGTATTTTGTTGCCAGTTCCAGTCGGTCTACGTATCTGAGGTCGAATGCGAGTGGTGCGAAGTGTAATGTTCCGGTAAGTACATCGTTCTTAGTCTTAATGGTATAGTCCATACCGAGAGAGACGTTGAGTGTGAATGGCGACATGAAGTCAGAATATGTCTTTGTGTCGTTGTTCTTCAGGCCGCGTGCAAACTGTGTGGCCGCGATAACCTGCAGCGTATAGTACCATTGCTTGTGAGCCTGTATGCCCAGTTTCGATGTATATCTGATAAGGTCGTCGGAAGTCTTGAATTTGTTGACGGTATCGGTCTCCATGGTCTGAAATCCCAGTCGAAGCTCAAGTTTGTTGTCCCACTTTACCTTCTTCTTATTATCATAGTTGTATTGTAGCGTCGTATTGCCCATCATGGCATAGCTGCTTGCGCCGCCCTTGTACCAGTTGTCAGAGACGTAGTTCTGGAGGAACTGCAGGTAGTAGTCGCCCTTGAAGGTCCAGAATGACGGCTTCTTCACGAACATCTCCACGTTTTCCGCAGGTATGTCGCCTGTTGCCTCTGCTTTCTTCTTTGCGTCGCCATCGTTGCTGGCAATCTGCGATACTACCGGAGCGAGCGCTGCATCTTCTATATCGGGTGCGAGCTGCTTGTTGTCGGTTTTCTTTTTAGCCTGCTTCTTTACTGCTGATACCATCTCGGGGTGTCGCAGGTATGTATTGAGGATGAACTGTTCGGTGAAAGTCAGCTCAGTAGAGTCGATGTTGAGTTTCTTCTCTATGATGTTTGGATTATAGTTCAGTATGGAGAAAGTGTTGACATCCTGTCCTTTGGCGCATAGTGCGTATGTAGTAACTGTGATGATGAGTATCAGTATTCTTTGCATAATTATTTATTGTTATCTGTTTCTTCCTGCAAAGTTAACTATATTTTTCCGAAATAACGAATTAAGGAAATGCCTAATTGAAGAATTGGCAAATAAACGTGACATAATTACAGAAAAAGAGTGTTTTTTCTTTCATAGACGAGAAAAAAATTGTACCTTTGCAATCAATTTTGTATAAACGCATATCATGGATAAGAATACAGTAATAGGATTTGCCCTTATCGCGGCAGTACTTTTTGGTTTTACATGGTTCAATCAGCCCAGCCAGTCAGACATAGAGGCCCAGCGCTTGGCAGACTCTCTTGAGACTGTTGCCAAGAAGCAGGCTGAGCAGCGCAAGTTGGCCGAGATAGCAAAGAAGGCCGAGGAGGCCAAGGCTCTTGCCTCTGACTCTACGGCTCTGTTCTTCCGTGCGAAGCAGGACACGCTGTCTGCTTTTTCCAAGAAGGTTGTTCTGAAGAGCGACAAGATAGAGCTGACGTTTTCCAACAAGGGTGCCTTTGTTGAGCAGGCTGTCATAAAGAATTACGAGGACAACGACGGTCATGCCGACGTTACCTTGTTTGACGCCAAGACCCAGAGGCTTAACTTCACCTTCTCGGCCAAGGAGGACAATATCTCCACCGGTGAGCTGAACTTCATCCCCACCGGTGTCAGCGACCGGGCCGTTACGTTTGTTGCGGAGGCTGCTCCGGGCAAGAATATCACCATCAGGTATGAGCTGAGGAGCGACTATATCCTGTCTTGCCAGATTTCTGCCAACGGCATGTCGGGCCTGTTCTCTCCCAATACATCCACTCTCGATATCAACTGGCAGGACAAGTGCCGCCAGCAGGAGAAGGGCTTCTCGTTCGAGAACCGTTACTCTACTCTCACGTACCACTTTACCGAAGGCGGCACGGACTATCTCAACGAGACGAGCGAGAAGACCGACGAGGGTGTTGACGAGGACATTGACTGGGTTGCCTTCAAGAACCAGTTCTTCTCTGCTGTGATGATTGCCAAGACAGGTTTCGGCAAGGATGTGAGCCTGACGAGCATACCCCAGGAGAAGACTTCTGGATTCCTTAAGTATTATGAGGCTAAGCTCAAGACTTCTTTCGACCCAACCGGCAGCCAGCCTACTGAGCTTGAGTTCTACTATGGTCCCAACGATTTCCGTCTGCTTCAGAGCCAGGAGGAGCATTCCTCTTTTGGCAAGGATCTGCAGCTGGAGCGACTGGTATATCTTGGCTGGCCTCTGTTCAGATACATCAACCGCTGGTTCACACTCTATGTGTTTGATTTCCTGCGCTCTATGGCCATCCCGATGGGTATCATCCTTATCCTCATCACCCTCTTGCTGAAGGCTATCACCTATCCTATGGTGAAGAAGAGCTACATGTCGAGCGCCAAGATGCGCGTGCTCCGTCCGAAACTTGATGCTGCCACGAAGCAGTATGACAAGCCTGAGGATGCCATGCAGAAGCAGCAGGCCATGATGCAGCTCTATTCGGAATATGGCGTGAGTCCTCTGTCAGGCTGTCTGCCCATGCTCATCCAGATGCCTATCTGGATTGCAATGTTCAACTTCGTTCCAAATGCCATCCAGCTTCGCCGCGAGTCGTTCCTGTGGATTGACGACCTGTCAACGTATGACCCGATAGTGGAGTGGGGTACCAACATCTGGCTTATCGGCGACCACCTCTCCCTGACGTGTATCCTGTTCTGTGCTGCCAACCTGCTCTATTCATGGTTCACGATGCAGCAGCAGAAGGACCAGATGGTAGGCCAGCAGGCTGAACAGATGAAGATGATGCGCTGGATGATGATGCTTATGCCGCTGATGTTCTTCTTTATGTTCAACGACTACAGCTCCGGCCTTAACTTCTACTACTTCGTTTCGCTCTTCTTCTCTGCCCTCATCATGTGGGTACTGCGCAAGACCACCAACGACGAGAAACTGCTTGCCATACTTGAGGCACGCCGCGCAGAGAACAAGAAGAATCCGAAGAAACTCTCAGGAATGGCCGCCCGTCTGCAGGCCATGCAGCAACAGCAGATGGAACTGCAGAAAAAGCGCGAAGAACTGGCACGCAAGAATGCGCAGCTGAGGAAGTAGATTTCCAGTAATTCCGGTTTTTCAGATTTTTCGAATACTTCGTAAGGAAAACCATTCAAGTTTCGTTAGTAAGGTATCGGCCTGAAATGCCAATAGCATATAGCCCAGGGCAGTGCCCTGGGTTTTTAATGTGGTGTATGGTGTGGCCCAAAAGGGGCAATAGTAGTTTGTGATATGTTCTTCTGCCCTTACAGGGCGTGTCCTCTGTTCGCGTTGACTTGATTCAGGAAAGCCGCGCAGCGAAGCCCCAGCGGGGCTTGATAGGGGTAGCCAGCCATACAGCAATGCCGTAGGTATTGCGAAATGGCTGGTGGTAAGTTGCCGCAAGGAAAGCATGCCCTTGGGTATGCGATAGCTTGTGCGACATACCTTATGCGACACCATTTCGCATCTTATCGCGTACCTAAAGGCACGCTTGTTATCCATCACCTGAAACCCAGCCATTTCGCCGCACCTACGGCACGGCTGTATGGCTGCTACCCTTATCTGATGCCTACGGCATCGGCTGCGCAAGGGTGGGATACTTCAACAGGTAATAATCACTCCTTGTGAAGTGATGGGTAGTTTACTCCCCCTCTAAGATTATAGGGGGTCAGGGGGCGTTGAAACACCAGGTTCAAAGTGCGTTGAAATAGAAAAAGCAGCTACGGTACTGATGACTGTAGCTGCTTTTGTGTTATAGGGAGAGGAATGCTTAGTTGTTCTCTGGGCGGAGCTGGCGAACGGTCTCAGCTGTGCGCCACATCTCTGAGTCGTGGAGGGCAGCAAGCTCTTTCTCCAG
>CAJOOC010000035.1 GCA_905236165.1 uncultured Prevotella sp. | reverse complement strand
TGGTCAATGAATCTGATGAACTTGCTCATATCTGTGAATTATATCAATGTAAAATGGCGAGTTAGGAACTCCCGAAACTTAAATTATGTTATTTTTCCGTGTTCTCGGGTTTGTTCTTGTCGGCCTTCTCCGCAGGCTTCTTATAGACGGGTCGTTCAGGCATCACCTTGTTGAGTTCTCCCACCTTGATGAGATGCCGCGCAATGCCGTCGAGCATTCCGTTGATGTATCCTCCGGAGCGTGGTGTGGAATATAGCTTCGCCAGGTCCACATACTCGTTGATGGTAACGCTGATGGGGATATTGGGGAATGTCATCATCTCGGCAATGGCCAGCTGCATTATCACCACATCCATGTATGCCAGTCGAGAGAAGTCCCAGTTGCGCGACGCCTCCGTCATGTAGTGCTGGTAGAGGTCGGCATTCATCACAGCGGCCCTGAAGAGCCTGATGGCATAGTCGCGGTCCTGCTCGTCGTCATACTCCTGCAGGAGCTCCTGAGCTTCACCGTTGGCAGGGTCGAAGCGCTTGATGGTCTTCAGGACGAAGGTGTCAACCACGTCCTTGTCGTCGTTCCAATAGAGACTCACCTCCTCAAGGTTGTCGCTCACATCCTCGTTGTTCTGAATGAACTGCCTGTATATCTTTCTCCACACCTCACGATGTGCCTCATAGCTGTCATCGTCAGAGGCCATGAAGTCGCGGAACGCCTCGCTCTGCTCTATCTGCAGGTAGAGTGACTTTACGAACTCCTGCTTCTCTGCCCAGATGTCACCTGCCTCCTCAACATATTCCTTCAGCGTCAGGTTGCTCTCAAGCTGCTCGGCAAACTTGTTGAAGGCAAACTTCCCTGAAGGCCTGGTGCCACCCTCGCGGTCTGTCCTCGCCTTTGCCACCTCATAACGCTTGCGCGCCATACGCGTGACGGCAACGATAAGGAGGAGCAACACCTTATATAAATGATATGACTTGGACAAGGAGAAAACCAACTCCTTCTCTGCCGAGTCTATTTTGTTGCTTGCATTCTGAAAGTAGGCATAGGTTAACTGAACAGCCTTGATTCTGATAAGTTCTCTGTTAATCATACTCTTGTTTAGATCGCTCGTGTTACGTTTCTTTAGTTTTGGTGCGTAGAGAGGATGCGCTATCCTCGAAAACGCTTGCAAAGGTATATAAAAAAGGTGACAAAACTCCTCTACAGGCCATATTTTTACAACTTTTTCACAAAAATTATTGTGTATATCAAGAAAATGTAGTAATTTTGCACCCCGAATAAAAATCAAGCGCTATAATAAAGCATCCGTGTGATGGTGAGTTAAGCGAATTATTAACACTTAATTTAGAGTAACACAACAATGTTAGAAATCAATCTTTCAGGAAAGAAGCGTGCCGCAGTCGGCAAGAAGGCTTCACGTCAGATGCGTAAGGAGGGGCTCATCCCCTGTAACCTCTACGGAGAGAAGAAGGGCGAGAACGGTCTGCCCGAGGCAATGGCTTTCACCATTCCTTTCTCAGAACTCCGCAAGGCCATCTACACTCCCAACATCTACATCGTAAATCTCGACATCGAGGGCGAGAAGCACACCGCCATCATGAAGGAGATGCAGTTCCACCCCGTGACAGACGCTCCTCTGCACGTTGACTTCTTCGAGATCACTCCAGACAAGCCTATCACCGTCGGCATCCCTGTAAACCTCGTAGGTCTTGCAGCTGGTGTACGCCTCGGCGGACGTATGTCACTCTCTATCCGTCAGATCAAGGTGACAGCCCCCTACAAGCAGATTCCAGAGAAGCTGGACATCGACGTTACACACCTCGAAATCGGCAAGTCCATCAAGGTTGGCAGCCTGAAGTTCGAAGGTCTGGAGCTCGCTACACCAGCAGAGGTTATCGTATGCTCTGTCAAGATGACACGTGCCGCACAGGCTGCCGCCGCCGCTGCCGCTCAGGAGTAATACCACCTCTTGTCTTATATGGAGAAATATCTCATCGTAGGGCTGGGTAATCCCGGTCCCGAATATCATGAGACGCGACATAACATCGGATGGATGGTCGTGGACTCATTTGCACAGAACCAAGACGCTTCGTTTCAGGACAAGCGTTTTGGTTTTGTTGCAGAAACGAGCGTCAGGGGCCGGAAGCTCTTCCTCCTTAAGCCCACCACATACATGAACCTCTCAGGCAACGCCGTGAGATACTGGCTGGAGAAAGAGAACATCCCCACAGAGCACCTGCTGGTTATTGTCGATGACCTCGCCCTGCCCTTAGGCAAGATGCGCCTGAAAGCAAAGGGGTCGAACGGTGGCCACAACGGCCTGGGCCACATACAGCAGCTCATCGGACAGGCTTATTCCAGACTGCGCATAGGCATAGGGAGCGACTTCCCGCAAGGCCACCAGGTTGACTGGGTGCTCAGCAAATTCTCTTCAGAGGACAAGGAGACGCTCAAGCCGCTCATCGAGACGTCCTGCGAAATCATCAAGTCATTCTGTCTGGCAGGAGTAGACATCACAATGAACCAATACAACAAGAAATAACATTGGAAGAGAGACAGCTGAAACAACAAGAGTCGGCCCGCCTTGACAAATGGCTCTGGGCAGCCCGCATCTTCAAGACACGCACCATTGCCGCCGATGCCTGCAAGAACGGAAGGGTTACCTCCGGAAGCACTACACTCAAACCTTCACGCACCGTAAAGATAGGCGATGTCATCAACGTAAAGAAGGCACCCATCACCTACTCCTTCAAGATTCTCAACGCGCTCGAGAACCGTGTGGGAGCGAAATTCATCCCGCAGATATACGAGAACGTCACCGACCCCAAGCAGTACGAGCTGCTTGAGATGTCAAGAATCAGCGGCTTCATCGACAGGGCCCGCGGCACAGGCCGTCCAACCAAGAAAGACCGCAGGGCTATGGAGGCATTCATTGAACCAGCCATGTTCGGATGGGACGATGACGATGAAATGTTCGACAATGAAGATTAGTCCGATACTAAACCCAAACCACTATAACCATAACATTATCAGCACAAAACCAATAACTAAGATATGAAGAAGAAGATTCTACTACTCCTGACATTCGTCTCCCTGCATGCATGGTGTGGTAACCCCGTAGTTCCAGGCTTCTTTGCCGACCCCGAGATACTATACGCCGAGAAAGACAGCACATACTATATCTACAGCACCACCGACGGCTATCCCGGCTGGGGAGGCTGGACCATCAGCGTCTTCTCATCAAAGGACCTCCAGAGCTGGAAGGCAGAGGGCGCCGCCATCGACGTTAAGAGCGACCAGGTACCATGGGCCACAGGATATGCATGGGCACCCAGCATCATAGAACGTAAGACCCCGCCTGGCAAGAAGCGCAAGCGCTATCGTAAGCAGGCCGCAGAATACACTTACTACCTGTACTTCAGCGCCCACAACCCCGTATCAAACAGAAAGGAAATCAGCGTGGCCACCAGCAACAGCCCTACAGGTCCCTTCAAGGCCCTTGACCGCCCCATCATTACCGACAAAGACCGCCCTGAGGGCATCACCAGAGGACAGGCAATAGACGTCGATGTGTTCCAAGACCCCGTGAGCGGCAAGTACTACCTATACTGGGGCAACAGCTTCATGGCGGGAGCAGAGCTGAACGACGACATGATAAGCATAAAGCCCGAGACACGCACGGCGATGACACCCGCAGGAGGCTCACTCAAGACATGGGCTTATCGCGAAGGCACATACGTATTCTATAATGAACTGTCGAAAGACGCCCCTTACTACTTCATGTGGTCTGTTGATGACACAGGCTCTCCCAACTACCATGTGTGCTACGGCACTTCCGACTCGCCCCTCGGACCCATAAAAATTGACACCCTCAGCTATCGCGTCATAGAACAAATTCCCGAAAAAGAGATTTACGGCACGGCCCACAATTCCGTGATACGCAAGCCCGGCACCTCCGACTGGCTCATCGTCTATCACCGCATCAATAAGGACTACGTAGGAAAAGCGAAAGGAATTCCCGGTACACACAGGGAAATATGCATTGATAACATGTTTTTTGACCCCAAAGGACGCATAATCCACGTAAAACCCACCAATTATTAACACTTTTTTCTAAAATATTGTTAAAACCTTTCCTTTTTCACAAATTAATTGTACCTTTGCAACGAATTATATAATAGTCAAAACATATTGTACAATAATTTAATATTTTAAAACGTATGAAATTAAGAAACATTATTGCAGCTGTAGCCCTCTGCTTCGTAGCCGGCACAGCATTTGCACAGGATGAGAAGCCCGAGTATGAATTCCTGCCACACGCATTCCTTGACATTCAGGGCGGTGCTCAGTACACACTCGGTGAGGCTAAGTTCAAGGATCTCATCAGCCCTAACGCACAGTTAGGCTTTGGTTACCAGATCACACCTTGGTTCGCTCCACGCCTTCAGGTTAACGCATGGCAGAGCAAGGGTGGCTGGAGCGCTTGGAAAGAGAATGGTACAGAGTATGCTCCAAAGACCTACAAGTATAACTATGTAGCTCCTGGCGTTGACTTCATCTTCGACCTTACAAACGCTTTCGGCGGCTTCAACCCAAAGCGCTGCGTATCTGTAGCACTCTTCGTTGGTGGTGGTGCAAACATCGCATGGGGTAACGACGATGCAAACGCTATCGCTGCTTCTATCGCTGCACAGCAGACATACAAGGGCTATGAGCTCGAGTATCTGTGGGACGGCACAAAGGTTCGCGCCTTCGGTCGCGGTGGTATAGAAGTCGGCTTCCGCGTTAGCGACGCTGTTTCTATTATGGTTGAGGGTAACGCAAACATCCTCTCTGACCACTACAACTCAAAGAAGGCAGAGAATGCTGACTGGTACTTCAACGCTCTGGCTGGTGTACGCATCAACCTCGGCAAGGCTTACAACATCAAGGAGAAGCCAGCTCCAGAACCAGAACCAGCACCTGTTGTAGAGCAGCCAAAGCCACAGCCAAAGCCAGCTCCAAAACCCGTTGTTGAGAAGATTGAGCCATATCGTTGCGACATCTTCTTTAAGATCAACAAGGCTGTTGCTTCTGAGGAAGAGCTTGCTAAGCTCGACGGTCTGAAGACTTACATGGAGAAGTATCCAAAGGCAAAGGTTAGCATCGTAGGTTACGCTGACAAGGGCACAGGTTCTGCAGCTTACAACCAGAAGATTTCCAGCCGCCGTTCTGCATACGTTAAGGATCTTCTCATCAACAAGTATGGCATCGACGCCAGCCGTATCTCTGAGGACTACAAGGGTGACACCGTACAGCCATTCGCTGAGAACGATGCAAACCGCGTAACAATCTGTATCGCAGAGTAATCAGACAAGCATAACATACACAAACAATCCCGGCACATGATGGTGTCGGGATTGTTTTTTTTGTATCTTCCTGAAGCTATCAGAATGGCAGTCCTACGGCGAAATGCAAAGCATAGTCGCGGGAGAACTTGTGGTTGGTTATGGGATAATGTTCCTTGTTATTAGGATTAATGGCTTTCATGCCCAGGTCAAGACGTAGGATGAAATAGTCGAAGTTCAACCTCAGACCTACACCGTAGGCCACAGCAATCTGGTCGATGAAGTCGGCAAAGCGGAACAGTCCCCCCTCCTGGTCGGCATAGCTGCGAAGATTCCAGATATTGCCTGCATCAATAAACAAAGCACCCTGGAATTTCCAGAAGAGGTCGTAGCGCCATTCTGCATTGAGGTCAAGCTTGAGGTCGCCTGTCTGGGTCAAGAAATTAATCCTGCCATCCTTACTGATATATCCTCCCGGACCGAGAGTTCTGACATTCCATCCACGCACGCTGTTGGCACCTCCTGAGAAATAGCGTTTCTCAAAAGGAAGGATGTTGCTGTTGCCGTAAGGGATAGCAATGCCGAAGCGCCCATGCAGCGCCAGGATGTTGCGCGTATCAAAACGCAGCAGGCGAGTATAGTCCAAGTCAAACTTCACATACTGGGCAAAGGCAATTCCGAGGGCTTTGTATTTCCCGTCAGCGTTGGTGGGCATATTCACTATCTGCGACAATCCATAAAGGAAATTTCCCGCCGCCTCAATATTGGCACGCAAGGAATAGTTGTCGGTATTGGTCTTGATGCCGAAACCGGTCTTCATAATGAAGAGGTCCTCGTAGTTATAACGCAGTATTGCATTCCTGTTGCTCAGCGAGTCGAGATAGTCATGCTTGAACGTAGCCGAGATCCAGGGCATTGAGATATAGTTCAGGTCGAGGATATCGAAGGAATACCCCAGCCGCTCCTTGTGGGCGGTCCACTTGTAACGCCACCTGCCGGTAAAGACTCGCCGGTGGAACTCTGGCCGGTTCTGGGTATTGTAGCTCACGAGCAGCTCCGTCGTAGCATTGTGGCGACGCTGGAAGTCTTCGCTGATGCCTGGTATGATAAACTCGGGAAACGTTAGCTGGGCTTCCAAACCATATTCCTCATAGTTACTGTTAGAATAGCCCTCCAGACCGCTGATGGCCTCAAACGCTGCACGTGCCTGCAGCGAGAACACCTCACTTCCCCTGAAGACATTACGGTTCTCATAGATGACAGACATTGCAGCTCCAAAGTCGCCAGCGGTATTAGTGCCCTCCGGCTGAAGCTGTATGGAGTGTTTCTTACGTGGTGTCAGCTGAACAACGGCATCCATGGAGTCAGGATATTCCGTTGTATTATAAGAAATGTTCGTAGCGCGTATGGCGCGCAAGCGCGAGAACTTATTGTATGTTTGCTGCATGTCCTCTGCGCTGTAAGGCCTTCCGGGCTTGAGGAAACTATTAATATCGAGCGTGTGGGCACGCAGCGGCACCTCAGTATGAAGAGGTGTCTCAAACGTGACGTTCCTCAGGAAGTACCGATGATGATTATGCAATGAGTCAGAGGAGTTCCTGCGATAGAGGTCAATATGCATGGTAAGGTCAACGAAATGTCCCTGCCTGGAACTGTCGGCGCTGAACGTGATATTCTCTTTATTGAAGAGCATATATCCATTGTTGTTGAGCCATGATGCTATGCGTTTCCGCTGCTCCTGCAGGTGCTGCACAGAGAAGGGTGCTCCAGAACTAATGGGGGCATACTGAATGACATTTGCTGCGCGGAGAAGGCTGTCGATACGCATGTCCTGAATGTCGTAGGATATGTTCCTGATGTCATAAAGGCTATTGGGTGTAACCCTGTAGAATACAGCAGCTTTCCTGCCCTTTTGGATAATATCGTATGCGGTATGCGCATCAAGATACCCCCTATTGTTCATATAGGTAGTGAGTTGCTGGCAGGATTTTGCCGTCAGGGCCGTATCAAGTATTACGGGCTTTGTCTTTTTGAAGGAAAAAGAACGGCGAGTGGGCTTCTGAGCCACATGGTCGAGCATAGCATGGCTGTCAATATCTTCACCGCCTTCGACGATTATCTCATTATGTACAAGGGCCAGCTCTCCATCACTCAGAGGCTTGACTGCACAACCGCAGAGAAGCAGAGGGAGAAGGAAGGATAATGACCTTTTTACACTTAACATTGAGAATACCATATAAGAAGGTGGGGGCTATTCATTCCCACCAATGTTAAACACAGTAACTGCGCGAATTTCTTCGCAAAGTTACAATAATATCTTCAAAAGCACAACTTTTGAGCCCAAAAATTTTGTCAATTGAATAATTTATAGTAATTTTGCACCGCTGTTACGAGATAGCAGCATATTCACATCTATATTATTAACAACAAAACAGTTATTTTAAGAACAAATGGCAACAAAGATTCGTTTGCAGCGCGGCGGTCGTAAGAGCTATGCTTTCTACAGCATCGTTGTAGCTGACGTAAGAGCTCCACGTGATGGTAAGTTTACAGAAAAGATTGGCACGTACAATCCTAACACTAATCCAGCCACAGTAGATCTGAATTTTGATCGCGCCCTGTATTGGGTAGAGTGCGGTGCACAGCCCACAGACACAGTGCGCAACATACTGTCTGACGAAGGTGTTATGCTTATGAAGCACCTGCGTGGCGGTGTGAGAAAAGGTGCCTTTGACGAGGCTGCTGCTCAGGCAAAGTTCGACGCATGGAAGAAGGCCAAGGAGGCAGGCTTCAACAGCATCAAGGCTGACGAGGCTAAGGCTAAGGCTGCTGCCAAGGCTGCTGCATTAGAGGCTGAGAAGAAGGTGAATGCCGCCAAGGCTCAGGCTATTGCAGAAAAGAAGGCTGCCGCAGAGGCAGAGGCCAAGGCCGCTGAAGAGGCTGTCGCCGCTGAAACTGAGGCACCTGCAGCAGAAGAAGCTCCTGCAGAGGCTTAAACGCTACAAGGAGAGGAGGAGAGAGGATGAAATAGAGATGTGCAGGGGTATCATTCCTACGCACATCTCTTTTTTCTGTTTTTAGTAACGAAGATAGCACAAACCTGTTTACTGGCACAGCAAGCCCTAAGAAGCCTTCATGAAAGAAGAAAGATATTTCTACGTACCGAATGCAGCAAATCAAAAAGAACTGCCCCAAGACGAGGCTGCCCACGCCACACGTGTGCTGCGCCTTACTGAAGGCGACGGGATATACCTTATGGACGGTGAAGGCTCATTCTACCGTGCTGAAATCACACTGGCATCACAGAAACGCTGTTCATACGCCATCAAGGAACACCTGCCCCAGCAGCGCCAATGGGATGGTGCGATACACATCGCGATGGCTCCGACAAAGATGATGGAGCGCACCGAATGGATGGCCGAAAAAGCCACAGAGATAGGCATCGATGAGCTGTCGTTCATTGAATGCCAATTTTCGGAACGGCGCAAGATGAGGACAGACCGCATAGAGAAAGTCGTGGTGGCTGCCATGAAGCAAAGCCGCAAAGCATGGATGCCGAAAGTCAACGACCTCTGCACCTTCAGACAATTCATCGACAAACCCAGGAACGGACGTAAATACATCTGCCACTGTTATGACGACATAGAACGCTGCGACCTCGTGCGCCTCCTATACGACAAAGGCCTCATCAACAGCAATGAGCCAGGAGACGA
This sequence comes from uncultured Prevotella sp., assembly GCA_905236165.1. Classification (GTDB taxonomy): domain Bacteria; phylum Bacteroidota; class Bacteroidia; order Bacteroidales; family Bacteroidaceae; genus Prevotella. Next base: position 9,481 of record CAJOOC010000035.1, on the reverse strand, counting down.
CGTGACAGTACTCATAGGACCTGAAGGCGATTTCTCTGCCGAAGAGGTGCGTTATGCCATTAGCAAGGGATATGAAAGCGTTTCGCTGGGACAGTCACGGCTCAGAACGGAAACAGCGGCTATTGTAGCAACAAATATGATACACAACTTAAGAAACATCCTGTCAATACTATTGTTCGCCATTGCCATGATTATGGTATCATGCAGCAAGGGCGACTACGTAGACTACGTCCCTGCTAACAGCAAGGCCGTTGCAGTAATAAACCCCATGAAGCTGCTTGACGAGGCTTCTCCACTGAAGACGATACTGAAGCCTTTCGTGAGCAACGACAAGAAAGGCCTGAAAGGCATAGACCTCACGAGGGACTTCTATGCCTTCGAGACTGTTGACGGCATGTTCGGCCTGTGTGCCCCTGTGAACGATGCCGACGAGCTCAGCGACTTCATGGGACGTCTGAAGACAATAGGCGTGATGTCAGATTTCAACGATAGCGACGAAGCCACCTTCTGCGTGGCTACAGACCAATGGATGATAGGCTGGCAGGACAACTGCCTGATAGCCATGGGACCCTTCATCAACAGCACCATTGAGCGCAAAAAGATGATAAAGCGAATGAGGCACATGATGGAACAGGACGAGGATGATGGTCTCAGAAGCTCTACCTTGTGGGGCTATATGGAAAACATCGCCACCCCAGTGAAGATGATAGCCCAGGCATCGGCTCTGCCACCACAACTCGTGTCGGCATGCACCATCGGCACCCCTAAAGGCACCGACCCTGATGACGTGCTGCTGAGAGCAGAACTATTTTATGCCGACAGCACCCTGTTCGTTCAGGGAGACATGTGTTCTTATAACCCAAACATCGACCAGGCGCTGAAAGAGGCCACAGAGATGTACCACCCCATCACTATAGACTGGCACAAGACCTTCTCCGACTCGCTCCTGGCAGGCATCTTCATGAATGTGGATGGAGAGCGATTCGTTGAGCAGCTGAACAAGAACAAGACTCTCAGCACTATGCTCATGGGCACGGGCAGCTATGATCGCATCAAGGGTAACAAGGGCGACCTCGCCTTCCTCTTCAGCGGCAAGGTGGAGCCAGGCAAAGAACAGACTGTGCACACCAGAGTGCTGAACCTGCCCAAAGGTAACGTAAAAAACGGAGAACGACTTGTTGTAGCAATGAACGTAAACAACATCGCCGGGCCTATAGCAAGCGACATCCTCTCATGGGTCAGCAAAATACGGAATATTGTATTCACCCTAAAGGAACCAGACACGAAAGAGGCCAATGAACAGAATTGATTTCGACAACGTCACGCCCAAGGTGTTTGAAGGAATTGACGGGCTTCAGTCAGAGATATGGCAGAGTCACGCCACCTTCGAGCGAGGCCGTACATACCTTGTAGAAGCCGAATCAGGAAAAGGAAAAAGCACCTTCTGTAGCTATATCACAGGCTACAGGCACGACTATAGCGGGCGCGTACTCTTTGATAACGAGGACACCAAGACATATAGCGCCTCAACATGGACCACACTAAGACGCGAACACGTCAGCCACCTGTTTCAGGAGCTGCGGCTGTTTCCTGAACTGACCGCAATGGAGAACGTGCTCATCAAGAACCAGCTCACCAACCATTGCGACGTAAAGACCATCGAAGGATGGTTTGAGCGCCTGGGCATACCGGAGAAGAAAGACCAGAAGATAGGACTGATGTCATTCGGACAGCAGCAGCGCGTAGCAATGATGAGGGCTTTGGCACAACCTTTCGACATATTGCTCGTCGATGAGCCCATCAGCCATCTTGATGACTACAACTCTGAGATAATGGCAGGCATAATGATGGAGGAAGCCAGAAAGCAGGGTGCATGCGTCATCGTGACCTCCATAGGCAAACACATGACGCTGCCATATGACAAAGTGTACAAACTATAAAAAAGAACATCTTCCACAAGACAGCATTACACGGACAAAACCATGCATCTACTCTGGAAATTACTCAGACAACACATCAGTATAGGGCAATTCTGCGGATTCGTCTTTGCCAACCTTCTTGGAATGACCATTGTCCTGGCAGGCTACCAGTTCTATCATGATGTACTACCCGTCTTTACCAACGGCGACTCCTTCATGAAGGCCAACTCCATCATGGTGACGAAGCGCATCGGTACGGGTAATGCCATTTCCGGACGAGCTGCAACATTCTCCGACAAGGAGAGAGCTGAGCTGGAAAGCCAGCAGTTCATCAAGCGCGTAGGTTCATTCACCTCGGCCAACTACAAAGCTACAGCACGCCTGAGCATCAGCGGCACGCAGATATTCAATTCCGAGATATATTTTGAAAGCATACCCGATGAATTCGTAGACATCAGCATGAACGACTGGCATTATGAGCCTGGAGGCAACACCGTGCCCATCATCCTCCCGCGTACATATATCAACATGTATAACTTCGGCTTCGCCCGAAGCCACGCCCTGCCACAGATATCAGAAGGGCTGATGGGAATGATTGACCTTTACATCAACATTCGGGGAAACGGTAACAGCCAGGACTTCAAGGGAAAGGTCGTTGCATTCTCCGGGGCTATGTCATCCATCCTGGTGCCCGAAAGCTTCATGAAATGGAGCAACGAGACATTCGCACCGGAAGAAGACACGCAGCCAACAAGAATGCTCATGGAGGTATCGAATCCTGCAGATGAAACACTCACGGCATATCTCGACAATAACGGACTTGAAATGGAGAGCGACAAGTTGAACGCCGAGAAGACCACTTATTTCCTGCGACTCGTCATAAGCATGGTGATGGTGATAGGCATCATCATCAGTGCACTCAGCTTCTACATTCTGATGCTTAGCATATATCTGCTGGTACAGAAGAACACGGAGAAACTGCAGAATCTGCTTCTCATAGGCTACAGTACAGCAAAGGTAGCGCTGCCATATCAGCTGCTTACAGCAATGCTCAATATCATGGTACTGATAATTGCCGTTATGGCAGTAATACTGATTAGAGGCTATTACATGGACGTCATTAAGGCTCTCTATCCCGACATCCCCGACGGCACGCTGTTGTATGCATGCTCACTGGGCATACTGTTGTTTGCTGTTGTTACACTGCTTAACATTCTTATCATCCGAAGAAAAATAAAACATATCCAATCGTGAGGCAACTGGAACTACTTTCTCCCGCAAAAAACCTTGAATGCGGCATTAGCGCCATCAGTCATGGAGCTGATGCCGTGTATATCGGTGCGAGAAAGTACGGAGCGAGGGCAGCAGCAGGCAATAGCATTGAGGATATAGCAGAATTGTGCCGCTATGCACACCAATACGATGCAAAGGTATATGCTACCGTCAACACTATAATATATGATGACGAAATGTCAGACACACTGACACTGTGCCACGACTTAAAGAAGGCAGGCGTCGATGCCCTGCTGATACAGGACATGGGACTGCTGACACACAACCCCTACCCTGCCCTTCATGCCTCAACGCAAACGGACAACCGAACCGCTGAGAAGGTGAGATGGCTCGCTGACCTGGGATTTAAACGTGTAGTTCTGGCAAGGGAGTTAAGCATCAAGGAAATTGCCGCAATACATGAGGCCGTACCGGATGTGGAGCTGGAAGTCTTCGTGCATGGCGCACTATGCGTCAGCTACTCCGGCCAATGTTATGCCTCACACCACTGCTTCGGACGTTCTGCCAACAGGGGCGAATGCGCACAACTGTGCAGGATGCCTATGACACTAAAGGATGCCGAGGGAAGGGTGATAGAACAAGGAAAGCATCTGCTGTCATTGAAAGACCTCTCTCAACTCGAGAATCTGGAACGTCTCGCTGAAGCAGGTGCGGTGAGTTTCAAGATTGAAGGCCGACTGAAAGATGCAGAATACGTGAAGAACGTCACCGCAGCATATAGCGAAGCCCTGAACAGACTCTGCCATCTGTATCCGCAGAGATACCGTCGTGCCTCAATGGGACACTGTACCTATACCTTCAAGCCCGACATCAACAAGAGTTTCAACCGGGGTTTTACCACATATTTCGCAACAGCCAACAAACTGCCCGATGACAGAGAGCCTATGGCCTCGTTCTTTACGCCAAAGGCAATGGGAGAATTTGTAGGTAAGGTGAAGGAAATAAAGAACCATTGCTTCAGCGTTGCTTCACTGGCAGCCTTCTGTAATGGCGACGGACTATGCTACATCATGGATGGTAAGCTAATCGGCTTTAGGATAAACAAGGTCGAGGGCAACAGATTATATCCACTAACAATGCCTGTCGGTCTGAGACCAGGCTTAAAACTATATCGCAACCATGACCAGGCCTTTCTTTCTGTACTCAGCAAGCCTTCAGCACAGCGAAAGATTGACATAAGCATGGAGCTTCAACTGTCCACGGAACCGTCAGTTAGTATGCTACAGCTTATTGTGACTGATGAACACGGTCACCAAGGCTCTGCAAACATAGAATGTGGCAACCAAATAGCGCAAAAGCCCCAAGAAGAAAACATTAAACGCCAACTGTTAAGATTAGGTGACACACCATATGAATGTGTCTCTATCGACATGCCTGACCATCTCCCCTTTATCCCAAGTAGCCTACTCTCACAGCTGCGCCGCAATGCGATACAGGCGTTGTCATTGAATGTAAACGGGGACAACTGCGGGAACGACAACGGGAACGAAGGCAATCATGAAGCGCATGCCGACGTTGCCCATGAGGCACCTGTCCCACATTACGACTCTGAGGAATTATACAATGCCGCCAACAGAGATTCCAAGGAGTTTTACAGGCGATACGGAATCGATGCCAAAGCCTTTGAACAAGACGGCGGCGCTGTCGTAATGCAATGTCGATACTGCCTCAGACATGAACTGGGCTACTGTACCAAACAAGGCAAGAAAGCCTCATGGAAAGAGCCGCTGACAATCTCGATAGATAACGGAAAGACCTTCCAACTGCACTTCGACTGCAAGAAATGTGAAATGACGGTAAATACAATATAATGAAAAAGTTACTATACATATTATATATCATCACTACAACTTGTTTACTGTCTGCCTGCTACAACGATAAGGCAAAGGAAGAGCAGGAACAACATGATGCTCTTCCTGAACAAGACAGCACCGTCGTTGAGGACAGTATCTCGTTCTATAGCACCCATCATTATAGCGTGGGTTATAACTTCGTGGTGCATGACGACAGTATCATGCTTATTGCACAGCAGCCCGAAGAACATGTTTCACAACTGGAGACAGACACCTTTGCCGTTCCTCACAACCAGCAGATAGCAGTTAGCGACATACGCATCATCCCTCAGGACAGCATTGACTCCGTATGGGTACAGTTAGTGAGCGAGACAGGACGACTGGGATGGATTCATGAGACAGAGCTACTGCCTGCTGTGGTGCCTACTGATCCCATATCGCAGTTTATCATGTTCTTCAGCGACAGTCACATTTTGTTTGCAATAATAATCCTTGCACTCATCAGCGCAGCATACATTATCCGCACAGTCAACAAGCATAATGCCCCGATAGTACATTTCCGTGACATTCCTTCATTCTACCCCACCCTGCTGTGCATCATCGTAGCCTGTGCAGCCACATTCTATGCATCGCTGCAGATGTTCGGGGCTGAAACATGGCGGCACTTCTATTACCACCCCTCTCTAAACCCGTTTACTATGCCACCGATACTGGCTATCTTCATATCATCCGTATGGGGCATGCTGATAGTTGGCATCGCAGCCGTTGAAGACACACGCCATCACCTTTTTTTCCAGGATGCGTTGCTGTACATCTTCGGGCTGATTGGCGTATGTGCCGTGCTATATATTGTATTCTCTATAAGTACGCTGTATTATGTGGGATACCCCCTACTGGCAGCCTATTGCTATTATGCCATAACAACATATAAGCGCAATAACAAACACAAATATATGTGTGGCAACTGTGGGAAACGCATAGCCGATAAGGGCACGTGTCCATATTGCGGAGCCATTAACGAATAATGACAACGATAATAAAGATAACGAATAACGATAATAACGATAATAACGAATAAGGAATTTAAAATAACGATATGAAAAATATTCTGTTCTTTCTGACAATGTGCGCAGCACTCTTCTCGTGTTCCTCTGACGATGGCAGGGGCGATCAGCCAACCAAGACAGCCTTCCGTACCGTTATAGTATATATGTGCGGCGACAACAATCTCTCCGACTCGCTCCGTCAGGACTATAAAGAGATGATTGCCGGATCAGCCAAACTCTCTGACAATGTCAACGTAATAGTGCTTAACGACAATCTCAGGAGCACACCGTTCATTGCCAAGTTGTCAGGTGGTCAGGAAACTATTGTCAGGTCATGGGACACAGACTTCTATGTCACTACCCCCGACTCAATGCTTAACATCATGCAGTGGATTATGAACAAATATCCCGCAGAAGAATACGCCACCATATTCACCGGTCACGGCACGGGCTCACGACAGACAGTAGACACCGTAGGGACAAGCCTCAGACGCTTCTATGCCTATGGCGTAGACCGCAACTACTCCACAACCGAAGGAGCGTGGATCAACGTACCAACTCTGGCCACCGTCTTCAGCAACCTCAAGACGCCTGCAGGGAACAGAGCCCACATGAAATTCATATTCTTCGACTGCTGCTGCATGCAGACCGTTGAGGATGTCTATGAACTGCGAAACTATGCCGACTACATCTCATCACCATTGTCGGAGGTGCCAGCGGCAGGAGCCAGCTACAGGGAGGTAATCCCCAAGATGAGCAACGACTTTGACAGTTACCCCGAAGACCTCATCTTCTATACCGAGAACCAAAAACTCTGCGCTTCAGTCATCAGGACCGACAAACTCAACAACCTACTTCAGACCACGTTTAACGTATTGCTTGAAATAAAAGCCAATTCTGAGTTGTCGCAGAAAACAGAACTGAAATACTCTGGCTGCATCTACTATTATCGCCGCACCAACCCATTCCTGTACGACATGCAGAGCATCTTCCACAAACAGGTGGAGGAAGAGTTGCTCTCTGAAGCCACATACAATGCATGGAAGCAGGCATTGAACGAAGTCGTAATCTGCAAGAAAATGGCTTCTACGTGGGTCACCAGCATCGGCATAGACTTCACTTCTTTCAATGTAAGCGAAGAGACATACGGTGGACTGAGCATGATCGTACCACGCTATGGATATGACTATTCCGTGTCATACAGCGGTGACACGGAACGTATCGTGAACGAATACATGTATGACTTCCTGTGGTGCAACAAAGTAGGGTGGAAAGAACTCGGCTGGTAATTGGCACACCTTTTGCAATAACAGGGGGCAACAGCCTGCTCTCCCCACAAACTTCCGGAGGGCAAGCGGCACAACAAACATTCTATCAACTAAAAAAAATAAACAAAGCAATGAACATTCAACCATTAGCAGACCGCGTGCTCATTAAGCCAGCACCGGCAGAAGAGAAGATTGGCGGTATCATCATTCCTGACACCGCAAAAGAGAAGCCACTTCAGGGCGAGGTAGTAGCAACGGGCAATGGCACCAAGGACGAAGAGATGATACTCAAGGCCGGTGATACCGTTCTCTACGGAAAGTATTCTGGACAGGAAATCGAATTTGAAGGTGAGAAATACCTGGTAATGCGTCAATCTGACGTCATCGCCATCGTTAAGTAATTACCTTATTTATTATTAACTATTAGTGGGAATTAACAGAGCCCACCTATAACATATACAACTATGGCAAAAGAAATAAAATTCAATACCGAGGCTCGCGAAGCCTTGAAGAATGGCGTTGACCAGCTTGCAAACGCCGTAAAGGTGACACTTGGTCCAAAAGGCCGCAACGTAGTGCTGGAGAAGAAATTTGGTGCTCCACAGATTACCAAGGACGGTGTCACCGTTGCTAAAGAGATTGAACTGGAGGATAAGTTTGAGAATACTGGCGCACAGCTTGTCAAGAGCGTAGCCTCAAAGACTGGCGACGATGCCGGTGATGGCACCACCACCGCCACAATCCTCACTCAGGCCATCGTAACCGAGGGTCTGAAGAACGTCACCGCAGGTGCCAACCCAATGGACCTCAAGCGTGGCATCGACAAGGCTGTGTCTGCTGTAGTAGGCTATATCAAGGATAATGCAGAACTCGTTGGCGACAACTACGACAAGATTGAACAGGTTGCCACCGTTTCTGCCAACAACGACCCCGAGATAGGCAAACTCCTTGCCGACGCTATGCGCAAGGTAAGTAAGGACGGCGTCATCACCATTGAGGAGAGCAAGTCACGCGACACCTCTATCGGTCTGGTTGAGGGAATGCAGTTCGACCGCGGATACCTATCTGGATACTTTGTTACCGATACAGAGAAGTTGGAGTGCACTATGGAGAATCCATATATCCTCATATACGACAAGAAAATTTCCAATCTCAAGGATCTCCTTCCTATCCTGCAGCCAGCAGCAGAAAGCGGACGCGGCCTGCTCATCATTGCTGAGGACGTAGACTCTGAGGCTCTCACCACGCTCGTCGTTAACCGTCTGCGTGCAGGTCTGAAGATATGTGCTGTCAAGGCACCAGGCTTCGGCGACCGCCGCAAGGCAATGCTCGAAGACATCGCCATCCTTACCGGAGGTATCGTCATCTCCGAGGAGAAGGGACTGAAGCTGGAGCAGGCAACACTTGAGATGTGTGGTACAGCCGACAAGGTTACCGTATCGAAGGACAACACCATCATCGCTGGCGGTGCAGGCTCCAAGGACTCTATTGCCGACCGTGTCATTGCCATCAAGAAGGAGATTGAGAACACCACTTCTTCTTACGACAAGGAGAAACTGCAGGAGCGTCTGGCCAAGTTGGCTGGCGGCGTAGCAGTACTCTACATCGGTGCAAACAGCGAGGTAGAGATGAAGGAGAAGAAAGACCGTGTTGACGATGCTCTCTGCGCCACCCGTGCAGCCATTGAGGAGGGTGTTGTGGCAGGTGGCGGCACAACCTACATCCGCGCACTCAGCAGCCTTGACGGCCTGAAGGGCGACAATGCCGACGAGCAGACAGGTATCAACATCATCGTTCGTGCTCTGGAGGAGCCTCTGCGCCAGATAGTAAACAATGCAGGCGGTGAGGGTGCCGTAGTAGTTCAGAAGGTTCGCGAAGGCGAAGGGGACTTTGGCTATAACGCACGTACCGACCAGTATGAGGATCTGCGCAAGGCAGGTATTATCGACCCAGCAAAGGTGGCGCGTGTAGCACTTGAGAATGCAGCATCCATCGCAGGGCTCTTCCTTACTACCGAGTCAGTAATCTGTGACAAGCCAGCACCAGAACCCGCAATGCCAATGGGTGGAGCTCCTGGTATGGGCGGAATGATGTAAAGGCATCATGAAGCCAATGCCAAAAAGGCCTTTGGCGGAATGATGTAAAGGCATCATGAAGCCAAT
>CAJOOC010000034.1 GCA_905236165.1 uncultured Prevotella sp. | reverse complement strand
TTGTAATTAGCTTCGCTGACCCGCTCAGGATGCTCCTTGAAACGACAAGCGTTTCATAGTCGCCTCATTCGGGGTTCGTGAAATTCGAGAAATTCGTGGTAGAGAAAAGAATATGCGTACTTCAGAAACTTGAATTAAATAACTCATAATGAGGTCACGAATAATTCTCAATTTTCAATTCTCATTTTTCAATCCCAGGGACGTGGGCGTCTCGCCCGCGACAATTTTGACTTCGTTGACCCACTCAGGACGCTCCTTGAAACGACAAGCGTTTCATAGTCGCCTCGTTCGGGGTTCAATTTTCAATTTGCTCTTATCCCTGCTGGCTTTGCCGGCAATGGCCAACAGGCCTGACTCCGTGTGGGTGCGTCCAGACATCAATAACGGCTCGCGAGGCCTGCAGATAGCATATTCGCAGGACCAGAAGCACTGGACGCATGTAGGCACCAATATCTATGAGAGCGACTACGGTCCCTGGGGGGCGCAGAAGAAGATGTGGTATCCCGTCATCAGCTATGATGGGAAGAAGTTCAGGGCCTCGTTCATCCCCGACCTCCGTCAGCGTGAGATTGGCGTGACAGAGTCAGACAACCTCGTTCTGTGGAAGCCGCAGGACTACAGGCTCATGAGCGAGGAAGCCTTCAAGGCCGCTGTCGAGAAAGCGAAGGCCGAATGGCAGAACCCTATACGCGTACCTTACTCTTATATAGAACGGCTGAAGGAGAAGAAACTGCTCCGCGAGGCTGGTCAGCAGAAGGAATGGGAGAACTATGTCGTTACTGGCAGGCATCTTGCAGAAGAATGTGGCGACATCAAGGCTCACGTGACTCTTGACTGGCAGGAAACGAAGGCTATCTCGCCCATGCTCAACGGCATCTTCTTCGAGGATATCAGCTATGCCGCAGACGGAGGGCTGTATGCCGAGCTCATTCAGAATCGTGACTTCGAATATACCGCCGACGACCATAAGGACTGGAATGCCCTTACGGCCTGGAGGGTGGAAGGCGAAGGCCTCACGCTGACGACAGACACAAAGGCACCCATACACCGTAACAATGCCCACTATGCCATACTCACTACTGAGAAGACGGGAGGGCGTATCATCAACGAAGGCTTCGACGGCATACCACTGAAGGGAGGTGCGAAATACCGCCTCTCGCTGTTCCTACAGGGCAGCGGAGCCGTGAAGGTGTCGCTTGTTGAAGGCGGCAACATCCTGGCCAGCACCGCCTTCAAGGCTACGAAGGAATGGAGGCCGCAGACCGTCACGCTCACCTCAAAGGGCGATGCCAAGGCTGCCGAGCTGGTGATAGAACCACAGCAGAAGGGATGGCTGAACCTCGACTTCGTATCGCTGTTCCCGAAGGATACCTATAAGGGTCGCACTAACGGCCTGCGCAAAGACCTTGCCGAGACGATAGCCGACCTCAGGCCGCGTTTCGTGCGCTTCCCCGGTGGATGTGCCTCACATGGTAACGGCATCAACAATATCTACCACTGGCAGGCCACCATCGGCGAGCTGTGGGAGAGGCAGCCTGACTATAACATCTGGCATTACCATCAGACACGCGGACTGGGATTCTACGAGTACTTCCAGTTCTGTGAGGACATCGGCGCAGAGCCCGTGCCTGTGCTCGCTGCCGGCGTGCCTTGTCAGAACTCCGGTCGTGGGGGCTATGAGGGCGGACCGCAGAACGGTCAGCAGGGTGGCATCCCCTTCCAGAAAGACCTGGGCGGAAAGCCGTCACCCTATAAGTATATGGGCAAGGACCTGACGATGGAGTCGTATCTGCAGGAGCTGCTTGACCTGATAGAATGGGCCAACGGCGATGCCAAGACCTCACCCCTTGCCGCCATGCGTGCCAAGGCAGGACATCCCAAGCCCTTCAACCTTAAATACCTCGGAATAGGCAATGAAGACCTGCTTGGCGACACCTTCATGGAGCGCTACCGCTTCCTGGTCAGCGGCGTGAAGGCAAAGCATCCCGAGATAACCGTCATCGGTACTGTGGGACCCTTCTGGGAGGGCTCCGACTACGAATATGGCTGGAAGGAGGCCAAGGATAAAGGGCTGGAGATTGTCGACGAACACTACTACAACACCCCGGGATGGTATTTCCATCACCGTGACTTCTACGACAGCTACGACCGAAATGCTACGAAGGTGTACCTTGGCGAATGGGCCTCAAAGGGCAACAACGTCAGCAATGCCCTCATAGAGGCAGCCTACATGACGCATCTTGAGCAGAATGCCGACGTGGTGGTGATGTCGTCATACGCACCGCTGCTGGCCAAAGACCGTCATACCAGCTGGAACCCCGACCTCATCTACTTCAGCAACAACGATGTGCGCCCCACTGCCAACTACTACGTGCAGCGCGCCTTCGGTCAGAATGCCGGCAACAGCTATGTGGGCACCACGATGAGCGTTGAGGCTCCTGGGCCAAAGGATGCCAAAGGCAATGTGCGCGACATGAGTGGCGAGGTGGTGGAGAGGATTGACCGCTCCGTCGTTGTCGACGAGAAGAGCGGCGACATCATAGTGAAGCTCGTCTCGCTCCTGCCCAAGGAGGCTGCGATGTCTGTGGACCTCGGTTCTGACCTCGCAAAGCGTCTGGAACAGGGCAGCATGAAGAAGAAAAGTAAGGGCAAAGGTTCCGTCAACGCCGTCATCACCACGATGGCAGGAGGCCAGAATCCTGACAGAACAAAACGCTGGCAGGACGAAAATACCACCGCAATATCCCTCGAAAACTCCGTCATAGACCTGAAACTTCCACCATATTCTTTCACTGTAATAAGGATAAGGAAGTAATAGAGCGTCTGTTACCGCCTAATCGAGTAACTATTACCTCCTAATAGACCGTCGATTACACTGTAATCGACGGTCTATTGCAATGTGTTGATAATGTGATAGTTGTAAAGCTGTTAAAAAGGAAGGTTTAATGTAGGGGAGAGGATGGTTTGTTGATTGAACTTTTAATGCAATGGTGTCAGTGGATAAATGATGTTTACGATGAAGATGTTGGCTGCGAGGATGATGATGTTCATCAGCAGTCCGATGCGCAGGAAGTCGCTGAAGCGATAGCCGCCAGGGCCGTATACCAGCATGTGGGTTGGCGAACCGATAGGAGTGGCAAAGCTGCTGCTGACGCTTATCATCAGGGCTATGAGGAAGGGGAAGGGCTCATAGCCCAGTTTCTCTGCTGCCTGATACATGATAGGGAAGAACATCGCTCCTGCTGCCGTGTTGGAGATGAACTCGGTAACGAATGTGCCTACGAAGCAGATGGCTGTCATCACCACTATGGGGTTGGTGCCGCAGATATCGAGGATGCCGTTGGCGAGCCTCTCGGCAATGCCCGTCTCCTGAATGGCGCTGCCGAGTACGGCGCTGCCTGCGAAGACCATGAGTATTTCCCAGTTGATGGCACGCATGGCCTGCTCCATGTTGCAGCAGCGGCAGATGAGCATGGCAGCGGCAGCGAGGAAGGCACACTGCAGCAAGGGCAGGATGCCGAGGGCCGATACTGCCACCATAGCTATCATGATGATGGTGGAGATGATGGTGCCATAGCCGATGTTGGGCACAGCATCGGAGTCGAAGAAATGGAGGTCCTCCTGCAGCGTGGAAGTCTTAAGGTTGATATTCCTCGGACATACGAACAGCAGCGTGTCGCCAGCCTTCAGCACCACCTTTCGTGGCGCCTCGTTGATGCGCTCGCCGCTTCGGGCTACAGCCGCCAGCACCATGTTGTTATCCTTCTCAAACGTACTGCCGCCGATGGTCGTCCCGATAAGGCTGCTGGTGAAGGTGACGTATGCCGTGCGCAACTTGCTGTAATTGTCCAACTCATTGTAGAAAAAGACGTGATGGTCGGAGCTCACCAGCTTGTGGGTATATGCCAGCTCTGCCAACTCGTCTATCTGACCGGCATATACCAGATGGTCGCCGCCCATAACGGGCTCGTTCTCGGTAATGGGCATGGGTGTGTCGTCGAAGTGGTGCATCTCTATCAGGCTGCCGCCTTTCACATGGTATAACCCCGCCTCGCCCAGCGTCTTGCCGATATTGGGATTGTCTGATGGCACCTGCAGTTCCACGGTGTATTCGCTTGCCGACTCAAAAGCATTCTCAGGAGCCTTCCTGTCTGGCAGCAGCCGACGCATGGCAATGACCGACAGCACGCCCACAGCCAGACAAAACAGTCCGGGGATGGTGGTGGACAGGATGTTCATGGCCTCATCCGTCTTAGCCTCGTAGAGTCCGCTGATGATAAGGTTCGGCGGAGTGCCGATGAGGGTACATACGCCGCCCATGCCCGAGGCATAGCTCAGCGGGATGAGCAGTTTCGAGGGCGACACATTCAGCTTCTTGGCCCACATCTTGACGATGTTGACGAAGAGCGAAACAACCGTGGTGTTGCTCAAGAACGAGCTGAGCACGGCCACGGGCAGCATCAGCCTGACAACGGCCTTCCTGTAGTTGTCGGGCGTACCGAGCAGAAACCTTACAATACACTGCAGCACGCCGGTATGCATCAGGCCTGCAACGACCACAAACAGCACGCCGACGGTGACAACAGAGGTGTTGCCGAAGCCCGAGAAGGCTGTCTTGGCATCAAGAACGCCGGTGACATAGAGCACGCCAACGGCACCGAGGAAAACCATGTCGCTGCGCCACTTGGTGAATAGCAGAATGGTGAACATACCCAGCACGGTAACGATAGTTATCCATGCATGCAGATTAAATCCCAAAAAGATAAATGATTCCATATTTACTGTCTATTTATACATCTCAATTTTCGCTTTAATTTTGCAGCTTGAATCCAGAGGGCCTGCAGCAAGTGTTAGACTTTGCGTCTGGCGAAAGTTAAAGGTTGACCTCTGGCGGTTAATCCT
>CAJOOC010000033.1 GCA_905236165.1 uncultured Prevotella sp. | reverse complement strand
GGCTTTGGCCTCGATATACTCGCTGACAGTCTCGCCACCCTTCATCATTGCCATGCAAACCTGAGACTTCTGCCATTTCTCGAGGTCATATAACAAGTCAAACAAACACAATAAAGACTAAATTCACGAATTCACGAATTCACAGTATCAATCGTTAAAATATCTTTTATACTGTTAACAAGAATCCTGCATACTCTCAAATTGGTCTCATGGCACCATCCATAAACTCTCTCGCGTAACAACCTCAGTATCAAGCAGTTCCAAAGTTGGCTTTTTGTTGTCTAATTAACTAACTTTCAAATAGTTATATTGGGTCGATAAGGTGCTTGTTGGCGGTCGTTTGGTGCCTGAAAAGCCTGCCTTGCCGGCGCAGCGTGCATCAATGGCGCGAAGTGTTAAAATCGCGTGTAAACGAAAGTTAAACAGGGGCAGTTTTTTCGCAGATTTCGGATTCGTGTTAGTTTTTTGAGTAACTTTGCAATGACAACGAGACAGGTTTCTCGCAAGGGAGATGATGGGCTCTTCGAGCCTTTGGCACCTGCGCTGAACGACCTTATGCATACAAGCATGCCACAGCCATCCATCGCCGTCACCACAGCCCAAGGGCTGTCATCATCTCAACGCAAAGAGCAAAGGACGCGCTATGCGCTCACGCAAAGCCATCCGGACAGATGCGTTGATAGAGAAAGCCCAACAGCGCCAGCCTCTTGCGTAAGCGCCGAAGGCGCGCCTTTGCCCCTTGCGTAGTTAAGAATATCGGCACCGCCGATGGGGAACATGCAGGATGGCAGCGTGAGCTCAGCTCACAAGTTGACAGAGAGTATGGTCACCAGGACTCTGAAAGAGTATTCTTAGCCCTTGCGAGAAAAAAGAAGATATTTAGCGGTCTTTGACATGTTGATACAATTAGAACACCTCGCGGGCGGTCTGATGTGGGTTGGAAGGTTACATGTTTATTATCTTCATCAGCTTGACGGCATCAACATACTGCGTGATGCCCTGGGCTACCAGCTTTGCATCCTGCATGGCGTGGACCACGGTGGCCTGACGGTTGGCCACGTCGCCGCCGGCGAAGACTCCCTTGCGGGTGGTCATGCCGTAGGGCACGTCGCGCGTGATGAGGAACTTACGGTCGTCGTTCTCCAGTCCTGAGGTGGAACGTACTATCTTGGTGTTGGGCGTTGCGCCAATAGCCATGATGATATTGTCGGCTGGCAATACTTTTCTCACGGGTTCCTTGTCTGGCTCTTTGGTCTCAAGAACTATCTCCTTGATGTCCAGGTTGTCATCCACGTGTATCTCCGTGATGGAGCTCCACCAGTTGAAGTTCACGCCTTCCTTCACGGCATCGTCATATTCTGCGCGCAATGCCGACATGGTGTCGATGCCGCGATGGTATATAATATCGACTGCAGAGGCTCCTATGCGCAGGGCTGTTCGCGAAGCGTCCATTGCAGTGTTGCCGCAACCGATGACATACACCTTTGCACCCTCGTCAACGGGAATCTCGTCACGCTTCATGAACCCCTCGGAGATGAGCTCCACGCGGCGCAGGAAGTGTGCCGCCAGTCGTATGCGCTTCAGGTCAGCACATTTCGTGGCGCCCTCGCCATCAGAGATGCAACGTCCGTTCTGGTAGATGGGTATCTCCAGCGACTTCGGCTTACCCAGTCCTGTGCCGATGAAGATAGCGTCGAAGCCCTGCTCGAAGAGGGTGTCAACCGTTATCTCCACTCCCACATGCGTGTTGCGGTGGATGATGACGCCCATCTTCTCGATGTGGCGTATCTCGCGCGCCACCACCTCTTTGGGCAGGCGGTATTCGGGGATGCCGTAGCGCAGCACACCGCCACACTGGGCCTCCATCTCAAACATCTCTACGGCAAAGCCTATGCGGGCCAGGTCGCCAGCAACGGTGATGCCCGAAGGCCCTGCTCCGATGACAGCCACCTTGCCGCGCGTCTTCTCCGCCACGTCCTCATGTGTCAGTTCGTTCTCCGAGTCGAAGTCGGCCACGAAACGCTCCAGCTTGCCGATATTCACCGGCTGGCCTTTCTTGCCCAGCACGCACGCTCCCTCGCATTGTTTCTCGTGTCCGCAGACACGACCGCAGACGGCGGGCAGGTTGCTCTTTGCACGTATGATGCTGATGGCGTTGCCCATGTTGCCCTTCTTCAGCTCGTGAATCCAGTCAGGGATGTCATTGCTGATAGGGCAACCCTTCTTACACTGCGGCACCTTACATTGAAGGCAGCGCTGGGCTTCCTTGATGGCCTCGGCCATTGTGTAGCTCTCGTTGATCTCTTCCTTGAACTTCATAATGTCTTTGTTTTTGTATATCTAATAAGGTGTGGGAGCGGAACCTTTTTTTTTACTTCACTACCTTGATGGTCTTCACGCCTTTGCCGGTCTTGCGCTTTATGATGTAGATGCCCTCAGGCAGGTTGGCAACATCGGCAGCAGGGAGCAGATGACCCGATACGGTGTACACCTCGGTCCCGTTCCAGTTCCCGTTAACGTTCCCGTTATTGTTAAGGTTTACGTTCTCTATTCCGGTTGTGCCCTTCACATGCAGCGTGAGGGTGTCGTTAACGCTCTCATCGGCCAGTCCTCCGAGCTGGAAGATGAACTTATAGTCGCCGCTCTTCTCAGGCGTGCCCTTGATGGTCACGGTCTTGTTGAGCACGCTCCTTGATGAGGTGAAGCCAGCAGGCACACCGCCAGACTTCTCCGTTCCGTCAGCATCGATGCTTGAGCCCAGCTTCAGAGAGTTGACATAGAGTCCGCTAACGACAAGTTCCATGCTCTCACCCTCCTGTATTTCCATCTCCTTCATGGCGAGATGTGGCGCCGTGGCTTCTTTGAGGTTATATCCCAAGTGTGGCGGCTGGTTGTATGCTGTGTTCTGCCAGCATATCGCCATGCGGTAGGTATGGTCGTGCATAAGGGTCGGCACGGCATATTTCGTCACGATGTTCGTGCTGTAGACGCCGAGGTAGGTCTCCTCGTCGCTCACGCTGTAGAGGATTATCTCCTCACGCCAGTCACCGAAGATGTCGGCGCTGAGGTTAGGAGTGTTCTTCGAACCGTTACAGGTGCTTCCCGGGCCGATGTTGTAGAATTCCACGAGGCGGCTGAAGTTGTCCGAAGCATCGTTATACTTGTCTATCTTGTTACCATCGAGCAGTCCGTCCTGCACCGTACCGTCCCAGTACATACGGAAATTCAGCGAACCATTAGCTGCAGAGCTGACGGTACCTGTTGCAGCGCTGCGCTGGTTGCGGTCTGATGCCGAGCTGCACCACCAGTCGGCTGTCTTTGCCGTCAGCTGTGCAGCCATGCCCCTGCCGTTATCTACGCCCGACGGTCCGCCCTTCTGCAGTATCTCGCCTGTATTGGCATCGTGGAGGTCCCACGCGTATGTACCTCCCTCCTCATGTACCTGAAACACCTGCAGCCCGTCGCGGCCTGCTATCATCTTTCCAATGTGGATGGCATCGCCGTGGCCGAATCCTGTGGCGTAACGCAGCGTGCCGTCAGCATTCAGCGTCGCAGAGCCCCATATTATCTCGTCGCGGCCATCACCGTCAACATCGGCAATGCTCATGTTGTGGTTGCCGTTGCCGAACATGGTTTTGCTGCCTCCACCGCTGGTAGATGCCTTTGCGGAATATTTCTGAGTAGTACCGGTACCGTTGGCATCGTAAGTTACAACGCGGTAGGTCGCGCTGCTATTATCATCTGAGCGGTGCAGCCAGCGCGGTATCAGCTTCTGACCGTCGAAGTCCACAGCCCAGATGAAGGCATAGGAGTAGTATCCTCTGCAGAAGATGCCGCTGGGCTTTCCCTCCGGGCCGTCGAGATAGGCCACAGCAGCCAGATAGCGGTCTCCTCGGTTATACCCGTGATTATCGGTCTTTCCTATAGCCCAGTTGAACGTACCGTCAGCCTCGCTCAAGGCAGAGGTGGTGTTACGGTTGGGGTTATAGGCTATGGTGTTGACAGCCTTGCCCGTGAGTCCATTGAAAACGGTCAGGTATTCGTGCCCGCCATCTACTCGGCCAGAACTATTCAACCACACCTTCTGGTTGTTGGCCATCTTGATGTTCTCATTGTCGGTGGCCTGGTTCACGTACTCCCCTGCAGCATCCTTGCTGCCCGGGGCGGTCTTACATATCATCTCCGCCTTGCCATCGCCGTCAAAGTCATACACCATGAACTGCGTGTAGTGGGCTCCGGCACGTATGTTGCGGCCCAGGTCTATGCGCCACAACTTTGTGCCGTCAAACTTATAGCAGTCTATCAGGACGTTGCCAGTATATCCGTTATGCGAATTGTCGTGGGCGTTGGAAGGGTCCCACTTTACGAACAGCTCATACTCCCCGTCGCCGTCCACGTCGCCTACGGAGCAGTCGTTAGGCGAATAGGTGTATGCACCGTCATCAAAGGAACCTCCGGCAGGGCGGTCCAGGGGCAGCTTCAGCCACGCCTTGTCCCATGCCTGCACGGCCTTCGAGGTGTCGACGGGTTCTCCGTCAACGTATGTCACAATCTGATACTTTGACGTGTTGGTGCCGCTGGCATCCTCGTAGCATGTCACTTTGAGGTTTGCCCTGACCAGCGTGCCGTTGCGCAACACGCTGAAGGAGGTACGCGTGGGATCGTCGGTTCCCAGCAGCCTCCAGCTCACGAATTTTCCTTTTCCCGATGTGGTGGGCAGAGCTACCACGCCACGGTCCAGTTTCTCCATCTGACTCACGGGGGTGTTCTGCGCATTGGCGCTGAGGGTGGCGGCCAACAGCGCTCCGATTAAGTAGTGTTTCATTGGTTAAACAGTAAGTAAGTTAGTTAGTCTGTAAGTTATTTTGGTAGTATCCGACGGGGGAACCGTCGGACACCATAGTTTCGTTGTTGTTAGGCTTGCTTCTTTGCTGCGGGGCGCTTTCTGGGGCTTCTTGACTTCTTGCCCGCAGAAGGTGTTGCCTGAGGTGCCGGCTGAGGAGCGGGCTCGGGGTTGGCTGCAGGTGTGGCAGGTGCAGCAGGCGTGGTCCGAGCGGCATTGATCTGCTCTGGCTGGCTATGGCTGTTGTCGGCTGCCTCCTCGGCCACAGGCGCTGCAGGTGTCTGTGCCTTCTGTGCCGACTGGTTCTTACCCTTGTTCTGCTGCTGTTTCTTCTTCTGGGTCTGGCGCTGCGCGGGCTGCTGTGCCGAGAGGCTGGTGTTGCCCTGCTCGTCAAGCTTCACGAAGAGGTTGTCGCCTCGATGTCTGTCGCCTGGCCTGAAGGCCTGCTCCGACAGCACGAGAGGCTCTGCTGCGGGGCGCTTCTCCATAGGCTTCACGTCGCTCATCCATGCCAGGCCTGCCGCCACGTGTATGTAGTGGTACTGTTTGGTATAGTTGTCAAGCAGCCTGAGGTCTTCGAAGGTGAATGCCATAGGGCGCACCAGGGCGTAGGTATTGTCCCATTCCTCGTCGCTGACGTTGTTGATGCGCTGCAGGTCATCGCAGAGCGCTATGGAGCGTATGGCCACGCTGGCATCGTTGGTGATGAGGAGCACCTTCTTTCCGCTTGCGAAGAGCTCCACCACGCGTCGCACGATGGCGGGATCGGCAAAGGCGGCATGATGGCTCTCCGAGCTGATGCCCTCAATCCTTAGGCGGTTCTCGCGCTGCTGTGAGAGGATTAGTCGCTTGGCCAGGCGTGCTGCCGTGTTTAGACACACCACGGGGTCGGAGAAGTCGGCCTCCTTGTGGTTCACAGGGTCCTGTATCGTTGCGAAGCGGTCTATCTCCTCGTATGTCTCGCCCATGATGACGAACTTTCCGCCGCGGCGCTTCATCATCTTCGAGATGAAGTCCAGCTGCCTTTCAAAGGCCAGGCGGGCATTGGCGCTACCGCCGCCCTGATAATTGGAGAGGAGCAGCTCTAACCATATATTCGTATCGCTGATAACTACATCATAGTCAAGCACATTGCACAATGCCTCCTGCAGGAACAGGCGTCTCTTCTCCACTTCCTCGAGCGTCAGCTGTTGGATTTGCT
The DNA here is from genome assembly GCA_905236165.1 of uncultured Prevotella sp. Classification (GTDB taxonomy): domain Bacteria; phylum Bacteroidota; class Bacteroidia; order Bacteroidales; family Bacteroidaceae; genus Prevotella. The sequence goes on along the minus strand of CAJOOC010000033.1, from coordinate 55,473 downwards.
GGTCGTTGAGCACTATGCTGCGCTGCGGAGCCTGCGTGAGGTCTACGATGTTGCTGATGGTCATCCTTGGCAATGCCGGAATCTCCTGTGGCTTGGGCTGCTTAGGCTGTTCCTGAGGCTTATGCTGCTTGGGAGCCTCTGTCTGCGGAGCGGGCTGCTCCTGCTTGGGAGCCTCTGCCTGTGGAGCGGGCTGCTCCTGCTTGGGCTGCGGCATGGGCTGTGCCTCAGTCTTCTCCCCTGTGGCTACGGGCACGGTGTCCTCCGCAGTTGCCTGAGGCTGTTCCTGTTGCTGCACGGTCTGCTCAATAAGCTCTGCCTGAGGCTGCTCCGTCTGAGGCTGCTCTGCCTTCTTTGTGGTTCGTGTCTTGCGTGTACTGGTGGCAGTCTTCTTTGCCAATGTTGGTTTCTTTGTAGAGGTCCTCTTCGTAGCAGTTCTCTTAGTAGTCTTCTCGGCTACTGCAGCTGCCTCCATCACGGATGCCTCTGTTGTCGTCTTTTTTGTTCTCATTATTTTCTGTTTAATGCCCGTTTCCGTTATTTACTCCCCACCCTCTTCCCTCTCTCCTTGGGAGGGTTGTAGTGGAGCCGGACAGGGGGCGTTGATAATCGTTTACGCCATCGTTAGCGTAACAACCTGCAAAGTTAACACTTTTTTTTCTATCTACCAACTAACTGCCACAAAAAAAGCATCCCGGCTTCACAGTCAGGATGCTTCGCATTCTATTACAATACAAAAAAAGGCGGCCAGTCCACGTTTTTTATGGTGGCCTTCTTTATATCTCTACAATGGCATATTGCCATGTTTCTTCGGTGGATTACTCTGATTCTTGTTACGGCTCATCTCCAGAGCCTGAATAAGTTTCAGCCTGGTGTCGCAGGGCTCTATTATCTCGTCGATATACCCCAGTCGTGCTGCAGGCATCGGGTTGGCAAACTTCTCGCGATACTCCATGATGCGCTGCTTGCGCTGCTCCTCGCTTTCCTTCCTGTAGAGGATGTTGCATGCTCCCTCTGCTCCCATCACCGCAATCTCGGCGGTAGGATATGCCAGGTTGATGTCTGCACCGATGCATTTTGAGTTCATCACGATATAAGCGCCTCCGTAGGCCTTTCTTGTGATAAGCGTCACCTTTGGCACCGTAGCCTCGGCAAAGGCATACACTATCTTTGCACCATGGCGGATAATGCCGTGATGCTCCTGGTCAACGCCTGGGAGGAATCCGGGCACGTCCTCAACGGCCACAAGGGGTATGTTGAAGCAGTCGCAGAAACGTATGAAGCGTGCCGCCTTGTCAGAGGCATCGATGTCGAGCGACCCTGCCAGGTGGTTGGGTTGGTTGGCTACGAAGCCCACCGTCCTGCCTGCCATGCGTCCGAAGCCTACAACGATATTCTTGGCATATTCGGACTGTATCTCGAAGAAATACTGCTGGTCGCAAATGGGCTCGATGATGTTGCGTATGTCGTAAGGGATATTGGGGTCGGCTGGCACTACTTCGTCCAGTTCATGACATACGCGTGTCACCTCGTCGGTCACGCTGCGTGCAGGGGCATCCTCCATATTGTTCGAGGGAATGAAGCCGATGAGTTCGCGAATGGTCATGAGCGTCTCCTCGTCATCGTCACAGATGAAGTGCGACACTCCGCTAACGCTGTTGTGGGTCATAGCACCGCCCAGCGTCTCCTTGTCCACATCCTCGTTGGTAACGGCCTTCACCACATTGGGGCCGGTAACGAACATCTGACTCTGCCCCTTAACCATCAGGATAAAGTCGGTCAGGGCCGGTGAATAGCACGATCCTCCGGCACAGGGGCCCATGATAGCCGAAATCTGTGGTATCACACCACTGGCCATCACGTTTCTTCTGAAGATATGTGCGAATCCCGTCAGCGACTCCACCCCCTCCTGTATCCTGGCACCACCAGAGTCGTTCAGACCAATGATGGGAGCGCCGTTCTTCAGGGCCAGATCCTGCACCTTCGCTATCTTCTGAGCGTTGGCAGCGCTAAGCGAGCCGCCCAGCACGGCGAAGTCAAAGGCATAGACGAACACTATGCGTCCGTCAATCTTTCCGTATCCGCTGATAACACCGTCGCCCTCAAAGCGCTTCTCCTCCATTCCGAAGTCCGTGCAACGGTGCATCACGTGTTTATCGAGCTCTACAAACGTACCCTTGTCGAGCAATGTTTCTATTCTTTCTCTTGCTGTAAGTTTCATTTTTCTTTAAGCTTTAAGTTTTAAGCTTTAATCTTTAAATACATAATCAAGCGCCAGCTACTCCCTCCCTTAGGGAAGGGGCGGTGTGGGGCTTTCAATGTTCAATCTCACCATCACCTGGTTAGCCATCACACTGTCGCCATCGTTCACCAGTACCTCCTTCACGGTGCAGTCTTCGGCCACCTTGTAGTTCGTCTGCATCTTCATGGCCTCCATCGTCAGCAGCGAGTCACCGGCGCAGAGATTGTCGCCAGGCTTCACGAACACCTTCACAATCTTGCAGGGCATCGGGGCAGCAACGGTATCGGCCTGATTGCCTGAGCCGGCATCCTTATTACGACGCATACGCATGTACTTGGCCTGCGAGTCGAGCATGTCAACATCGTAGACGGAATAGTTAAGGTTCACGCGATAGTGCTTGCCGTCGTGCTCGCGGGTGAGCTCGGCGTTATATGAATTGCCCTTATGGATGATAGAGCACACATTATTCTCAAGCATGCACACATCCACATCATACACCTTGCCATCGAGGGCCACCTTAACGTGGTTGCCCTCCTTGCTCAGCAAGGTCACTTCCATCATCTTATTTCCTACTTGTATCTCCATTTTCAATCTTCAATCGGGCTGCGGCTTTATCTCTACACCCTCAGCACACCCTTCTGCAGTCCGAAGGCTCGCCATCTTGAGATGGCCGTGCTGTCTTCACCTACTCCATGGGGCTGGTTCTCCTCCACGTTCATCAGATAGTCTATGTAAGCCGCAATGACGGCCATGGGCTCCGAGTCGTTCTTAAACCCGCTGCGTGGCTTCAGGCGTTCCTGGTTGCGCTCTATGAAATAGGTGTTATAGTCGCCGTTCTTGAAATCGGGCACATCAATAATTCTGCGCAGATAGCGTATATTTGTCGTCAAACCCGTAATCTTATATTCATACAGCACACGCCTCATTCTCTCAATGGCATACTCCCTTGTCGTGGCCCATACTATGAGCTTGCCTATCATGGGGTCGTAGTGCATCGGTATCTCATATCCCTCATAGCAATGCGAATCGACTCTGGTGCCGATGCCCTGTGGCACCGTCAGCTGCTGTATCACTCCCGGCGAGGGCATGAAGTCGTGCTCTGTGTCCTCGGCACAGATGCGGCACTCGATAGCGTGGCCGTGCTGCCTGAGGTCCTCCTGCCTGAAGCGTAGAGGCTCACCGTTGGCAATACGTATCTGCTCCTTCACCAGGTCAACGCCCACCACCTCCTCCGTGATGGGGTGCTCCACCTGCAGGCGCGTGTTCATCTCAAGGAAATAGAAATGGTGGTACTTGTCCACCAGGAACTCTATCGTTCCGGCACCAACATATCCTACGGCCTTAGCCGCAGCAACGGCCTTTGCACCCATCTCCATCCTGAGGTTATAGTCCACGAAGGGCGATGGCGACTCCTCAACAATCTTCTGATGCCTGCGCTGCACGGAACATTCGCGGTCGAAGAGGTGCACCACGTTGCCGTGCTTGTCGCCAAGCACCTGAAACTCTATATGGTGGGGTTCCTCCACGAACTTCTCTATATACACCGTATCATCGCCGAAGCCCGACATCGCCTCGCTTCGCGCGGCCTCATACATCTCTTTCACGTCTTCCTCCCTGGTGATAAGGCGCATGCCTTTGCCGCCACCTCCCATAGAGGCTTTCAACATCACGGGGAAGCCCATCTTCCTGGCCACCTCCACAGCCTCGTCGGCACTCTTCAGGGGCTTTTCCGTGCCGGGAACAACGGGCACACCGGCCTCAATCATCTTCTTCCTGGCACTAATCTTGTCGCCCATCTCCTCCATCGTCTCGGGGCGCGGACCGATAAACGTGATGCCCTCCTGCTCGCAGCGGCGCGCAAAGTCGGCATTCTCGCTCAAGAAGCCATAGCCCGGATGGATAGCATCCGCGCCGTGCTTCTTAGCTGCCTCAATGATATGGTCTATGTTAAGGTAGCTGTCGCTGCTGGCAGCACCTCCTATACACTCTGCCTCATTGGCAAAGAGAACGTGACGCGACGTACGGTCGGCAGTACTGTAGACGGCAACGCTCCTGATGCCCATCTCATAGCAGCTGCGCATCACACGCAAGGCAATCTCGCCACGATTCGCTATTAATATCTTCCTAATCATTATCCTGAATAAATCTTTACACTCAATTAATAATTTTCAATTTTCAATCTTCTATCTATAATTGTTAATTACCTCGTCAGTTCCTTAACCGACATCACATCAGCATCGTTCGTAATATCCATCATCGCATCGGCAGCGCCGTGAAGCATCCTCTGGGCCTTCCTCAGAATCTGGAGTTCCAAGGGTTGTCTCAGCTCCTGCCTCATCCTCAGCAGGCCGTTCGTCACCTGCAGCAGGTCGTTGCTCGGGAGGAACGTCTCCTGCTCAGCCACGGCAATAGCGGCATCGGCCATACCAGCCAGCTCCATGATGCGCTCTCCAGCGCCACGTCCCAGGCCCGAGAGACCTCTCAGGTCGTTCAGACAACTCTTAAACTCTCTCATACTCTCAATAAAACGTACGTATGCAATGTGATACTGTTCCATGAAAAAACGCATTAAACGCCGCTCATTCCCCCCGCTCAACACGCAATGTGTCTGCGGCAGGCTCATGCAGCAAGAGTTACACTTAATCATATAAAAACGATGTACGTGCCCGTAGTCCCGCAGGCACACATCACCTACCGTTAGGTCGACAGAGGTACAAATGGCAGGTCTTCTGACTTCATCCTTAGAAGTAACATCCGGTCTTCCCAGCCTTCGTCCGTTCACGTTAACGTTAACGTTCCCATTCCAATAAAACGGCCAGTGACCATAGCGGATGTCCTGAAGAAAGGACTCACAGCATCGGGTAATGTTGCAGACTCACACTGCATTCCCATCTTAGCTCCAGTCAGCCTCAATCAACATCTCGGCATCCCCGGAGAACCAAATGCGGGTGCAAAGTTACTGAAAAATATTCAATTCTGCAAATATTTCATGGAGAAAATACTTCCTGTCCCGCCACTGACATCCTAAATAGGGAAATCGTTTTTTTACAAAGAATCGTTTTCACCTGCAAGGATTGCCATTACTCGCTTGTTTATTGTGTGTACGTAAAAACCCGTGTATGTAACTTACACCGTCTAACAAACTTAAAAACAGTTTGTTTACTCTTTATCATCACCTTTTTTTGTCGCGGGCGGGACACCCACGTCACCAGCCTCTGCAAGGTCTGACCGCACAAAAAGAAGCGTAAGTTTTTTTTGGCAACAAACTATCATCTGTCATAATATCGCTGTAAATTACTAACAATCAACGTGTAATGCTTATGACAGTATAAAAATCACTGTCATTTACCGTCATTTGCTGACATTTATCATTATACGCCAGCAATTCAAGTCGAATTGGTGTCTGAAAGAGCATAGTTTAGGGTGTAACGGAGGGTTTAATACAGACCAATCCGACCCGGATTGGTGACAGATGACGGTTATGACAATTTATGACGGCAAAAAAACATCCGTCATACTGTTAACTTGCTGACAGTAAGGAGTTAATGATTGCTTTATGACAGATGACAGTAAAAAAGAATTGGGAGCGTGGTCGCTATAGGCAAGCGAATTAACAGTTCCGCTCGCGCCTGAGCACCTACGGAGCGCAAGAACCCACCTTAAACGTTAGTACATCTCCCTGGCGTAGTCAACGCTTCGGTTGAGCATTTCGTTGTAGTCGTGGGTGCGACGGAGATCGGCCAGGGCTGTTTGCAAGAAGTCTTTCTTCAGCACATCGCGCTTGGTAATGGGTTTGTATATCTCATAGCTCTTAAGGCGGTAGTAGGGGGCCTGTTCGTCGTTCTCGCTATACCCCTGCGGCACCTTCTTCAGGGCTGCATCCCAGGGCAGGGTGAAGTCGCTGCATTGCTGCAAGGCGGCAGACAGCTGCTCCGGTTCGAGCATTATCATCTCTCGTACGCTCTTCACAACCTCTTTCGTGGGGTTATAGAGGCCTCCGCAGAGGAAATAGGTGGAGGTGACCGGCTGCAGATGGATGTAGTAGCCTGCCATTCCCGACTTTTTGCCTCCCGGACAGACATAGACGCCGAACCAGTCTTTGTAGGGCCGTTTGTCGTGGGAGAAGCGCAGGTCGCGGTAGATACGGTATGTGATGTCTCGCAGCTGCAGTCCCTCGCAGCGTGGGTCGAATTCTGCCACACCCTGTGCGAAGGCCATTGCGAAGGCATCGAAGCGTTTCTTTACTTCAAGATATTGTGCCTTGTGCTCGTCGAACCAAGGCTTGTTGTTATTCTTTCCCAGAAGGGTCAGGAAGGAGAGGATTTCTTTCATTGAACATTAAGCTTTAAGCTTTAGGCTTTGTCGCGGGCGAGACGCCCACGTCCCTTTGGCATTAACTTCGTTGACCCACTCAGGACGTTCCTTGAAACGACAAGCGTTTCATAGTCGCCTCGTTCGGGGTTAAGTATTAAGCATTAACTACATTGAAAAATGAAAATTTCACTCTTCAGTCTTCAATTTTCTAACCATCAAGATGTTTCCCAGGGCGAAGACGGCGAGGATGAGGGGGTAATATAAATAAGGTATGATCTGCAGGGGGCTGATGCCAGCAAGTGCGGCTCCCATGAGCAGCTGAGCCCCGTAGGGCAGTATGCCCTGTATGATGCACGAGAAGGTGTCGAGGATGCTTGCCACGCGGCGCGGGTCGAGGGCGTATTTGTGGGAGATTTCCCTTGCAATTCCGGCCACAGTAATGATGGCTACGGTATTGTTGGCCGTGCAAACGTTCGTGGCACTCACCAATGCGGCTATGCTCAGCTCGGCAGAGCGGGGAGAGTGGACGTGACGCAGTATGCTGTTCATCAGGAAGCGTATGCCGCCGTTGGTGCGTATCATCTCCAGCACGCCCCCTGCCAGCATAGTGACGATGATCAGTTCGCTCATGCCCATGATGCCTTCGCCAATTACCTTCATCCATGAGAGGAGCCCATAGTCGCCTGACATCATGCCTACGATGCCGCTAAGGGCTATGCCTATGACGAGCACCAGGAGCACGTTCATGCCCATGATGGCAGTGACGAGCACCGTGAGGTAGGGTATGACCTTGAGATAGTTCACCTCAGGCAGGTCGGTGGGCACCTTCGACTGCCATCCTATGACGGCATAGGCAACGAAGAGTATGAGTGCTGCCGGAGCTGCTATGCGGATGTTGGTGCGGAACTTGTCGCTCATCTTGCAGCCCTGCGACTGCGTGGCGCATACTGTGGTATCGGAGATGAAGGAGAGGTTGTCGCCGAAGAATGAGCCGCCTATCACTATTGCTGCTATGAAGGGCACGGACTCGTTCATGGTGTGGGCCATCGTAACGGCTATGGGCATGAGTGCCACGATGGTGCCTACGCTGGTTCCTATGCTCAGCGAGATGACGGCAGCAGCGAGGAAGAGTCCCGCCATCACCATATTGCCTGGCAGGATGCCCAGCATGAGGTTCACCACATCATCGACGCTGCCCATCCCCTTTGCCGAATGGGCAAAGGCTCCGGCAAGGATGAAGATCCATATCATCAGGAGGATATTGTCCTTGCCGCTTCCTCGGCTGAACACCTTGATGCGGTGCTTCAGCGTTCCCCGCGACAATGCAACTGCCACGATGGCCGTCATCATGAAGGCCACCGTGACAGGTATAGCGTAGAAATCGCCTGCAATGACTGACAGTCCTACGTATGCGGCGATGAAGAATATGAGTGGAAGAAGAGCGCGCAAGTTACTTCTTCAGTTTGTTGAGAATATCCTTTGGTACTGCGTTCTTGTTTACGAGGAAATCCATCGTCTTGGCGATGATGAAGTTCTTTGACATGTACCAGATGCCCTTGTAGTCGCCGGTCTCGCCCCATGAGTTCTTCACCATGTAGTATTCACGGCCCGTCTGGTCCTTGGCGATGCCATAGATGTGCATGCCGTGATCGTCGGTGAGTTCCCAGTTGTCATACTCCTCCTGGCGTGTCTCCTGCGACGGAGTGAGCTCAGGGGTGTCGATGCCCAACTTCTTGAGTTTGTCCTTGCGCTCCTTGCTATCGAGCTTGAGCCACTTGGCCATATCGCTGCCCTCGATGTCGACAACCTTCTTTGTGTCAACGAGCAGAGCCAGACCGTCACGGGTGAAGCCATCGTCGCTCACGTCACCTCCCCAGGCTACAGTGTAGCCCTGCATGATGGCATTGTCGATGATGCGGCCCAGACACTCCATTGGCACGTTCCACGACATTCCCTGGCGCCAGTTGTCCTGCACCTCTACGGGGAACTCCGTCCAGAAGGGATGATGTGTGTAGGAGGTGAAGCTGTAGTAGTCGTCCCAGTTCAGTCCGAGGCTCTGTGCGAAGCTCTGCGGGGTGTAGGTCTTGCCCTCATAGACGAATTTCTCAGGCACGGTGCCGAGGTATGCGTCGATGACTCCCTGCAGTCCTTTCTTCCATGCCGGCGTGAGCTTCTTGCTGTTAGACTTGGCCAGAGCCTCCACGTAAGGTGTCATGACGAGGAAGAACTCAGCGAAGTTGTTGAGCGTATCGCCATACTGCGTTCCTGGCAGTGCCATTGCCTCCTCGGGGCAGATACCGTAGTTCTGCAGCACATACTGAACGTCGTAGGCCGAGCCGCCCTGCGAGAACTGCATGTCGCCATGCAGGCGTACGGACATGATGGCACGGTCCATATAGTTCTTGTTGGTGACGAACATCTCGCAGAGGTCATAGGTCTTGCCGGTCTTGCGCAGTATCTCTGCCTCGAAGAAGGAGAGAGTGGAGTAGTCCCAGCAGGTGCCTGACTTGCTCTGGTTCTTGATTGACGTGATAGGATTCTCCTTGATAACGGTAAAGACAGGCTTCTTGGCCTCTGCTGTATCCTGCTTCAGCGTGTCGGCGGTCTCAGCCTGAGCAGCGCAGAAAGTGATGAGAGAGAGGTTAAAAGCGAAAAGTACTGATTTGAAATTAACCATAGTAAATAAAGATTGTAAGTTTATAGATTGATTTTATTTCATAAACACGAAGTATACAGCCAGGATGAGACATGCGAATGCTGCAGCGTGATTCCAGTGCAGCTGTTCTCCCTGAAAGAGCACCCCTGCGATGACAGTGAAGACGATGAGGGATATGACCTCCTGTATCACCTTCAGCTGCATAAGGGTGAACGGCCCGCCGTTACCCACGAAGCCTATCTTGTTGGCTGGCACCTGCAGGGAATATTCTGCGAGGGCTATGAGCCACGAGAAGAGTATGACGCCCCACAGCGGCCAGCTTGTGGAGATGTTCATCTGCGACAGCTTGAGATGGCCGTACCATGCCAGCGTCATGAATATGTTTGAGCCCACAAGGAGCAGTATCGTTACTATTGCGTTCACCTTAATCCTCCAGCAGTTCGTACATTCGTCGGGGCACATAGTCGAGCTCGGCCACGAGCAATCCGTCAATCTCGAAGTGCACCTTCTTATTCTTGTTGTTCTTACTCATTCGGCGTATGACAGCCTCCTTGCCCTTCAAGGGACCCTCGGTGAAGCGTATCCTCTTGCCGTAATGGCGGAAAATCTCCTCGTAGGGGATGAGCGTCACATGGCCCTTTTCCCTCTCCGTCACCTCAATGAAACTCTCCATATCGGCCACGGGTATTACGGTGATGCGCCGCGCTGCGAGGGTCTCGGAGTAGGACATCTCGCCATGGGCACCCTCACGCTCAAGGTAGGTCATGAAGCGCATATAGGAGAGAGGTCCCGTCCTGCCCTTCAGCTCCCGAAGCTCTGAACGCGTGGCATAGACGAAGATAAGGTTAGTCACTACGGGCACCTCGGTAATCTCTGCCTTCTCGCTTACGTTCCCTGCCGCGTCGGTCTGCTTGCGCGTCACTACCTTCTCGTTGCAGGGATGAAAGTAGCGCACGCCCTCAGCCTGCAGTTCCCTTGCCACCTCCATGCTCCGGCCATAGCTCACTCGCATGGGGAACCAATAGCAGCAACCGTCGTCGTGGCTGTTGGCACGCACATAGGTCGCTCTCTCGTGGGGTATTGCAGCTGTTTCTGTCATATCAGGCTGCAAAGGTACGATTAAGTTTTGAGATATGCAAGAAAATGTGCTTGCATTTTTTATTGCATATCCAAGACGGAGGACCTTCGACGGAGTCAAAGGTACGATTAAGTTTTGAGATATGCAAGAAAAAGAACAAAAAAAGGCGGTGACGAATCACCGCCCCACAGGGGTACGAGGTATTGACAAAGTCAAAATTGAAACCCCGCCCCTCCCCCAAGGGGAGGGAGGGATTGTCGCGGGCGAGACGCCCACGTCCCTTTGGCGTTAAGCATTATCTAAGAATCAGGGATGTTATGGCAGCTCCCACTACTGTTCCTATTGCTGCTCCTATTATTGTCTCCGGACGTGGTGCCGCTACAACAACGGGATGTACTGGAGGCATTGGAGCAGGACCATAGACCACTGGTGCAGACTCTACGACTACCACACGTGTGTCGCGGACTGGAGCGTGGTGGCGATGGAAAGCCCCACCCCGGCCCTCCCCATAGTGGCGGGAGACATTATTGTGACGTGGAGCATCGTAGTTGCGAGCTGCTGCAACATGCTGGGTAGTGGCTGATACATGCTGGGGCTCGGCCTGCTGATTCCTCATGTATGCAGATACATTAAAGGTACGCGGGGTATCGTCATTACGGAACTCTATGCGGTCATCGCCAGTGCCATTAACGTAATCATTTCCATGAACTACGGAATAGCTGTCCTGGGCTGACATTGTCATCGTGCCAAACATCACTACAGAAACGAGGGTAAGGAAAAACTTCTTCATAACTGCTATTTTTTTAATGGGTTACTTTTGTTTTCTGGTGCAAAGATACGGCGTTATTTTCACCCACCAAAAGTAAAATCCCTATACCGCAGTGGAGATTTCCCTATTCCTTTACTTTTTCAGTGCTTCGAAGAGCCTGTCGAGGGCCTTGTCGGCATCGCCGCTCTCGCCCAGCAGCTGCACGAACTTCGAGCCTATGATGGCACCGGCGGCATTATCCTGCGCTGCCTTAAGTGTCTGGGCATTGGAGATGCCGAAGCCAATCATGCGGGGATTGCGCAGCTGCATGGCATCGATGTGCCTGAAATACTGCTGTCGGGCCTCATCAAAGGACTGCTGCGCTCCCGTGATGGCCGCAGAGCTGACCATGTAGATGAAGCCGTCGGTGTTGTCGTCGATGAAGCGTATGCGCTCCTCAGACGTCTCAGGGGTGATGAGCATGATGACGCGCAGGTCGTAACGGTCGGCAATGGGCTTCACCTGTGTGAGATAATCGTCGAAGGGCAGGTCGGGGATAATCATTCCGCTGACGCCACTCTCCACGCACTCTCTGCAGAAGGCCTCGATGCCGTAGTGGAGGATAGGATTGAGATAGCCCATGAGAATCAATGGGATGTTAACCTCGTCCTTTATCTCGCGTAGCTGGGCAAAGAGTGTGCGCACCGTCATGCCGTTCTTTATGGCCGCAGTAGCGGCAGCCTGTATCACCGGACCGTCAGCAAGAGGGTCGCTGAAAGGTATACCCACCTCCACGAAGTCTATGCCACGACGTTCCATAGCCTTGATGACATCGCCAGTAGCCTCTAACGTAGGATAACCCGCACAGAAATAGAGGCTGAGGAATTTCTTGCCGGGCTGCTTGTCTGCAAACAGTTTGTTTATCTTGTTCATTTCGTTAATTCGTTAATTTGTTAATTTGTTAATTCGAAATAAATTGCTTAAGCGCTTTGCCTGGATCGGGGTCTTTCATGAATGTCTCACCGATGAGGAAGCCGCTGAAGCCTGCCTCACGAAGAAGTCTTACGGTTTCGGGATTGGAGATGCCGCTCTCGCTGACTTTTACGGTGTCCTTCGGAAGCTGCTCTGCAAGTCGGAATGATGTCTCCACGTCAGTCACGAACGATCCCAGGTGGCGGTTGTTGATGCCGCAGAGGTCGGGCTTCAGGGAGGCATACTCCAGTTCGCTCTCGTCGTGCATCTCAAGGAGCACCTCCAATCCCAGGCTGTGGGCGAGACTCATGAGTGCCTCGCAGCGCTGCAACGTGAGACAGGCCGCGATGAGCAGTATGGCAGAGGCTCCGCAGAAGGCCGCCTCATAGACCTGCATCTCGTCGATGACGAAGTTCTTATACAGGATAGGTATCGTGACGCCGCTCTGTCGCGCGAGGCGTATGAAATCGTCGTGACCGCCGAAGTAGTGTTTGTCGGTTAGGATGCTCAGGGCCGCAGCACCGTTCTGCTGATAGCTCAGGGGTATGACGTCTGCCCTACCCTCTTCCTTTATCCAACCCTTTGACGGTGAGCGACGCTTGAACTCGGCTATGATGCCGCTGTCGCTATTCAGCAACGCCTCGCGCAACGACGGTTTCTTCTGGCGCATGCGGGCCAGCTCTTCCTGCTTGTGGGCTACTATCTCCTGCAGTATATCCACAGAGCTTATCTGATGCATATTGTCCATAGGGCCTTATGAGTTTAGTTCTACGAATTTCTTGAATGTAGCCAAGGCCTTGCCGCTGTCTATCGACTCACGCGCTATTTCGATACACTCCTCGATGCTCTTCTCACCACGCTCCAGCACCTGTATGCCAAAGGCGGCATTGGCCAGCACGATACTTTTCTGTGCAGGCAGGGCGCGGTTCTCCAATACGGCATCGAAAATCTCCTTCGCCTCCACCTCAGTGGCTCCGGCCACGAGCTCCTCGGGCTTTGCTATCTCAAAGCCCAGCTCGCGAGGATGGAAGATTCGCTCATAGCGGTTCGTGGTAACCTTGAAGTCGCCAGTCAGCGATATCTCGTCATAGCCGTCGATAGAGTTGACGATGCCGTAGTCGATGCCCAGACGCTGGTACACCTGACTGTAGAGTCGCATCTGGTCAAGGTTGGCCACTCCGAGCAGCTGACAGCTGGGCTGGCTGGGGTTCACCAGCGGGCCAAGCAGGTTGAACACCGTGGGGAACGGCAATTCCTTGCGTATCGGCCCCACGAACTTCATGGCCTTTGCGAAGAGCTGTGCATGGAGGTAAACGATGCCTGCCTCATGCATGCAGCGGTTCAGCTGGTCTATGTCATCGGTGAACCTCACACCGTGCTGCGCTATCACGTTCGATGCTCCGCTGGTGGATGTGGCGGAATAGTTGCCGTGCTTCGCCACTTTATAGCCCGCTCCGGCAATGACGAAGCAAGAGGTAGTAGAGATATTGAAGGTATTCTTACGGTCGCCGCCCGTGCCTACCACGTCGATATAGCGGTCACAGTCGAGAGGTACGGGAACGCCGGTCTCCAGTATGCCGTCGCGGAAGCCCAGCAGCTCGTCGACGGTAACGCCGCGCATCTGAAGGGCCGTGAGCAGAGCCGTAATCTGCTCCGTGGGATAGTCGCTGTGGGTGATGCCCACAAGAATCTGTTTCATCTCCTCACGAGAAAGAACCTCGTGGTTAAGCATCCTGTTGAGGATATCGTTCATTGTCTTTTCCATTGTCTTATGTGTTGTTTTTTATGAATTGTCGTCTTTGTTCCGGATTATACGGAGGCTGCGTTTTTATTTTAGAGATACATCCAGTTCTGCAGCATCTTGCGTCCATCAGGAGTGAGCACGCTCTCTGGATGAAACTGTATACCCCTGATGTTCAGTTCCCTGTGCTTCAGGGCCATGATATATCCATCGTCACTCTCTGCCGTTATCTCAAGGCATTCTGGCAGGCCTTCCTTTGACACCACCCACGAGTGGTAACGTCCCATAGTGATGCGTGAGGGCAGACCGAAGAAGAGACCGTCGTTACCCAACTGCGTGCCCTCTGTGGCCACACCATGACACACATCGGGGATATTATCAAGCTTTGCACCAAACACCTCACCGATGGCCTGATGTCCCAGACACACGCCGAGGATGGGCTTACAGCCTGCATAGGTGCGTATGACATCGAGCAGCTGGCCAGCCTCTGAGGGGATGCCAGGGCCGGGAGAGAGGATAATCTTGGAATACTTCTCCAGCTCCTCCATGCGGAACTGGTCGTTTCTCACTACCGTCACCTCTGCCCCAAGCGATTTTACAAGATGACTCAGGTTATAGGTGAAAGAGTCGTAATTGTCTATGATAGCTATTTTCATAATGTCTTTATGTTTTTAGAAGTTGATGCTTAACGCTTAATGGTCAATGGCCATTGTTATTGCCTTGCGCAGGGCTGCGAGTTTATTGTTCACCTCCTGCAGCTCATACTCTACATCACTCTTGGCCACAATGCCACCTCCTGCCTGGAAGGTCAGCTCTCCATTACGACTCACGAAGGTGCGGATGGTGATGGCCTGATTGAGCGAGCCGTTGAGTCCTATGTAGCCTATGCACCCGCCATACGGGCCGCGGCGGTGGGGCTCATACTCAGCAATGAGCTGCATGGCCCTTACCTTCGGAGCACCGCTCAGCGTGCCTGCGGGGAAGGTGTCGAGGAAGGTCTTAACGGTATCGGCACCATCACCCGTGCCTGCCATATCTAACTCGCCGCTGACCCTGCTGACCAGATGCACCACATGGGAGTAGTACTGCAGGTCTTTGTAGAAGTCCACCTTCACATTGTGGCAGTTGCGACTGAGGTCGTTGCGAGCCAGGTCAACAAGCATCACGTGCTCCGCATTCTCCTTGGGGTCGTTCCTGAGATACTCGGCAGCTTTGCGGTCTGCCTCGCTGTCGCCAGTCCTCTTGGCGGTACCGGCAATAGGGTCGATGTAGGCTTTGCCACCCTCTATGCGGCAGTGGGTCTCGGGCGAGGAACCGAAGATACGGAAGCTGCCGAAGTCGAAATAGAAGAGGTATGGCGAGGGGTTGATGCTGCGTAGTGCCCGGTAGAGTCTGAAGTCATCACCCTCATAGCGCTGAATGAAGCGTCGCGACAACACTATCTGGAACACGTCGCCCCTAAGACAGTGCCTGATACCACGACGAATGTTCTCCCTGTGCTCATCATCGCTCAGCGTGCTCCTTACATCGCCGACAGGGCGGAACGGCATTGAGCGCTGTGGATTAAGGGCTGCACACTGGCTATTGAACAAGGACGGCGTGAGGGTCACCTCATCATTGTCGGTGATCTCAACAATCTTCAGTTGGCTGTTGAAGTGGTCGAACACTATCACTACCTTATATAATATATAGAGCAAATCAGGAACGGTTGCCCCTTCGTCATCATCCTTGACTCTGATATTGTCGAGGTACCTCACCGCATCAAACGATGTGTATCCGTACAGACCGCACACCTCGGCATCATCGCCAGTCACCACGAAACGGTCTGTCAGTGCGTGGATGGCCTTGTCGATGGTAAAGTCCCCGTCAATATGGAGCGTCTCGCTGCTGCTGTCAGGCAGAGTGACAGTAGCCACACCACGTGATATGCTGAGACTCGCAATTGGGTTGATACCAATGAAGGAACGGGAATTATCCTTGTCGTGATAGTCGCTGCACTCCATCAGTGCACTCTGGGGATAGAGGTCGCGCAGTCCCATGTATATGCCAACAGGCGTGAAGAGGTCGGCCATCATCGTGCGCGTCACGGTTTTGTATCTGAATATTTTCATATTGCTAAACAACTAATAAATGGTAACTGATAACTTATAACTTATAACTAAGATATGTTTCGATATCCTTATCTCCTCTGCCGCTGACGGTGAGCACCACGACGTCATTTGGTTTGAAGGTCAGCTTGCTCAAGGCTGCTATGGCGTGGGCACTCTCAATGGCAGGTATGATACCCTCCATGCGTGTCAGCTCATAGCCACCACGGATGGCCTCTTCGTCGTTGATGGCAAGCACCTTGGTGCGCCCTTTCTTGGCCATATTGCAATGCATGGGACCTACGCCAGGATAGTCAAGGCCTGCAGAGATGGTGAAGGCCTCCTGTATCTGACCGTCCTCATCCTGCATCACAAGCATCTTCGAACCGTGCAGTATGCCCACGGTGCCCTTGTGTATGGTCGCAGCGGTATGGTCGGTGTGCCAGCCCTCGCCACCGGCCTCGGCAAGGACTATCCTCACACGCTCATCGTTCACGTAATGATATATCGTACCAGCGGCATTCGAGCCCCCACCGATGCATGCTATGAGACAGTCGGGATAGTCGCGGCCCTCCTTCTCCTGCAGCTGCCATTTTATCTCCTCGGAGATGACGCTCTGCATCTTAGCCACCATATCGGGATATGGATGCGGCCCCATCGTAGACCCTACGATATAGAACGTGTCGGCAGGATGCGTGCACCAGTCACGTATCGCTGCGCTGCATGCATCGCTGAGCGTCATATTGCCCGTCGTGACGGCATGCACCTCGGATCCGAGCATCTTCATGCGCTCCACATTAACGTGTTGGCGCTCCACATCGGTGGCACCCATGAATATCTCACACTTCATATTCATCAGCGCACACACCGTAGCAGTGGCCACGCCATGCTGACCCGCTCCCGTCTCGGCAATGATACGGCTCTTACCCATCTTCTTAGCAAGAAGAATCTGGCCTATGGTGTTGTTTATCTTATGCGCACCGGTGTGGTTGAGGTCCTCACGCTTCAGGTAGAGACGGCAGCCATACTTCTCGCTCATCCTACGTGCATAATACAGGGGAGAGGGACGACCCACATAGTCCTTCAGCAAGGCGTGGTATTCCTTCTTGAACTCCTCACTCTCGATGATTGGCAGGTAAGCCTCCTGGAGGTCATGAACACATTTGTGAAGAATCTCAGGAACGTAGGCCCCGCCAAACTCACCATAGTAACCATTCTCGTCAACTTGATAATTTTCCATTTTCGTTTTCTGTTTTTATTTATGTTTATGATGTTCTGATACTGACACAAAAAAAAGAGACCCGTCGTAAGAACGACAGATCCCTTAGATTTATCTCTATATGCAAACTATAGGCAACAGGCTATCTTCTCACGATTATTTGAATCTTGAGTCACGCCACCACCAAAAGTTTGCTGTTCTTGTCATAAGTCTGTTGTGTATGGTTTGCTTATTTGTTTTTGAAATCTGGGTGCAAAAGTAACAAGAATGTTCATTACTACCAAACTTTTATGCGTTTTTTTGCAAAATAATGCCACATTTTGCCACATTGTCACGCCCATCTGACAATTTTTCACCCAATCATCCTTGGCATGCAGGTTGCGTCTATGGAGAGCGAAGGCGACAAGCTTTCAACGCGACAAACAACATTTACAAACCCATTAAAATATAAAAAGGAGAAAAATTATGAATGCTATCGTAAGAAACAACTGGTTCCCAACAATGATGAACGACTTCCTCTTTGGCGACATGATGCCAAAGGCCCAGCCACAGTATTCAACCCCTAAGATCAACATCAGCGAAAATGGTCAGGGCTACTCCATAGAACTCGCCGCCCCAGGCATGACCAAGGAAGACTTCACCATCCGCCTCACCAACGACAACACGCTGGAGCTGAAGATGGAGAAGAAGACCAGCCAGGAGGAGAAGAAAGACGAAAAGAACTACCTGCGCAAGGAGTTCAGCTATCAGAGCTATGCCCAAAGCTTCACCCTGCCCGACACCATAGCCAGCGACAACATCAAGGCATCGATGACCGACGGTATCCTGACCATCACTCTCCCGAAGAAGGAAGAGAAGCCGAAGGAGAACAAGATGATTGAGATTCTATAAGCCCCCAAAGAGCATAAACCAGATCCACTCCCCGTTACATCCCGTTGCAACGGGGAGTTTTTTGTATTTTCTCCTTCATATCTCAAAACTTAATCGTACTTTGACTTCGTCGAAGGTACTCCGTTTTGGATATGCAAATAAAAAATGCAAGCACTTTTTCTTGCATATCTCAAAACTTAATCGTACCTTTGCAGCTGCGACAAGAAAGTCATTGATGCCGGTTCGTCCCTATTGCGGCACCGACGTGTTTTGACAAGCAGCAACAAAAAGTATAACAATAAGAACAGAAACATGGATTACAAAGAATTCGACCGCATGGTCAACGAAGCAGAGGGTGGTCGCACATGGGCTCCCAGTATCAGTTTCCCCGCTCTGATGCGTAAGGTGTATGTGTGGATGTCACTGGCAATGTGCATCACCGGCGTCACCTCATACGGTGTGGCCACGTCACCCGCCATACTGCAGATGGTGCTGGGCAACCAGATAGTGTTCTGGGGACTCATCATTGCAGAGTTCGCGCTGGTATTCGGTGTCAGCGCAATGATTAATAAGCTGAGCCTCACCACAGCCACTCTGATGTTCATAGCATACAGCGTGATAAACGGTGCCGTACTGAGCAGCATCTTCCTTGTCTATACGCTGAGCAGCATCGGCCAGGTGTTCTTCATCACCGCCGGCACGTTCGCCGCGATGGCTTTGATAGGATACACGACAAAGGCCGACCTCACCTCGTTAGGGAAGATCCTCTTCATGGCTCTGATAGGACTTATCATTGCCACAGTGGTGAACATCTTCGTAGGCTCTACGGGAATGCAGACCATCATCAGCTATGCCGGTGTACTCATCTTCGTAGGACTCACCGCCTACGACTCGCAGAAGATTAAGAAGATGCTCTACGATCAGGATTCCCGCGACGAGGGAGCACAGAAGCTCGCACTTCTCGGTGCGCTGACTCTTTACCTCGATTTCATTAACCTCTTTATCTATCTGCTTCGCATCTTCGGAGACAGGAGGGAGTGATACCCCTCCCCGCCCCTCCCCCAGGGGGAGGGAGGGATTGTCGCGGGCGAGACGCCCACGTCCCTAAATTTGAAGATTGAGGGGCTGACGGAGTTGATTCCGTTAGCCCTTCAATTTTTCAATGCTTATTGCTTTTTTGTCTATTCTATGTTGCATTACGTTAGTATTACAGTCAATATCGACCGTTTTAGATAATTTTAACTATCATTTTATTTTTGTTTAGATAATTTTTTGTAAATTTGCGCGCATTTCAACTGTAAGACTAACATTACAAATACTAACTATATCAAGACGGAACTATGAGAAATCTTAAACCACTACTGCTGATGACGGCAGTAATGTTGCTGGGATTATCGTCGTGTACGGAGTGGGACCAGGTGGACCCTCCCGCTGGAAGTCAGGTATACCCGAAGCTGGAACAGCTCGGTGCCTACCACTTTGATGACAGCACGCCGGTAAACTCCATTGACGTTTCGCTGGCCGGCGAGCTGTTCGCCTACGATGCCGGCGACCTTCCAGTATTCAAACAGTCAGCAAGCCGCAGCTCTGTGTTCATGGACCTGAACGGCGGTTACCTACGCCTGAAGAACCCTGTCGGGGGTAATGCGCAGCAGGCTGTGTCGCTGGTATTCTTTGTGTATACCGACGTGACAAAGACAAAGGACATCTCGGAACTGACGCTGTTCTCTTTCAAGAATGAGGACGGCAGCCAGGAGGTGAGCCTTGACGGCAATGGCGGTCTGCACGTGAACACTACGGCAGGCCAGTGGGAATACAACACGGAGTCGAAGACGGGCATCCTGCAGGGTGAC
This sequence comes from uncultured Prevotella sp., assembly GCA_905236165.1. Classification (GTDB taxonomy): domain Bacteria; phylum Bacteroidota; class Bacteroidia; order Bacteroidales; family Bacteroidaceae; genus Prevotella. Next base: position 35,696 of record CAJOOC010000033.1, on the reverse strand, counting down.
ACCACATGGCACAAGGTGGCGGTATGCATCAGCGACGTGGATTATTTCATCTACGTGGACGGTCTGAAGCGCCTGGACTTCACCCCACCTACGAGCTATAAGACCTCAGCCAACCTCAACATGAAGGACGTGGTAAAGTTCATGGCCGATGCGCCATACCTCTACATAGGCAACAGCACATACGATGCTACGGCTAACGAGGAGAAGGCAGCGGCCTATACATGGAAGATTGACGACATCGACGTATATCGCAACGTAATCACCGAGAAGCAGTGGCGCTGGAACAACAGCGGCGGCGGTGGCGGCGGCGATGACGACAACTTCGAATACGTCGTCGGCGACTGGATTGCTACAGTGGGTGAGACAGACAACTCTACTGGCTGGTGGGGCGCACACTCCAACTATTTCCGCATTCCTGCAGACGGTTCTGTCGTGCTGAGCTTCAAGAACTATAGTTCGAAGGCCAACAACTGGAACAACTGGGTAATAGGTCTCACAAGCGACGATGAGCGTAATGGTGGCAGCTATGTTGAGTATGCTATCCTACGTTCAGACCTCTACGGCTGGGGCACGAACTATAACGATGGCACTTGGACAAGCTCCGGCTATGATGACTGGGATGCCTTCCGTGAGAATATGGACGGAGCCGATGTCAATATCAGCATCTCTCGCAATGGTTCGCAATGCGTGATGACAGCTGTGGCCACATGTCCGAACGGTAAGGTATACACTGAGACCTTCACCATGGACACCGGCAACAGCAGCGATGCGATGCGCGCCTTCCTCACTGTGGACGGCTGCCATCTGGAGATGAACAAGGGTCAGTGTGGAGCCATGAAGAGTGTGGCTGTCAGCAAGCTCACCATAGGTGCTACGGACAATTCTACAGGCTGGTGGGGCGACCACTCCGACTACTTCACCATCCCTGCGGGCTGGAACCTCACGCTGACGTTCACGAACTACAGCACAAAGGCCAACAACTGGAACAACTGGGTGGCAGGTATCACGACCGATGCCGATCGTGACGGTGACGGCTATGCCGAGTATGTCATCTTGCGTTCAGACCTCTACGGTTGGGGTGCGAACTACGCCGATGGCACATGGACAAGCTCCGGTTATGATGACTGGGACGCCTTCCGTGAGAATATGGACGGAGCTGTAGTGAAGATGACCATCTCACGCAGCGGTACACAGTGCGTGATGAACGCAGTGGCAACATGCCAGAACGGCAAGGTATATACCGAGACATTTACTATGGACATCGACAACGACAGCGAAAACATCAGGGCATTCCTTACTGTTGACGGATGCCACATGGAGATGCAGCCCGCGGGATGTCTGCTGACGAAACCGTTCTGACCTCACCCCAGCCCTCTCCAAGAGAGAGGGAGGGGAATTAAGAATTAAGAATTAAGAATTAAGAATTAAGAATTATGAAACATAATATAATAAAGTTCCCGTTAGCGTTAGCGTTATCGTTATTCTTGGTGACGGTGGCCCATGCCCAGATTACCGTGAAGGGCCACGTGACAGACGAGACGGGTGAGGATATCATTGGCGCTACGGTGGTGCAGAAAGGAACCAAGAACGCCACCATCACCGACATCAGCGGCAACTACTCCATCAAAGTTCCCACGGATGCCACGCTTACCGTGAGCTATGTAGGCTTCGCCACGCAGGAGATAGCTGTTGCAGGCAAGACACAGATTGACGTAACCCTCGGTGAAGACAAGAAGCTGCTTAACGAGGTAGTTGTAGTGGGCTACGGCCAGCAGAAGAAAGAATCGGTCATCGGAGCCATCTCGCAGGTGAGCTCCGCCGACCTCCTCGCCACTCCGGCAGCGAACATCTCGCAGGCTCTGGCAGGTAAGATTTCGGGTGTAGTAACGAACCAGACTTCCGGTGCTCCTGGCGCCGACGATGCGAGCATCTACATCCGCGGACGTGCCACCTTCACCGGCAACGATCAGCCACTGGTGCTGGTGGACGGTGTGGAGCGTCCGTTCTCACAGATAGCACCTGACGACATTGAGTCAATCTCAGTGCTGAAGGATGCCTCTGCTACAGCCGTCTATGGTGTGCGCGGCGCTAACGGCGTAATGCTTATCACCACCAAGCGAGGCAAGGACCAGAAGCCTGTAGTGAGCATGACGGCGAACTATCAGATTACCTCACCCACGCGTACCTCTAATTATTTAGGCACGCGCGAGTCGACGATGCTCCTGAACGAGGCCTATGCCAACGACGGACTCGGCACGGCATTCACCGATGCTCAGATAGCCGGGCTGCCCGACGTGGACTGGTATCATGAAGTATTGGACAAGACCGCTCCCGCCATGCGCTACAACATGAATGTTCGCGGTGGAACGAAGAGGATGAAGTATTTCGTGTCTGGCGAGTTCTACAACCAGCAGGGTCTCTTCAAGAACCTCTCAACGGATGAATACGGCAACAAGTCGAACACATCATTCTCACGCTATGGTTTCCGTGCCAACCTCGACTTCGACCTGGTGAAGAACCTCACCTTCTCCGTGAACTTCGGCACCCGCTTCGAGGAGCGCAACGGTCCGAACTCTAACGAGTCAGCAGGCTATTCGCAGGTGTTCTACGGTATCAACCACACCCCGAGCTACGCCTTCCCTGTAACCTACACCTTGGACAGCGGAAAGAAAATCTATGGTGGGTCGTCACAGTATTCTAATGTCTATGCCCTCCTGGCTGAGGCTGGATTCTACAAGGCAACGAACACCATCAACGAGACAAACTTCATTGCCGACTACAAGATGGACTGGCTGCTGAAGGGATTGAAGGCACGAGGCATGATATCCTTCGACTATGACTCCTACTTCCGTCGTCTCTATACTAAGAGCTATGCCACATATCAGCTGGTAGATCCAGAGAATGCTGGCGACCTGAGCGGATACAACAGCTTCGGCTCTAACGGCAACCTCACATACGCAGGTAATGACAACAGCTCTACCTTCAAACTCTATCTCGAGGGACAGATTTATTGGGCTAACCGCTTCGACAAGCACGATTGGACAGCAATGGTGCTCTACAACCAGAACGACTATCGCTACCAGCGCTCGTTCGCCACATCCAACGCCTATTATGCCGACCTTCCAAAGCGCTACATGGGTCTCGTAGGACGTGTCACATACGGTTATGACGACAAGTACCTGGCAGAGGTGAACATAGGCTACAACGGCTCTGAGAATTTCCGTGCCGGCAAGCGCTTCGGTTTCTTCCCCGCATTCTCCATAGGATGGCGCATCACACAGGAGAAGTTCATGGAATCAACAAAGAACTGGCTGACAAACCTGAAGATACGCGCCTCTTACGGCCAGGTAGGTAACGACCAATACAGCCAGCGCTTCCTCTATCAGGCCATCTGGAGCCAGATCAGCAACGACTACACCTTCGGCAACACCAATAGCGTGACAGGCATCTACGAGTCGCAGTATGCCAACTACGACGTGACATGGGAGAAGGCCAACAAATACAACGCAGGTATTGAGTTCTCTATCTTCGACGGACTCCTCTCTGGTGTCTTCGACTACTTCTACGAGAGCCGTAAGGACATCCTCTGCGCCTATCAGACAATGCCACAGTGGCTTGGCGTAAATATGGCGGCAGGCAACCTGGGTGAAACGAAGAACTCGGGTATCGAGCTGGAGCTGCACCACCGTAATAAGATTGGCGCAGACTTCAACTATACTGTTGATGCCACCTTCGCTCATGCAAAGAACGAGATTGTCAACATCAACGAGCCTCTGCTGAAGACGGAATACCAGAAGCAGGAAGGACGTTCCATAGGTCTCACCTACGGCCTTCTCGCTGACGGCTTCATCACCGCAGCAGACCTTGCAGACCCCACCCTGCCAAAGTCCGCCTATACGGACAACCTGAAGGTGGGCGACCTGAAGTATGTTGACATGAACAACGATGGTTTCATCGACGACAATGACAAGACTTATTTCGGTTACTCCGACGTTCCGGAGAACACCTATACCCTTTCTCTTGGCTGCGACTACAAGGGCATCGGCTTCAGCGTGATGTTCCAAGGCGTGGACCACGTGAGCCGCTACTATGACGCTGAGGCCATGTATGCCTTCGTCAATGGTGGCCGCGTACGTGCTCTGCACCTGAACCGTTGGAATCCTGCACAGTCAGAGGCCTACAACATCGCTAACGCCACTTATCCGCTGCTGCACTATGACGCATACGGCAACCACAACCAGCAGACTAACTCTTTCTTCCTCCAGAACGGTGCTTTCGTAAGGCTGAAGAACATAGAGCTCTATTGGGACCTGCCCAAGAACTGGATAAGCAAACTGGCCATGACCCAGTGCCGTGTATACGTAAATGCCAACAACCTCGTGACATGGGATCACCTGAAAGACCTCGACATCGACCCCGAATCGTCAGGCTCTAACAAATACCCCATCATGAAGGCCATCAACTTCGGTGTGAACGTACAATTCTGATTAATTAAGAATTAAAGATGCAAAATTCAAAATACTAAAATTCAGAATTCCTCATTATGAAATACAAGATAAAGACATACCTATTAACTCTCCCGTTATCGTTAACGCTATCGTTATCGTTAACCTCCTGCTCAGACTTCCTCGACAAGGAGAAGGGCAATGAGCTCACGGAGAATCAGACCTTCAACGACTGGGAGAACCTCAAGGCATACCATCTGGACGGCTATAACTACCTGCGCTATGGTGCACTGAAGGTGTATGACGGTTCAGACTGGGCAGGTCAGGCATCATGGATGGATGCTGCAACAGATCTGGCCATGTGCAGCTATTCATCAGGCGGTGTAAGACGAAGCTTCAATGTAGGCAACTACTACAGCCCATACGGAGCTACGGAGCTCGTCAATACATGGGAGCACTACTATCGTGCCATTCGTAAGATGAATACCACCATTGCACGCATAGAGTCAGTGCCGAAGCCAACGGCAGAAAACTCACTGGCCTCCTACGAGAACGACAAGAAGAACTACACTGCCGAGGCAAAGTTCCTGCGCGGCTACTTCTACTGGGAGCTGTTCCTGCGCTATGGACCGGTGCCCTATATAAAAGACCGTCTTGAACCAGAGGCAGGTGCTGAGGCTCTGTCGCAGGAATACAACACACGTCCTTCGGTGCAGGAGTTCATCGCCGAAGTGATGGCCGACCTCGACGAGACAACGGTGGAGGCCAACCTTCTTGACAACATGACTGTTGACGACCGTGCAGGACGCATCACGAAGGGCATGGCCTGCGGACTTCGCGCACGCATCATGCTATATCTCGCCTCACCACGCTATGCCGGGGAGAACGAGTTCACACAGAAGTTCGGCAAGTCGGGCGTAACATGGCAGCAAGCCGCCGATGCACAGAAGAAATTCATCGACACCTATGGAGCCGGTAAGTTCTACGCTCTTGAGAGCAACTACAGCGATGCCATCTTGAAGACTGTCTACACAGGCAATCAGGAGGTCATCTTCTGGCGTAATGACGGAGCAAGGGAATGGGGGGACATCTATCTTGACGTACCTACAGCCGAAGGTGGTCGTGGCGGCAACTGCCCCACACAGAACCTTGTAGACATGTATGATATGCAGAATGGCACCTCGCCATTCACATCATACGACGCAACGGGTGCTCCGGCCTACGGTGGCAACTATCTCAACGTATCTGGTATCATCAATAGCGAGAGCGGATACAACGATGCATCACCGATAACGGGCCGCGACCCACGCTTCAATGCCACTGTATTATATAATGGTGAGGAATGGGGCACGAAAACCCTTGAGATATTCGATGGTGGTGCCGACAATGCCGTTGGTGATGCCAACGCCACCAAGACCGGCTACTACATGCGCAAATACATTCCGCAGCAGATTTTCAACACCTCCTCACATAACGGCTCTGCATCACGCAACTGGATTTTCATGCGCTACGCTGAAATACTGCTCAACTATTGTGAGGCCCTCAATGAGGTGAGCTACGACCAGAACAAGATGGTCATAGCATCATACCTCGACCAGATACGCCGTCGCGCAGGCATCACGGGATATGTCTCCACACGCCTGAACAAAGACCTCAACAGTCAGGCGGCCTTGCGCAACTTCATCCACAAAGAGCGCACCGTAGAGCTCGCCATGGAAGACCATCGCTCATGGGACGTTCGTCGCTGGGGAGTGGCTGAGGAAGCCCTCGCAAGACCCATCATCGGCATGACCGTGACGAAAGATAACGTATATACCCGCAAACAGGCTCAGACCCGCGTCTTCTATACAAGGATGTACAACTATCCTATCCCTCAGACGGAGGTGTGGAAGACGGAGATAGAGAATAATCCTGGATGGTAAAGCCCCACCCCCTAACACCTCACCCCTACCCTCTCCCAAGGAGAGGGAGGAGTGAAAAGTGAAGAGTAAAGAGTGAATAATCAAAAAATAAAACAATAACTCATGACACATAATAAGATAAGAACAACTCTTGCGGCAGTAGCCCTTACCATCGCCACTGGTGCCCTGGCACAGACAGCGGGCAAGGGACAGGTGCTCAAGGGTACAGTCGTCGACAACAACGGCAAGCCCATTGCCGGTGCTCTGGTTAATGTCACTGAGACCAATCGCCTGGCAATGACTGACAGCAATGGTCATTTCCAGCTGAAGAACGTGAACATTGGCGATGAGATATGCATCAACGGCGACGGCTATTACCAGAAGATAGAGAAGGCGGATTTCAACGAGTTCAGGATTACCCTGGAGCGCGACTCCGACATGTATGAGAAAGACTTTGCCATGCCTTTCACCACGAAGAAGGTGAAACACATCACAGAGTCTACCTCCACCGTAACCGGCTCCGAACTGGAAAAGCACCCTGTGACGGTGCTGCAGAACGCTTTCAACTCTACGCTGACGGGCGTAGAGACATACGAAGCCACCTCCGAGCCAGGATGGTCAGAGACAAACATCTATATCCGCGGTCTGCGCACCACCAACTCCACGGCGCAGCATCCGCTCATCATCGTAGACAACGTGGAGCGCGACCTCTCCTTCCTCGATGCCTACCCCATTGAGAAGGTGACGGTGCTGAAGGATGTAGCAGCCTCTGCCATCTACGGTATGAAAGGTGCCAATGGTGCCATCATCGTCACCACAAAGCGCGGCGAGACAGGCAAGACACGCATCGACTTCACGCAGGAATATGGTTTCCAGACCATAGCAGGCCTGCCAGAGTCGCAGAATGCGTACCAATATGCCATGACGTTGAATCAGGCCAACTACCTTGACGGCAACGACCCGACCTATAGCGCCTACGACCTGGAGCAGTACCGCAAGGTGGTCAATGGTGAGAAACTCACCGGTCCCGACCAATACAAATACTTCAACACCAACTGGGCAAAGACGGCCCTTCGCGACCTTGCGCCTCAGATGAAGTCGAACCTGCAGATTAGCGGTGGTACAGAGCGTGTAAAGTACTATGTCAGCTTCTCGTACCTTCGTCAGGAAGGCCTCTATAATGAGGACTGGACAAGCTACAACGACTACGAGAACACACAGGCAGTTCTCGACCGTTTCAATCTGCGTACCAATGTCGATATCAACCTCAACAAGTTTCTGAGCCTCTCACTGGACCTGGGTGGACGTTTCGACAATATCAAGCAGCCCACGGCACAGTCAACCACCACAAGCGACTGGCGCGCTGCCGACACGTGGCAGATATTCTGTCAGGGTATAGCAGAGAACCTGCCCATCTACCCTGTATTCTGTCCTAACGGCGAGTTCTTCGTACCCAGCTCAACCTATCCTGCAAAGAATGCGGCATACCTCATTTCGAGCAACGGCACAGAGTACAACCGTCGTCGTAACCTCTACTCCACCATCAACCTCATCGGCGACTTCGGATTCCTCACTAAAGGTCTGAAGGGACATATCACATATAGTTTCGACGGCTATGACACGATGCAGAAGTGGCAGGAGGCAGAGGCCAATGCCTACAGCTACGACATCAAGGGCACCTACCTCGACCCCGAGGAAATCTCCTACACACAGGTGCGTACCTTCCAGGAACTCACCAATTCCATCACCAGCGGACGTGACTACTACTACAACCTCAACATGAATGCAGGCTTCGACTATGCCCGCAGCTTCGGCAAGCACGACGTGTCAGGTAATGCCTTCCTGCGCACCTACCAGCACACCATCCGCGGACAGTATTCTTCATACCGCTATGCTTCGTTCAACTTCACCGGCACATACGCCTATGACAACCGCTACATCCTGACGGCCAACATCTCACACATGGGTTCCGACAACTATGCCCGTGGCAACCGCTGGGACACTTTCTGGGGAGTCAGCGCAGGCTGGAACATCGCACAGGAGAAGTGGCTCAAAGGCAAGGGTATAGACCTCCTGAAGCTACGTGCCTCTTACGGACGTGCCGGGTATGACATCGTGGCTTCCGGCTCTAACAGCCAGGACGGCACCACCAACCGCTACCCATACCAGAGCACCTATTCTGCCAGCGGCAACTACGGCTTCGGCACTCTCTCTGGCACCACACAGTCCAACTACATCACACGTTACATCGAGAGCACCATGGGTTCCGACAATATTCGTTGGGAGATTTCCAAGATGCTCAACGTCGGTATCGACTGGGATCTGTGGCATCGCCGCTTCTATGGTAGCCTCGACTTCTTCAAGGAATGGCGTTCCGACGTGTTGGTAAGCCGCTCCAGCGTTCCTACGCTTCTCGGCGTGGCAGCACCGCTCGACAGCTATGGCAAGATAGAGTCACATGGCGGCGAGTTGACAATAGGACATGAGAACAAGGTTGGCCAGGTGAAATACTACATCGAGGGCATGCTATCATGGAACAAGAGCGAAATCATCGACATCGACGAGGTAGAGCGCCAGTACGACTATCAGTACCGTACCGGCAAGCGCATCGGACAGGCCTTCATGTTCAAGTTCAACCAGTGGGCTTCCGATGAAGCACTCATTCCTACATCATACGAGGATGCCGTAGCAAATCCCCAGAAATACCCTTGGTCTACCTACGGCACGTATAAACTCGGCAATGCCGTCTTCGAGGATGCTAATGGTGACCGTCAGATTACTATCGACGACCAGATTGCCTTGGGCTACAACTACACCTACGACCCAATTCCTGAGCTGACCCCATCGCTGAAGTTCGGCCTTGAATGGAAAGGCTTCGATGCACGTGCCATCCTGACTGCCTACCTCAATCGCACCGCTATATGCCGAGAGAATATGGACTACGGCTTTGGATGGGGCGGCACGTCAACCCATGCTATCACACATACATGGGGATACTACACCGACGACCCTAACGACCCACGCAACATCAATGCATGGTACCCACGTCTCTCTGCCGGCGGCTTCTCTGCTGTTGACCGTAACGACGATACACGTACCTCTGATATATGGCTCGTAAACGGCGACTACCTGTCACTGCGCAACATCGAGGTGGGATACTCCTTCCCACGCAAGTGGATTGCTCCGATAGGCATGACAAAACTGCGTCTGTACTTCAGTGCATACAACATCTGCAACTGGAGTCACCTGCCTGACGGCTTCGACCCCGAGAATCCTACTAACTACGTGTGGAGTTATCCTAAGACCAAGTCTTTCACCTTCGGTCTTAACGTATCATTCTGATAATTGAAAGTTGAAAATTGAAAGTTGAAAATTATGAAATATAACATAAGAAAGCATCCGTTAGTATTAGTGTTATCGTCAGCGTTGACTTTCTCGTTAGCGTTGACCTCATGCGAGAGCTATCTCGACAAGGAGTTTGATGCTGCGCAGTCTGACGAGAAAGTGTTTGGCGACGAGACCATGACACGCGGCTTCCTGGCCAACATCTACAACTATCTGTCAGACGGCATCGGAGTATGGGGGGATGACCAGCGCACAGGTTCCTCGCGCGACTGTATGACAGACAACTCCATCTGCTTCTGGAACCTCCACTACTACAGCTACATCCAGACCGACTCCTACACCTCCAGCAACCATACGATGTTGGGGTTCTGGAACACCGACACCTACGGCATCCGCGCCTGCAACCAGTTTATGAGCCGTGCCGACGAGACCGTCATCGGCAATGCTGCCAAGAGCGGCGACGACAACCGTCTCTATGACCGTAACATTCAGGAGGCGAAGCTGCTTCGCGCACTCTTCACCTTCGACCTGGTGCAGTGGTTCGGTGCCGCCCCAATCATCACCACCGTACTCTCCACCGACGAGGCCCACAATATGACGCGTGTGGCTGCTGGCGATGCCCTGCTGTGGGTAGCCGGACAGTGTGATGAGGTCATACAGTCAGGACACCTGCCCATGCGCTATCAGAACGAGGCCACAAACTGGGGACGTGTCAACGGCTGCCTGGCCCTGGCTCTCAAGTCGCGTGCTCTGCTCTATGCCGCATCCCCACTGAATGCCAACAAGCATGATGCGGAAAATATCGAAAACGGCATAGTGCCAGAGGCATACCGTAACTACTCTTCCCAGGCTTGGCAATATGCCAAGGTGGCTGCAGAAGAGGCTCTTCAGGTCTGCGCCGCCAACGGTTACAAACTCAATGGCACAGCAGGCAACTACGACACCTCTTCCGAAGGCGACTATTATAAAGTGTTCTGCAGCGACCCGACACAGAGCGATGAGATTATCCTCTCACGCTCCACATGGCAGACACTGCAGGTTGAGAAACTCCTCATGCCAGTGGGCTTCACCGGCTCCGGTTTCTCTCCTGTAGGACGTACCAACCCCACCCAGAACCTCGTCGATGCATACGAGACAATCAATGGCCTTGCCATCGATAAGGACCCCGAATACAACCCTCAGGATCCATATAAGAACCGCGACCCGCGCCTCGACCAGACCATCTTCCACCAAGGTTCTTTCTTCGGTGCTGCCGGCAATAGCGCAGGACGCTACGTGGATGTTCGCGAGAACGAGGGTGCCGACCTCGGTGCCGAGGGTGAGGCAGGTGGCACATACACCGGTTACTACCAGAAGAAGTTCGTCTATAACATCGACCGCAATAACCCCACACAGCAGACACACTTCTGGATACTCTTCCGCTATGCAGAGCTGCTGCTCAATGCTGCCGAAGCAGAGTTCCACACCAACGATATCAGCCAGGCTGTGGCACATATCAATCAGGTACGCGAACGTGCTGGCATGCCAGGCTACGACAGCAATACCCTCACACTGGAGCGCATACAGAACGAGCGCCGCGTAGAGTTGGCCTTCGAGGAGCATCGCTTCTTCGACGTACGCCGTTGGATGCTTTATAGCAACCAAACATCGTCAAACGAGACATCGCTGCCGCTCTATCAGCAGATATATAACCTCTATGGCACCGTCGTAACAGGCACGGAGGCAGCTCCTGCCTATGAATACGGCCCGTCAAAGGCTCATAGCTCTATCGTCTTCAATATCCCGAAGAACTATCTTTTCCCACTGCCTTACTCTGAGGTTAAGGCAGCACCGGGACTCGGACAGAACGAGGGATGGTAAGATTGAAAATTGAAGATTGAAGATTGAAGATTGAAAGTTGAAGATTGAAAGTTGAAAATTGAAAATGCAAAATGCAATGAAACACTATACAATGAAACATTTCACATCGTTAAGCTCAAGGCTGTCGGTATTGTTAGCGTTATCGCTACCGTTGATTTCTTGTAGCGACAATACCGACGAGGTGACTGTAGAGAATGGCGTGACGGTCGACGATGTCACCTACGCCCTCGTGCCTGTTGTGGAGACGGATGATGATGGCAATAAAACCGTCACGGGCTACAACCACACCCTCACAGCACGTTACTTCACCCATGATGACTCCTTCGCCACTCCCACGTCGGCAGGCTTCGTATATACCACCAACCCCGACAAGCTCCCCACTATCCAGGACAACGTCTATGAGGGCAAGGTGTATAACGAGGAGGTGACGACATACACCTTACAGACCATCAGGACCGAAGTGGGACACTTCATCACTGCCGACATGCCACAGGAGGTACTTGAAAAATACGGCGTCATCTACGTACGTGCCTACTATACCGCCTTCGGCAAGACCACATACTATTCACCCAAGGCCCTCACACTGGGCTCTGAGGCCACCCTGCCCGCTGAGCTGAAAAACTATACTGCTCCCCAGTATCCCGACATCTACACCGCCTATTCAGCTTGGCGCTATCGCGGCAGGTGGAACCTTGCCAACGTTCATGACCCCTCTGTCATGCTTGCTGACGACGGCTATTACTACATGTATCAGACCGACGCCTCCTTTGGTAATGTGCACAACGGCCACGGACACTTCTTCTGCCGCCGTTCAAAGGACCTCGTCAACTGGGAGTTCCTGGGCGCTACCATGCAGACATGCCCCGACTGGGTTCTGCCGAAGGTCAACGAGATGCGCGCAGAGGCCGGTGCTGATCCTATCGCCAGCCTCACCGACGGCAACTACGGCTACTGGGCTCCTACAGCCCGTAACCTGGGCAACGGCACCTACCGCATGTATTACTCCATCGTCATCCCGGGCTACATGTCAAGGGGCTCCCTGGTAGGCTTCGGAGAGCGCGGCGTCATTGGCGTGATGGAGACCACCAACCCTGCCGACCCCAACTCATGGGTAGACAAGGGCTATGTCATCTCCTCTCCTACTCACAATGGCAAGAACTGGGCATCACAGGATTACACACATGCCTACTGGACATACAACTGTATCGACCCGTCATATATCATAACTCCCGAAGGCCAGCACTGGCTTATCTACGGCTCATGGCATAGCGGTATCGCTGAGATACAGATTAATCCTGAGACCGGCATGCCACTCAAGGAACTCGGCAGCTCCACATGCACCAGTCTCACACAGTTGGAGAACAACGGCTATGGCAAGCGCATCTACTCACGCGTGGCCGGCAGCCTCACCGCCACTGGATGGCAGCGTTGGCAGGGCTCTGAGGGACCTGAGATAATCTACAACCCCGAGACGGGCTACTACTATCTCTTTATGGCCTATGACGAACTGGCATACAAATACAACACCCGCGTGCTGCGCTCAAAGAGCATCACCGGTCCGTTCCTCGACATCACCGGTGCAGACCGCACCGCCAACCCAGGCGTGGCATACCCCATTGTGACACATCCATATAAGTGGTACTACAGTTCCAACACATGGGTGGGCATCTCACACGTGGCAGTCTTCGACGACGGCAAAAACAACTGGTACCTCGCATGTCAGGGACGTCTTGAGGCTTCTGACGCCAACCTCAACGCAAACATGTTGTGCCATCTGCGCCGCATACTGTGGACTGAGGACGGATGGCCCATCGTAGTGCCAGAGCGCTATGGCGCCGTGCCACAGGTGCCTATCACAGCCGACGAGATAGCAGGCATGTACGACTTCATCGACATCAGCTACACCAACGGCAAGTCTGACGCAGCCGGACAGGATATCGCATGTCAGGGCGTGCCTACACGACTCCTTGCCGACGGCACCGTAAAGGGCGACGCCTACAACGGACAGAAATGGTCGTTCGACGAGGCAAAGAGCCAGCTCACCATCGGAACGCAGAAATTCATCGTGACACGAGAGGTGGACTATGACTCCGACACCCGCAATCCAACGATTGTCTTCTGCGCATACAGCAGCAACGGGCAGCACACTTACTGGGGCAAGAGAAAGTTCTAAGTCCCCACGTAGCATAATGCTATAATACACAATCTCCTCCCAACCGCAATGATTGGGAGGAGGTTGTGTTATTACATGCGGAGTCTGTCAACCCCTTGAATGTCTTTAGAACTTAAAGCGCAGACCACCTACGAAGACACCCTGCTCACCCAGACCGAGTTCTATGAAGCCACGTGCGCTGGAAGAGCCGGCCTCCAAACCTATGAAGGATGCCTGAAAGTTGAAATGCACAGCGCTCTCGCTGTAGTTGATGGCATCATTCTTCTCTGAACGCAGAGTAGCACCCATAGCGGCCTTTGAATAGAAACCGAAGTGTTTCTTGTTCACCCAGTTGAACTTCACGGCAGGCATGAGGGTGTAGTAGCTGTCGCTCTGCTCTCCCTTTGCCACGTCACCATCGTAGAGGTCATAGGAACGATGGCCATATCCTGCTACCGCGCCCAAGCCGATGAGTGATGACACATTATAGAAATACTCAGCAGAGATAGTACCAAAATGCGTCTCATTCTTACGGTTTGCTTTCTCGAATGGCACGACGATAATGTCTTCAAAAATATTAACCCAGTCAGAGTTTGGCAACGCTCCGTATGAGATAGCAATCTCATGTTTTTTGTTCTCCTGTGCCTGCACACCCTGACCCATAAAGGGCAGTAACAGCAGGCTGATGAATACAATCTTGAATAGTTTCGAATTCATGTCTTTTGTAAATAAATAAATGTTTATGGTGGGTTCTTGAGCACCTACGGAGCGCAAGAGCCCACCTATATCTTTTTGATAGAGTACTATTTATATAAAGGCGGTGCAAAGGTCGTAAAAAAAACTTACTACCACAAGCAATCCATAAGAAATATAGACAAAAAAAGCCCGCAAAACTGACACAAAACAATGATATGACTGAAATAATCGCTTTTTTCTTGCATATCTCAAAACTTAATCGTACTTTGGCTTTGCCGAAGGTACTTCGTCATGGATATGCAAAAAAAAATCGCTTTTTTCTTGCATATCTCAAAACTTAATCGTACCTTTGCACCCGCTTTGCGAAAAATGCGCTGCATTTCTTCGCTGCCTAATGGCAGAAATCGCCACCGCTGGCACTCGACCAAGTGGCGTAGAATAGAGTTATCAATCACAAAAAACAACTAATTCAAGAGCAATGGATTTAATTAAAGTTGCTGAAGAAGCATTTGCAACCGGCAAGCAGTTCCCTTCCTTCAAGGCTGGTGACACTGTAACAGTCGCTTACAAGATTATCGAGGGTTCAAAGGAGCGTATCCAGCTTTATCGCGGTGTCGTTATCAAGATTAGCGGCCACGGCGACAAGAAGCGCTTCACAGTTCGTAAGATGTCAGGCACAGTAGGTGTAGAGCGTATCTTCCCTATTGAGTCACCTAACATCGAGTCTATCGAGGTTAACAAGGTTGGTAAGGTTCGCCGCGCCAAGCTCTACTACCTCCGTAAGCTCACTGGTAAGAAGGCACGCATCCAGGAGAAGCGTACCGTTTCTGCCAACACTCAGAACTAAACTTTCACAAGAAAGAATCTCTGAAAGAAAGCAAACAGGACAGAGAGGAGATGGACACCATCACGTGTTTGTCTCCTCTTTTTATGTCTCCCCAAAAAACGTTATAACGATATAACGGCATAACGTAATAACGCCCGCTTATGTCCACCGAATCCTACCTTTCCTCCCATGGTGTCAACCCCACTGCAGTGCGCATACTGGTGTGGGAGTATGCCCGTGAGCAGAGCGAGACCTTCTCTCTCTCCGACATGGAGCGTCTGCTGCCCCACATGGACCGCTCCAGCATCTTCCGTGCCCTGAAGCTCTTCACTGACCATCACCTGCTGCATGCTATCGATGATGGTACTGGGCAGCAGAAATATTGCGTGTGCCGCTGCGAACACAACGGCCACCTCAACCATATTCACTTCACATGCACGAAGTGTGGCAAGACCTACTGCCTCGAAGACTATACCATACCGTTGGTGAGCCTGCCTGAGGGCTTCCTTATGGAAGATGCCGAATATATCATCAAAGGCACCTGCCGAAATTGTCTCTATGAGACACAATAAAGGGCTAACGCTAACGTTATATCATTGAAGCCTTCGCTTAGCACTTCGTATTCGTAGAGGCAGAAAGCCTCGCTTCGTAGGCCGCAGGCCGCTTCGTCTTCGTAGGTGCAAAGCACCGTTTCGTCTTCGTAGGAGCTTTGCTCCGCTTCGACCTATTACTCATGATTACCGCATCCGTAGTAACATACAACCACCACCTGCTCGACTTTGAGCCTGTCTTGCGAAGCCTCTTTGCCTCGCCTGTGCAGACTATCTTTGTCGTAGACCACTCCGACAGCATGCTCGACCTGAAGGCAGAGCTTCAGGAATTTGCTGAGAGGGTGCTCAAGGGTGAGCCAGAACTGAAGCTGAAGGCCGAGCGTGGCTTCCAGCTTATCTACATTCCCCACGAAAACAACGGCTACGGCGGCGGACACAACGTTGCCTTGAAGGCCGCCATGGAGCAGGGCAGCACGTATCACTTAGTGGTAAACCCCGATGTATGGTTCGGTCCGGAGGTGATACCGTCATTGCTAAGCTACATGAATGAGCATGAGAACGTAGGACAGATGATGCCGAAGGTGATGTATCCCAACGGTCAGATTCAGCGCCTGGCACGCCTCCTCCCCACCCCGTTCGACCTTTTCGGGCGTTTCTGCCTTCCCGAGGTGCTCATACGCCGTCGTAACAAGACGTGCGAGTTGGTTCAGTCGGGCTTCACCAAGACCCTCAATGTAGCATTCCTCTCTGGCTGCTTCATGTTCCTCAGAGTGTCGGCAGTGGAGAAGACAGGCCTTTTCGACGAGCGTTTCTTCCTCTATGCCGAAGACATAGACTTCACACGTCGCATGAACGAGAACTATCTCACCCTCTTCTACCCCAAGACTACTATCTACCACACTTTCACCCGCGGATCGCGCAAGAGTCTGAAACTGATGTTTGTACACATCATCAGTATCATCAAATACTTCAACAAATGGGGTTGGTGGCGCGACAAAGAGCGCCGCGAGATAAACAACCGTCTCAAACGCGAAATAGGCGGAGCTGTCTGAGGATATTGAAGATTGAACATTGAACATTGAATATTAATTTCGTCGACGTTAACGTCGACGTTCACGTAGAAACTTGAAACGCCTCTTTACATACCTTTTTCTCTTATTCATCTCCGTCATTTCGGTGATGGCAGATGCTGTGGGCACGTGGAAGCAGTACCTTAGCTATTCCACCATCGAGAGTGTCGCACCAGCTGGCAACATCATTTACGTCAAGGCCAACGGCAACCTCTTCTCATATAACAAAACCGACCACTCCGTCATCACCTACACCCGTCAGACGGGGCTCACCTCCACCGACATCACCCACATAGCATGGGTCAGTGCTGCCAAGAAGCTGCTGATAGTTTATAAGGACTACACCATCGACCTGCTCTCGGCCAATGGAGACGTGGAGGCGCTGTTCGGGCTGAAGAACTACGTCACCACAGCCAGCAAGAGCATCAGCAGCGTCACCGTCAGCGGACAGTATGCGTATCTCGTCACCGGGCTCGGCGTCCTTATGGTCAATGCCAAGGAAGGCGTCATTCAAGAGACATTCCCCTTTGACAGAGACCTCCCTGTCGACACGCAGGAGCACATGACGGAAGCTGAATACCTTCAGCTCTCTGGTTCGGCACGTCCCGACGGGCCTGCCCACCCCGAACATTACTACCTGAAATACTGTCGCCCCAGCTCCACGCTCTACACCCTGCGCGGACGTTTCGACTATAACGACGTGAGCACCAAGAACCCTGGCAACGTGCAGGCATTTGACGGCACCAATTGGCAGGAACTCGACACCATGCTGCTCGGCGGCACGGGGCGTAACTACCTCAACAACATACACATGGACATCGACCCCCGCAATCCTGCCCACCTCATGGTGGCCAGTCAGACGGGACTCTACGAATACCTCAACGGCAGTCTGGTGAAGTACTATGACTCCCCCGCAGGCGGTGCCGTGATGAGCGTGGCATACGATGCAAAGGGCAACCTGTGGGTGTTCTATCGCGGGAGCAACCGCCTCTACTGCCTCACCGCTGAAGGCGAATGGGAGAACTACTCCGTGAGCAGCAAGGGTGACATCAACCGCTACATCTCTCCGTTTATCGACTCCCGCGGTCTGCTATGGTTCATCAACAACCACCACGCCCCCTTCATCTGCGGTTTCTATAACCCCGCCACCGACTCATGGAGCATCCTCGACACCTTCATCAACGAAGACGAGACAAACATCTCCTCCACCTACACCTACGGCAAGGTGGTGGCCGAAGACAAAGAAGGCAACATCTGGATAGGAGCCTCCAGTTTCCTGGTCTATCTTACTCCCTCCGACATCAGTGCCATGATGAGTTCTGGCGGCGACAATAGCGGCATCCGCGTTATGCAGCATAAGATAGCGCGCAACGATGGCACAGGGTATGCCGACTATCTGCTCAACGGCCTCAACATCAACGACATCAAGTTTGATGCAGCCAATCGCAAATGGATAGCCACAGAGGGTTATGGCATCTACCTCATCAGTAGCGACAACGACACCGAAGTGCAGCACTTCACAACCGCTAACAGTCCTCTCATCTCCGATGCTGTCAAGTCTATAGCCATCGACGAGAAGAACAGCCGCATATACTTCGGTTCCATGAACGGCCTCTGCTGCTATCAAAGTGATGTCACCGATACCTACGGCAGCCTTAGCAAAGACAATGTCTATGCATACCCCAACCCCGTATCGCCCGACTACACCGGTCCCATCACCATCACAGGACTCACAGAGAAATGCCAGCTGAAAATCACCACAGCCTCGGGGTATGTCGTGCATACCGGCACCACCGTTGGCGGCTCATATCAGTGGGACGGCTGCGACCAGAAGGGCGAGCGCGTAGCATCAGGAGTATATATGGTGCTCATAGCCACAGACAACGGCGAGAAAGGCTGCGTAGCAAAAATCGCAATGGTGAAATAATTTGCCAATTTGTTAATCCGTTAATTCGTCAATTTGACCTACTCCCTCATCATACCCCACCGTGGACCTGCGGAACTGCTTCAGCGATTACTGAAGTCTGTCCCCAAGCGCGACGACATGGAAGTCATCGTCGTCGAAGACATTGATGCACGTGGAGCCGGATGGGCCCGCAACCAGGGTCTGCGGCGTGCCAAGGGGGAATACCTTATCTTTGCTGATAGCGACGACTACTTCATGCCGTGCATCAACGAGGTCCTCGACCAGCATCACACGGCAGACATCATATACTTCTCCGCCACCTCCATAGAAGAGGGGTCTGGCAAGAAGTCGTGGCGCGCCGCACGTGTCAACTGGGTCATGTCACAGGAGCCACAGAAACGCGAGTTCCTGTTGCGCCACACATTCACAGAGCCGTGGTGCCACATCGTAAGGAGGAAATTCATTGAGAAACACCGCATCCGCTTCGATGAGACACCCATCCTCAATGACGTACATTTCTCTACCCAGGCAGGCTATTATGCCAAGAGCGTCAATGTCATTCCCCTGAAGGCCTATTGCGTGTGCAACCATCCGGGCAGCGTGGGTAAGCGACGCAGCCCCGAATGCCTCATAGCCTACACACGTGTAATGGCAGAGACTAATGTCTTCAACCGCCGCAACGGCATTGACCGCTACCATGCCCGCATGATGCGTCCCTTCATGCAGTCGCTACTGAAGCTCAAGCTCTCTACGGCCAAGAAATGCTGGGACACGATGAGAAAAGCAGGAGTGCCTACAACGGTTTTGCTCAAAGAACTTACCATCTACCCCTATCACCTCCTGCATTGGTTCCAGCGCAGGACGAAATATGCCCCTTACGCATGAGACTCCTCTACGTCATAGAACACATCACCGGCACTGGCGGCCTTCAGCGCATCCTCATCGACAAGCTGAACTACCTGGCCGAGCATACCGCCCACGAGATAGTGCTCATGACGGTATGGCATACCAACGAAGAGCCACGCTTTCCCATTAGTCCTGCCGTGAGGCGCGTAAGCCTCAACGTGCCCCCTACCCTCCTCATGCTCCCTATGGCCGCATGGCGCTTCCGGCGTGAAGTAAGGAAGCTGCATCCAGATGTCACCATACACTTTCGCGCTGTTGGTGCCTTCCTCATCCTCACCTCGGGATGGACGGGTCCCACCGTCATGGAGATGCACTCCGCGCGACAAGCCATGAACCACCGCTGGCTCTATCCGCTCATAGAGCACCGCATCGATGCCATAGTATGCCTCACCAAAGGCGATGCCGGGAACTACCCTAATGCACGACATGTGGAGGTGATACCCAACTACTGCAACCTACCCGCAGATGACCGCAAGCCCGACTATGAGAGCCGTCATGTGGTGTGGGTAGGACGCGACTGCCCTGAGAAAAACCTGCCACGTCTTAGGCGTATCTGGGCAGAAGTGGAGAAGACACATCCTGACTGGCAACTCGACATCCATCACAACACCAGCGACATCATCGGAGCATACACCGCAGGGAGCATCTTTATCCTCACCTCCAACACCGAAGGCATGCCGATGTCGCTCCTGGAGGCACAGCAATGCGGCCTGCCCGCCGTAGCCTTCGACTGTCCCTATGGCCCTGCTGACATCCTCCTGCCCGGCACAGGCTATCTCATTCCCCTCACCATCAATGGCAGCGAACGCCAGGCCGACGAGGCCTTTATCCAGAAGCTGACCGCCCTCATGGATGACGCCGCCCTTCGCAGACAGATGGGCCAGGAGGCACAGACGGCGGCACGTCGCTATAAAAAACAACAGATAATGAACCAATGGCTGAAACTGTTCGTGGAAATCACTAAATTTTGAATTTTGAATTCAACTTTCGTAAGTATATATTGGTCGGCCTTTGGCCTCAAAATTAACAAAAAATTGAATCAAAAAATTATAAGAGCAATGCAGATTAAATTTCATAGAATCAAACGATGCGGAGTCTTTTTATAATTTTCGAAATAAATTTTCTTACAATTTTGAGCGATAGCGACCATTAAATCAAACAGTTAAGAATTTGAGAAACTTAAATTATGAATTATAAAAATCGGCGCACCGTCTGCGTCTTTGACTTCGACGGTACCCTGACCACCCGCGACACGTTGCTGCTCTTCATACGCCATACCCACGGAACTCTGCGTTTCCTGCTGGGCTTCCTGCTCTTCTCGCCGCTCATCATCATGATGTTGATGCGTCTGTTTCCCAATTGGAAGGCCAAAGAGAAGGTCTTTTCCCTCTTCTTCCGCGGCATGACGCATGACCGTTTCCTGGAACTCGGCGAGGCTTTCGCAAGCAAGGAGGCTGGCCGCATCTGCAACACTCCCGTTATCGACATCCTTCGACGGCACCTTGCCAATGGCGACAAGGTGTACATCGTCAGTGCCAGCATCGAAGACTGGGTTCGCCCTTTCCTGCCACATTGGGTAGGTTCGGAGGCCGGCAATAGCATCACCTTCCTATGCACACAGGCCGAAATATCGGCAAGTGGCACCCTTACTGGACATTTCCTGACCAAAAACTGCTATGGTCCCGAGAAGGTGGCACGCCTGCTTCAGGCAGAGCCCGATCGTGCCTCATACTTTCTCTACGCCTACGGCGACAGCAACGGCGACCGTGAGATGCTTGCCTATGCCGACAAAGGCACAAATGTAAAGAAAAATGCAAATAATTGTTAATTATTGCACGATACACAAAAAAAATCCTTAACTTTGCAATTGTCTCGCATGGAGTCCCCAAACACCGTCCGAGACACCATGAAGCCTAATCTACCAAAAAGTGACTGGAACTCAGCACAATCCATGATGATAGGCACCGAAAAGCACCCTAAACGAACCCTCACACTGCAATGACCAAATGCGGTGTCCCCCTGATGTGTCTTTGAAAGGCAGGATGCCTCCTGCCGCTTCGTAAAAAACACATTCTTAACATGGGAATAAGGAAATATCCTATAGGCATACAGACTTTCTCGGAAATCATCCGCGAAGGCTATGTCTATGTTGATAAAACCGACCTGGTGTGGAAACTGGCACATTATGCCAAGTACATCTTTCTGAGTCGTCCACGGAGATTCGGCAAGTCGCTACTCACCTCCACCTTGGAATCCTATTTCGCCGGCGAAAGAGAGTTGTTTGAGGGACTGAAGATTATGGGGTTGGAGCAGGAGTGGAAGCAGTATCCTGTGTTGAAATTTGACATCAGCACGGCAAAGGGGCAGACTAACGCCGATAACTTACGAAAAAGGCTGATGTTGCTGCTTAAGGATTACGCCGACACATACGGGAGTGACCCTGGGGAGGTAACCCCTGGCGGACTGTTGGAGGGGCTTATAAAGAGGGTGTATAAGCAAACTGGAAAGCAGGTTGTTTTAATCATCGACGAATATGATGCTCCGATGCTTGATGTGTTGCACGAGGACAGCAACCTGCCCGAGTTCCGCAAAGTGATGCAGGAGTTCTTTATACCGCTGAAGGCTATGGAGCGATATGTCAAATTCTGCTTCATCACAGGCGTCACCAAATTCTCACAGCTCAGCATCTTCTCCACCATCAACAACCTGACCAACGTTACGATGGACACGATGTTTTCCACAATCTGCGGCATAACAGAGGAAGAACTGAGTACAGTACTAAGAGAAGACACGGAAAAACTGGCAGGGATTCTAAGCATGACTGGCGAAGAGATACGCCAGAAACTGAAACTGCAATACGACGGATATCACTTTGCTGAAGATTCCCCCGGCGTATATAACCCCTTTAGCTTGCTGAAGGCATTCCAACAACGAAAGATAGACAACTATTGGTTCGCTTCTGGCACCCCTACCTTCCTAATTCACCAGATGCAGTATTTCAAGACCGACATCATGTCGCTAGACAAGCTGGAAGTTCCCTCGTCTGCCTTCGATCAACCTACAGAAGCGATGGAAGACGCACTGCCACTACTCTACCAAACCGGATACCTGACCATAAAGGATTATGACCGCGTCATAGAGGCCTATACGCTGTCCATCCCAAACCAAGAGGTTCGAATAGGCTATACCAAGGGCTTACTGCCTGTATATACAGGTCTGAATGCCAATATAGTACAGATGGGCTTTGCCGCAAAATTCTGGAAAGCCCTCCGAAACGGCGACATCAATCTGGCCATGCAGGAGATGCAGACATATCTGGCGGGTGTGCCATACGTGGAGGGGTTCAAGAAGAAACTGCAGGAAGCCACCACGAAAGAGGGTTTCTATGAATACACTATGTATCTTATCTTCTCTATGCTCAATGTGTATGTGCGCACTCAGGTAAAATGTGCCGGAGGACGTGTTGATATGGTGGTATGGATGCCCGATACTGTCTATGTCTTTGAACTGAGGGAGCAGCGAGAGCAGAATCATGCTCGCATGAATTCTGCCGAGTCGCGTCCGAAGTCGAGCGAAGCTCAACTGAAGATGGGCGACACCGCCGAGAACGCCCTCAAGCAGATTGACACGCACAACTACGCCCTACCCTATCAAACCAGCGGACGAAAAGTTGTGAAGGTTGGTGTGAGCTTCAATGCCAACACCTGGACGCCGGAAAACTGGGTAGTGGAGAGTTAATATACATTATAGTGATAACAGATTCGATGAGAACAATTGGAGATGCTTTTTCATTAGAGCTGAACGATGGACTGGAACGTCATCGTAACGCCATTAAACTAAATGCAGGACGTTATGCACTGGAGTACATTCTGAAAGTTCGCAAATACAATAAGGTGTATATTCCTTACTATATATGCGACTCCATATTGCAGCCCTTTGAAAATCAAAATGTTAAATACGAGTTCTATCACATCAACAACCAGCTGTAAGCGCGTTTAGCTTCGCTGACACTCTTAATACTCCCTGAACTGCTACGCCTTCCCGCAGGGGCATCGTCGGCGTGCATGTCATGGTCGTCTTTGCGAGCGTTCGTAGGCGGAGCATTCCGCCGCTTCGTCTTCGTTGCACCATAGGTGCACTTCGTACGGCTCTTGGCCGTTAACATAGAATAAAATGAAATACCCTATCGGAATACAGAATTTCGGCAAGATACGTCGCGACGGCTATGCATACGTGGATAAGACGGCGCTGATGTATAAGATGGTGTCGGAGGGAAGCTATTATTTCCTCTCGCGCCCACGCAGGTTCGGCAAGTCGCTCATGATTAGCACCTTAGAGGCTTTTTTCTCTGGCGAGAAAGAGCTGTTCAAGGGACTATACGTCGATAGTGTGAACTGGGAATGGAAACAGTATCCTATCCTGCACCTGGATCTGAATGTCAAGAAATACGAGATGAAGGAAGACTTGTACAAGGTTCTGAACAGACACCTTGAAAAATGGGAGCAACTATACGATAGTCCATACGCCGAGCGCGACTTGGAGGAACGCTTCCTGCATGTTGTGGAACGGGCTCATGCGAAAACAAAAACACAGGTGGTCATCCTCGTTGACGAGTACGACAAGCCGCTGCTTCAAGCTATAGGCAATGAGTCATTACAGACGGAGTACCGCAACACACTGAAGGCATTCTATGGGGTATTGAAATCGTGCGATGCACACATAAAGTTTGCCTTCCTCACCGGCGTGACAAAGTTCGGCAAGGTGAGCGTATTCAGTGACCTGAACAACCTCATTGACATCTCTATGTTACCTCAGTACAGTTCCGTTTGCGGTATAAGCGAGCAGGAGTTGCACCAAAACTTTGACAACAGCGTAGCAGAGGTGGCCGCTGCCAACAATATGACAAAGGAAGAATGCTACGAGAGGCTGCGTCGGGACTTTGACGGATACCACTTTAATGAATATGCTAGCGAAGGCATTTATAATCCATTCAGCTTACTCAACACACTCTCCTTCAAGGTGTTCCGCGACTACTGGTTTGAGACCGGCACACCATCGTTCCTGGTTTATCAGCTGAAGAAGACGGGCTACCCGTTGGATGCTATGACCACTGAAGAACTGTCTACAGACACACTCAACAGTATCGACATTATGGACGAGAACCCGCTGCCGCTGCTCTACCAAAGCGGATATCTCACTCTGAAAAGCTACGACCGCGAGTTCGATGAGTATAAGCTGGGATTTCCAAACCGTGAGGTAAAAGAGGGATTCATCAAATACCTCGTACCATTCTACACACCAAAACATTTTGACAAGAACACCTTCACGATGTCACGATTCATAAAAGATGTGCGCAATGGCGATGCTGAAGGTTTCATGCAGAGGTTGGAGGATTTCTTTGCCAAAGGCGACTATCAGGTGATGGGCAACCTGGAGATTTACTTCCAAAACACGCTATATGTGTTCTTTACCCTGATGGGATTCTATGTCGATGTGGAACGTCACACCACCAACGGACGCATGGACATCGTCATCCAGACCTCCGACTACATATATCTCTTAGAGCTAAAGATTGACCAGACAGCCGCTGCCGCCCTGCAGCAGATCGAGGAGAAGGGGTACGCCCGTCCTTTCGCTGACGACCCGCGACAGATGTTCAAGATTGGCATCAACTTTAACACCACAACAAAATTGATTGACGACTGGAAGATCGGTTAACGTGAACATGAACGTGAACGTTAACATACGGCCTTTGGGCGTCGTTGGGTGGGTCTCGGTTAGAGCAGCGATATGCCTAAACAAATATCATGGTCGTTGAAAGAACTTTCCGTGATTTCTGTGATCTCTGTCTGACAAAAAAATGACAGTCAACGATGTAACATACCAGATACGAGGAGCCATCTACGATGTGTATAATGAACTTGGCCCGGGGCTGTTAGAGTCTGTATATGAAGAGGCTCTATGCTTTGAACTGGAACAACGTGGTTTGAAAACGGAGAGACAAATACAAGTACCTATCAGTTACAAAGGCAATGTGTTGAAAACAGAACTGCGATTGGATCTTCTTGTAGAGGATAATGTCATTGTAGAATTAAAATCTGTCGAGGAAATGAAGAAGGTGTTTGCAAAACAATTGCTAACATATCTGCGACTGATGGATAAGAGGGTAGGCCTTCTTGTGAACTTCAACACAGACAACATCCTAACAGCTATTACACGCATAGCGAATTAAACTCTCACACAGAAACCACAGAAAGCACAGAAAGATGCTTTAAAAACAAGGATAAAAGGATTGGCTACCCCGCACAGAAAGGATTTCATATAGTCATCAACAAAAAAATCCGTGATTTCCGTGTGACAAAAAAACAATCCCTCAGCGTGACATCACTATTTCCGAGATTTCTGTGATTTCTGTGTGACAAAAGAATAATCCTTCAGTGTGACTTAACTCTTTCCGTGGTTTCCGTGATTTCCGTGTGACAAAAGAATAATCCTTCAGTGTGACTTAACTCTTTCCGTGGTTTCTGTGATTTCTGTGTGACAAAAGAATAATCCTTCAGTGTGACTTAACTCTTTACGTGGTTTCCGTGATTTCCGTGTGACAAAAAACAACCCTTCAGCGTGACTTAACTATTTCCGTGGTTTCCGTGATTTCCGTGTGACAAAAAACAACCCTTCAGCGTGACTTAACTATTTCCGTGGTTTCTGTGATTTCTGTGTGACAAAAAAACAATCTTTCAGTGTGACATGACTATATCCGAGATAAGCGATTACCACAACCCTCAGGAGGTGCCTGGGATGACGCAGCAGGAAAGCTGGATCAGGCGCTTTCACGACTGCCTCAACGAGCAGTTGGAGAAATACCGCGACAAAGAGGACGACGAGCTCTATGCCGTTGCCGTCCTTGAGGGCCTTGCCGCAGGCTGCAATGAGATGGGCCTGCCGCAGGAGTTTGCCGTGAGGATGGCGCGTTTCCAGAGTAACTTCGGTTGGAACGAAGACATCATCAAGAGCGTATTCCACACGGCCTACCTGCGCAAGTACCTCAAGAGCATACCTCTTAAATATATGCGCCCTTCAGCGCTACTGACATTTAAGACGGAAGCCTATCTGAAGGAGCACTATCTCCTGAGGATGAACGTGATGACGGGCGTGCCGGAGTACAAGCATCTGGGTGTGGCATACAGCTTCGCCCCACTCGACCAGAAGGCGCGTAACACAATGTCTATCAACGCCTTGAAGGCTGGCGTAGACTCATGGGACAGGGACATCAACCGCTATATCGACAGCAACCTCATACCGCTCTACGAGCCTATGGCCGATTACCTGAGCAACCTCCCGGCATGGGACAAAAAGGACCGCATCACTCCGCTGGCACGCCGCGTGAAGACCGACGATAAGCATTGGGAACACCTCTTTCATGTGTGGATGCTCTCGATGGTGGCACAGTGGCAGGGCACGAACCGCCAGCACGGCAATGCCATCGTACCCCTGCTGATAGGTCCGCAGGGCTCGGGCAAGACCACGTTCTGCCGCAGGCTGCTGCCGGAGTACCTGCAGACGTACTACAACGACCGCATCTCCATGAAGAACGACAACGACATCTTCATCGCAATGTCCAGCTTCGCCCTCATCAACATCGATGAGTTCGATGCCTTGAAGAAGAGCCAACAGCCCATACTGAAATACCTCCTCTCGAAGCACGATGTGAAGATGCGCCCACCCTACGGCAAGGTGATGGAACAGCGCCAGCGCTTCGCCTCGTTCATCGCCACCACCAACAACCTGCGTCCCTTGGTCGACCCCACCGGCTCGCGCCGCTTCGTCTGCGTCTATGCCGACGAGATAGACAATGGTGGCCGCATCAGCCACAACCAGATCTACGCCCAGCTCGTCGC
This sequence comes from uncultured Prevotella sp., assembly GCA_905236165.1. GTDB lineage: Bacteria > Bacteroidota > Bacteroidia > Bacteroidales > Bacteroidaceae > Prevotella. Next base: position 8,140 of record CAJOOC010000033.1, on the reverse strand, counting down.
CGAGCTCAAAGACGGCCAGCGCCACTGGCTCACCGAGACCGAGAACCAGCACCTCATGGAACGCAACAAACGCTTCCAGCAGGTCAAGGACTTCGAGACAATGATCCGCCAGACATTCCTTCCACCCGAGGAAACATCAGAAGATGCCCCGTACATTATGTTGGGCGACATCCTGTCAAAACTATTAAGGGCATTCCCTTACGCCAACATATCAAGTAACCCTAATCTGGCATTAGGTAAAGTGCTACGTACATTCGGCTATGAGGTAAAGAAGACAAAATACGCTATGGCGTATAAAATTGAAGAAAAGATACCATCACCACGACAATCACAGACGGAAAATTAAAAACAAACCTCCACCTCCACCATTCCCACCTAACCATCTCGTTTCAAGATAGTTGTAGCGGTGGAGGTTCAAAATAACCTCCACCAATATATTTCCCTGATTCAAAGAGATTTACAAACAAGAGACACCGCATTGGTGGAGGCTAAAAGCAACCTCCACCAACTCAACACCCTGATTCAGGGAACCTTACAATGAAAAGGTGGAGGTGGAGGTAAAAAAAAAAAAATAATTCATGACAAATTAATGGTCGATTACATGTTCTTCACGAACAACAGTTACCGTTTTCGTTATCGTTATCGTTAACGTTCATCTACGCCCCTCGACAACCTCGAAGAAGCCCCTCGACCTCCTCGAAGACGCCCTTCGACCATGTAAAAGTGGCCCTTTTACCACCTAAAAGTTGCCCTTTTACCTACCAAAAGTTGCCCTTTTGCCTCTCAAAAGTGGCCCTTTTACAACGCAATAGAGTAACTATCACCTCGCAATCGACGGTCTGTTACCATCCAATCGACGGTCTATTACAACGTAATGGAGTAACTATCACAACGTAATCGACGGTCTGTTACCGCATTACCAACAAAAATACACGTTTTGGCTTGCAGGAAGCACGCCAGAAGCTGGCATATCTCAAAATGACCAAGGACGAGCGTGACTCCTATGACCGACACGTTGATGCCCTGATGATACAGAACGACGTAATCGACACAGCACGCGAAGAGGGTCTCTCACAAGGAAGGGAAGAGGGCTTCTCGCAAGGAAGGGAAGAGGGGCTATCGCAAGGCAGGGCTGAAGGCAGGGCTGAAGGCAGGCTTGAGGAGAAGCTGGCAAATGCACGCAGTCTGAAGTCTAATGGTGTACCCATAGAAATAATAGCACAAAGTCTCGGGCTGACTGAAGAGGACATCAGCCAGCTTTAATCACTCATCCCTAGGGACGGGGCTTCCCGGTTTTCGTTATCGTTAACGTCAACGTTAGCTTCGCTGACACTCTTAATACTCCCTGACCTGCTACACCTTCCCGCAGGGGCATCGTCGGCGTGCATGTCATGGTCGTCTTTTCGAGCGTTCGTAGGCAGGTTCTCCTGCCATTAATCCAAAACACTTATGAAAAAAAATTCCGTCATAAAACGCCTGTCTTCACTGAAAGACCAGCTCCGTGCAGTCGGTGTCACGCAATTAGGACTTTTCGGCTCTACCGTACGCGATGAAAATACGGCAACAAGTGACATTGATATCCTTATCGATTTCGATACTAAGCAAGAGACCTACCACAATTTCATATATGCATGCCGCATATTGGAAGACAACTTCAAGCACAACAAACTTGATGTGGTTACTCGCAAAGGCCTTAGCCCTTATATCGGTAACGTCATATTAAGTGAGGTCGAATATGTATAAGTCATATCTCCCATATCTCCAGCACATTCTGGACGAGTGTCTTTATGTGCACTCCGTTATAACAGAAGAGATGCGGATAGAGCAGTTCCTGCGCGATGAGACGTTGAAACGAGCTGTTACGCGCAGCCTCTCCATTATTGGTGAAGCGACGAAAAAGATTCCCGCCGATGTCAAATATGCATGGCAAAGCATCTCATGGCGCGAGATGGCCGGCATGCGAGACAGGCTCGTCCATGATTACATGGGAGTAAACTATTATATTGTTTGGGATGTTGCGAAGAACATCATTCCAACATTAACCATTCAAATTCAGAAGATTATTGATTCGTATAAAGAATCAAATGAGAACTAGCGCAAAGCGCAACCCTTGCCCTTTGCGTAAAGAGGCTGCTTACATCGTCAGCCATGCATATGACGCAAGACTGGGGCATGTTGGCATACCCAAAGACTGGCAGCACTGGCAAAGACGTCTCGAAGAGACCAACCTTTCCTTTGCGAGAAAAATAATTTCCAGTTAGCTTTGCTGACCCTCTTAATGCTTCCTGTTCCGCATCGCCTCCCCGCAGAGGCAACATCAGCGTGCGGCTCATGGTCGCATTCGCGAGCGTTCCCGTTATCGTTAACGTTAACGTTCCCGTTTTCGTAGGAGCAAAGTTCCAACTTTGCGTAAAACACAACACATGATTAGAATTAGCGTCATCATCCCATGCTACAATGCGGAGAAGTTCCTCGAACGCACGTTCCGTTGCCTTAATTCCCAGACATTATTTCTATAGCCCCGTAAGGTTTGCCTCAAAGACGGGCATACGCTTCAATAGTCTGTAGAAACTGCCACAAACAGAATTCAATATTCACAATCATGTCAAAATACACATTCCTCCTCCCTGCATTTAAAGGACGTTTCTTTGACGAGATGCTCCGCAGCATTTAAGAGCTATGGACAAAAAGCAGTTAAGTTAAGCGTACAGTTCAAAGCTTATACCCATATGCATGATAATAGGCGCAAAAAAAGAAACAACGATTCCTGCATGATAAATCATAGATTACAATGCAATGTACAATGTTTTACAACGTTATAAACAATTTGTCCAAATCACCATCAAGCAAGATTTCAAATCAAAAAAATATTTGGAATAGACGCATTTCTACTCAACCTAAACAAACAAATTAACATGAGACAAATAACCGCTATTATTCCTGTTCGTGCAGGTAGTACCCGCCTCAAGAATAAGAACATTGCTCCTTTTGCTGGAACTAATCTTCTCATAAACAAAATTCGACAATTACAGGAAGTTAAGGAAATCTCAAATATTGTTGTTTCATCGGATTCTGATGTCATGCTTGCTATGGCAGAATCTGCAGGAGCCAATACACATAAACGAGCACCTGAATATTGTGACGAGAAAACCAAGACATTCGGAGAAGTAGTGCGACATATCGCAGAAAGCGTTGATGGAGATGACATTCTGTGGGCTACCTGCACCTCACCATTAGTGTTTCCTAAAGATTACCGCGCAGCAATAGAGGCTTATTACCCTGCTTTAGAAGAAGGATTCGACTCTCTTATGTCCGTAGAGAGCTTTAAACGGTACATTTGGAACGAAGATGGTCCGCTCAACTATGAACTCGGCCTGAAACACGTACCAAGCCAGAAACTGCCTACTCTATATTTCGTGACAGACGGAATCCTGATTGCACCACGAAAGAAAATGATAGAATGGGCATATTTCCACGGTTCAAATCCCTATAAGTTTATCGTTGACAAGCGTACTGGTTGTGACATAGATGATGGTTTAGATCTAGCCTGCGCTCGTGCGTGGCTTGATATGGATGAAAGCGTCAGCCAAATTGACCCTTATATCTGCAATTACAACGCGCAATAGAGAGAATTGGAGGAAAACCTAAAGCAACAGACTGTCAGCGGCATGTTTTGGCAGTTCATGCAGAAGATAGGCAACCAGTCGGTGAGTTTCATTGTCTCGGTTATCCTCGCTCGTATTCTGTCACCGGATGATTACGGAGTGGTGGCTCTTGCGGGGATGTTTACCATGCTATTTGCTATTTTTTCAGATGGTGGACTGGGACCCGCTTTAATACAAAAGAAAGATGCTGATAGTTTGGATTTTGACACTTTGTTTACCACACAACTTGTATTTTCCTGCATCATTTACGTAATAACATTCTTCTCTGCGCCATATTTTGCACTGTTGTTTGATAAGCCCCTGCTTTGTGACATAATTCGTGTTAGTGCCTTAGGCATGCCACTTGGAGCTTTGGGTGGTGTACAAGGATCTATTCTCACACGCAGGATGAAATTCAAATGGTTTTTCTATGTCAGCTTTGTAGGGCTCGCTGTTTCTGCCATCGTTGGTCTCACGTTAGCATATTCTGGCTATGGCGCGTGGGCACTTGTTTTTCAAGGATTGTCCTCATCTGTAGTTACAACACTTGTGATATTCTTTCTAATTGATTGGCATCCCCATTTTCGTTTCTCTTACAAAAGGTTCAAGCCATTATTCAATCAGGGGCTACACTATATGGGAACGGCATTTATAGGGACGGCTACAGCACAGGTGCGTGGCTATGCTTTAGGCCTAAAGTACTCACCTTCTGACCTTGCCTACTATAACCGTGGTGAAGGCCTTCCCAATCTTGTCTGTAATAATATTGATAGCACAATACAAGGTGTGCTATTTCCTGCATTATCCAAGATGCAGGATGACCCAGAAGCTGTCAAGCGTGCTTTACGTAGAGCTATTCGCATAAGCACATACATACTGATGCCTATGCTCTTCGGATTAGCTGCCATATCAGACAAACTCATTATAATTATCTTCACTGAAAAATGGGCAGCTTCAATCCCTTTTATGCAATTATCCTGCTTCTGTCTTGCTATTGGTATTATGTGTAATGTCAATATCCAAGCATTAAAAGCACGTGGCAGAATAGATATCATCTTAAATATGGAGTTTATCAAAAAGCCGATAATGCTTCTTATGATACTTGGTACGATGCTAATCAGCCCTCTGGCAATCATGTGGGGTATGCTTTTCTTCAACATCTTTGTCTATTTTGTCAACTCATACCCAAACAAAAAAAACATTAACTATTCCTACAAAGATCAATTGAAGGATGTGGCCCCGAATTTTGCCCTCGCCCTTATCATGGCCACGCTGGTTTATCTAGTTGGACGCATTAATATCAACATATATCTTGATGTTCTAATACAAGTTCTTGTTGGCATAGTGTTTTATGTGACTGTTTCATGGCTTACCAAAAACGAGTCAATGACGTATATAATCAATTACGTGAAAGAAAGGAGGGACAAATAATGAATAATCAATGGCAAGTTCTAGCAGTGCACTCAGACAATCAGAATTCAACAATGAAATTTACATTTCTCCTACCAGCCTACAAAGGACGTTTCCTTGACGAAATGCTCCGAAGTATCCAAGACCAGACATACACAGACTTCAAGGTCATCATCAGTGACGACTGTTCACCAGAATCCTTGAAGAGTATCTGTGAGCCATATCTCTCGGATCCGCGCTTCACCTACCGCCGCAATGCGGAGAACATGGGCATCAAGAGTCTCGTCTCACACTGGAACATGCTCATTGACATGTGTGATACAGAGTATCTCATATTGGCCAGTGATGATGACATCTATGCAGCAACTTTTCTTGAAGAGGCAAACAAATTAACCTTAAGACATCCAGAAGTGGACCTCATCCGTTCAAATGTCAAACGTATAGATGCCAATGGCATCGTGACAGCCATGGATGATCCCAGCCTTGAATATGAACCACAGATAGACTTCCTCTATAACCTCTTTTGCAGAAGAAGGCTGAAATGCATCGCAAACTATGTTTTCAGAACGTCATCTTTAAAATCTGCAGGAGGGTTCGTCTATTTCCCTCTAGCATGGGGAAGTGATGATATTACTGTAATGAGGGAAAGCAAGAACGGTGTTTGTAACATATCACATACATTGTTTTACTTTAGATTGTCTGGTCTGAATATAACGACTAATAGTAGTGAAGAAGTAATCATAAAGCGTATTAAAGCTCGCGAGCAGAACCTAATATGGTTTGACGATTTTGCTAAGACCATAAAGCTTGATGGTACGCCACTACACAAAAACCGATTCCATGATTTCAAGACTTTCTATATTACAGAATGGACTAAGACTATTGTAGACGGTTCTTGTTTCCTGCCCTGGAAAGAGTTTTCTTCTTGCTATAGTTTCCTAAAGAAAAGAAAAGCGATTACAGGTTTTATGGAAAAAGTTCATCTTCTATGGACATGGATTCGAGCTCACAGGTAAACCAAGAAAGCGGCCACATGAAATATTCTTTCATTGGAGACACAACATACTCTCTCCTTCTTTATTTGCTATATGCTAGTGAGGATATGCTTGGACACACTACATATTACGTTGGAAACAACCTTTCGCCACTAGCATTGCCTAACAAGGTCGTGATGCCACCTATGTTGTCTTTCGATGATAAGACACGACTCCTTTACCGGTTAAGATGCTTGAAGTATCGCTGGAGTTTAAGCCGCTCGGAAATATATGCACAAGACCATCTTTTCTTCTCTTCACCGCTGATAGACAATCTACCTTATACTCTCTTGGAGGACTGCCCCAATTTCTTCACCAACTTTGACTATCGTCAACATCTGTACAATTCCGGAAATCACAAAGAACGCTTCTTCAATTTCTTCACGGGAAGAATTGGAATGCACTACAGAGGATACAACCCTTGGTGCAAAAAACGTATCCTCACGACTGATAGAGACAAAGAATTCTTCGATGGTCTGAAAACGTACAATTACGAGCAGGTCAACATACAGCGATTATGGGATGAAGCCTCAGAGGACAAACGCAATGTTATTCTTTCAGCATACAATCTCAGTAAGATTGATTTGAATGCACTTGCTTTTCGAAATGGGGTCATTTTCTCTCAGCCTCTATGTCTAGACGCTCATTTTTCATTCAGCGAACAGCGCGACTTGTTCCTACCTTATGTGGAGAAGTATGGAGCAGAGAATATTGTAGTGAAACTCCATCCGCGTGATGACTTCGACTACAAGAAAGCCTATCCTGGAGTGGAAATTCTAAACACGAAAGCACCCCAGCAGTTGCTTTCTTTGATGGGTTTAAAGTTTGACATAGCTATAACGTGCTGTTCTAGCGCTGTATCAAGCATGAATAAAGATTGCCAAATCATATGGCTTGGAGCAGAAGTTGACGAAAGAATAGTAAAAGCATACGGACATGTTAACAACCCTTTCGAGCCTAACAAGCAATCCATTCTATAAACAACGACAATAAAAGATGATATACATAAACATGGGCGGTGGTCGTTTGGGAAATCAGTTTTTCCGTTATGCTTTTGCTAGGCAGCTACAGGAAAACAATCCTAACGAGACTATAATATTCAACTTCGACGAAATCTATCGTTCCCAGTTCTTATCTGGTCTCAAAAACGAGAATGCCCTTGTAAACTTCAGAACTTTGGGTATTGAGAAGCAGGACGCAATCAATTATAGCATCCCCCAATATATTGTATGGAAACTATTCAATCGTTTTTATCCACGTGGTGCATCCTTTTCTAAGATTGACCGCTACGAAAGGAGATGGGTAGGACTAATGTCATTCTTTGGACTTTATTACCTCAATCTTGGCTACCATCCCTTTCCATTAAAGAAGTATCGATGGGTTAAGAACCTTATCGTTAATTGTCCTGCAGAAAGCGAGAAGTATTTTAAAGGCATCGGTGATTTGTTGTGCGAGGAATTTCAACCGAAACAACCGTTGCATGATTACAACAACGATTTAATGAATACTATTCAACACTCAGAATCTGTTGCTATAAGTATACGCCGCGGAGATTTCGTAGATGATGCAAAAACAAAAGGAAAATACTTCGTTTGCGACAAGAATTACTATGAGCGAGCCATAGACTTAATGCGTGAGAAGGTACAAAATCCAACCTTCGTATTCTTTTCAAATGACATTAAATGGGTTAAGGAAAACATAACGGTTGACGGTTGCCCCTGCTATTATGAGTCTGGAAAAGATGAACAATGGGAGCTCATGCGATTGATGTCTTCATGTAAGCACTTTATTATCAGTAACAGCACATTTCATTGGTGGGCACAATATCTCTCTCCGAACAAAGATAAAATTGTGATTGCACCATCTCGCTGGTATAACGATGAATTCAAATCAGCCTTATTCCAAGAAAGTTGGCTTACAATAGAAGTATAGAAATCAACAAATCGAAGAATGTGATTTCAAAAGAACCTAAATTCCGCAGCACTTTAATTTAACTTTCTTTATAAGTACCTGAGCAACAAAAAGTTGCTCAGGATTTGGTCATGTCAGATT
>CAJOOC010000032.1 GCA_905236165.1 uncultured Prevotella sp. | reverse complement strand
GATACCATCCAACAGCGAGATGGCTGAAGCAGAGAAAGAGGAGAATACGATACAGGATGCAACATACCGTTTGGCTGATGGCAGCATATACACCAAGTACAATTGGGCAAACTACATAGAGCGCGACACGCTGCACGGACTTAACAACGGACAATACCACGGCATCTACAATATCCCCGTGAGCTATGAATGGCTTAACGGCGGCTGCGACCGTCAGGAGCTGACTGTGCATGCCACCAGCAAGTCGCCCATTACCATCCAGATGCTTCAGGGCGAGCACTTCGGCGGTCAGGCAATGGTGCTCAATGACGGTGAGAAGAAGCTTTATGGACCGTTCGTCATTTGCCCTACATACAGTACGAATCCAGTAACATACGCTCGCAACCAAGCGATTGCAGAAGCTGAGGAGTGGCCTTACCAGTGGTTTGAGAATGAATTGTATCCCCGCGAGCGCGGCACGGTGAAGGGACACCTCAATGTCACTACCGGCCAGCGCAACGACAGTGTGCGTATCATCCTGGCACAGGAGAAGGGTAAGGAGCCCATCGAGATGATGCACGGCTATCAGTTCTGGACTCTCACGGACGAGAACGGCAACTTTGAGATAAAGAACGTACGTCCTGATACATATAACCTTTTTGCTTACGCCAAGGCAGGCGAGGTGACCGACATGCTGGAGATGGACGACATCGCCGTAGTGGCTGGCGATAACAACCTCGGCGAGGTGAAGTGGACACCGAAGAAATATACTCAGATGCTGTGGATGATAGGCCAGAACGACCGCCGCAACTACGAGTTCAGAATGGCAGACACCATACGTCAGTACGGGTTATGGGAACTGGTACCGCAGAACCTCACATACACAATAGGTCAGAGTGACCCTAAGAAAGACTGGTATTATGCTCAGACGAAGAAGGGCGGCACGTGGACCATCAAATTCAATCTTGCGGAGCGCCCTGCCGGACGTGTTTATCTTACCACCTCGCTGGCTGGCTGCAGTGGTAGCGGCTCACAGCTCACGGTGAAGGTGAACGGCACCACACGCGCCACATGGAAGCCAGGAATCAACGATGCTTGCATATACCGCAGTGCCGTGAACAGCGGGCGTCACTATGTCTTTACAACAGACTTTATCAATACCGGCCTTAAGGTGGGTGATAACACCATATCCTTCACCTATAGCGGCGGAGGCAGCAAAGACGGAATAATGTACGACTGCATTAAACTTGAAGCCGGAGATATCGTCACAGGAATAGATGGCATCACCATCAAGGAAGCACCCGCCGATATCCCTGCCAAATATCTCGACAATGGCCGCATCGTGATAGAGAAAGCAGGCAAGCGTTATACTGTTGACGGGAAAAGCCTGGAACTATAGAAACTATAGAATCTATAGAAACTCCAGATAGTATAGAAACTATAGAAAACTCATTATTACTCACAAATGAAAAGAAACCTACTATCCTTTCTCCTTCTCCTGCCTCTGCTGGCAAGCGCCGATGCTTTGGACGACCTCCAGGCTCTTCTGCGCGACAAGCCACAGGTGCAGGAGAAGGTTTATGTACATACCGACAACAACTGTTATTTCATCGGCGACACCCTGTGGTATAAGGCATACGTAGTGAGGGCCGACAACCTCAAGCCTACCAACTATTCCAGACTGCTCTATGTGGAGCTGCTCTCGCCTGACGGCTACGTTGTGGAGCGTCAGCACATCCACGTCAGCGATGCAGGAGCCACATGCGGACAGTTTGCACTGCCTGACTCTCTCTATTCTGGCTTCTATGAGGTGAGGGCATATACGCGCTGGCAGCTGAACTTCAATGTGACGCACCGCGACTATACGTCCCACGACCGCTTGAAGTTCTATGGTGCACAGGCCGCTGCTGATTTCTTCCGTGACTTCGAGGGACTATATTCCCGTGTCTTCCCAGTTTATCAGAAGCCATCCACGAAGGGTGACTTCAGCGAGCGTTACATGATGAAACGCCCCAAGACGCGTGTGCTGAAGGAACATAAGACGATATCTGTTTCGTTCTATCCCGAGGGAGGCCATCTCGTTCAGGGCGTACCCTGCAATGTGGCCTTTGAGGTGAGGGACAATAACGGAGAGCTTATAGACATTGAGGGCAAGCTTTCTGATGGACGTACCATTGCTACGTCACATCTTGGCAAGGGTGAGTTTACCATCACGCCGCAGGCCTCTGCTGCAAAGGTCACTGTGCATTGGAATGACAAGAACTGGACCTTCACCCTTCCCGATACGGAGCAGAGCGGAGCGAGTATAGCCTACGATGCAGCAAACCATACGGCCAAGATTCAGAGCAAGGGCGTTACGGCTTCAGCATATATGGTGATGTGTCGAGGCAAGCTTATCACCTTTGAGCGTCTCAAAGGTAATGCGACAATATCGTTGAAGGACCTGCCTACAGGTGTCAACGAGCTGATTGTCTATGATGCAGAGGCACGGCCCTTGGCCTCGCGACTCTTCTTCATAAACAATAATGACTATGGCAAGCCGCTTCAGGTGGATATGACCACTGGTACAGGCAACGAGAGGGTGGGGAAGTCCACTACGCTGTCACCCTATTCCCCTGTGCAGCTGAGCGTCAGCGGCGGAGCGTCAACTCTTCGCACCGTCAGCATCTCCGTGCATGATGCGCAGACCGACGAACCTGGATATGACAACGGCAATATCATGACCGATATGCTGTTGAGCTCAGAGCTGAAGGGCTTCATTCCCTATCCTGCCCAGTATTTTCCTGCCATGCAGGGTGAGAAGGCTGCCGATGCCGCTACGGTGTCAAAGGCCGTGAAGAATCTCGACCTCCTGATGAAGGTGCAGGGATGGCGAAGGTATAAGCGTGTCCAGAAGTTGCGCTACTTGCCTGAGCGTCGTCTTACCTTCGAGGGAACGGTGTATACCCTCCCCGATATCGCCAGCACTATGGAGGCCGCAGACCTCACCCGTGCACTCAAGGGCTCTTCTACTGTGGAAGATCAGATGCTGGCAACGGCTGAGGTCGCGAATGGTGGCGCGGCAAACGAACCGGAGAGTGTGCGTCAGGGTGAATACGTGGAGGACTATGATGCCCTTGCCGACAACAGCACTAACGACAGCGATGTGGAGTATGCCACGCAGAATGACCAGAAGCTGGGCAGCGGGCATATCAGGCGTTCCGTCATCGTTGAGTCGAATATCGCCAAGGATGGCGACCTGGCCGAGGCCTCCATGCGTACCGACAAGAACGGACACTTCATCATCAACCTGCCGGACTATTATGATACGGCGATACTCTTCCTGAAGGCCTACACCCCTGCCGACTCTGTGAGCAAGAATATGAGCCGTCATGATAAGGACTTCGCTAATGAGCGCGCCTTCCCCGACTTCTTCATCAAGCGAGACATGATATTCCCCATCTTCTCACAGCCCTATTCGTGGTATCAGGTGAACTCCCCAGAACTGGAGTTCTTTGATGAGGATGATGAGAATATCCCTGCCAACAGCAAGCTGGCCGGTGACCACAGACTTCAGACCGTCATCGTCAAGGCCCGTCGTCGCGGGCGTCGCAGAATAGATATGACCAAGCCAGCGATGGTGAGGGATATCTACTCCCTGTACAACGATGTTACGGACTATGGTCTGATGTTCGGTGTGTTTGATATGAACCGCTTCCCTATGGCTGTCTCTACGTATCTCTGTGGCAACATGGGCCGCAGGAATATGTTCAATATCCGCGCTATGGTGGAGGAATCGACGTTCTATCGCAACTATACACCTATGAACTCAGAGTTTGACAAGCCTGCTACGGAGTGGGCTCTGTTCAATAAGCTTCATCTGAAGAACCTCAAGGATGTGCGCGTCTTCACCGACTATGAACTGCGCACCGACTCTGGTGCTGTAGTAGATACGCATGTGGCAGATGTGACCCTCGACTTCGTTCCCACGCCTGAGGGCACAAGCCGCTATACCTACCGTGACCGACGTTACGTGCTCGATGGTATCACATATCCCGAGGAGTGTTATAGCCCTGACTATTCAAAGGCTACGCCCAAGGAACCCACGGACTATCGCCGCACCCTGTATTGGAACCCTAACGCCAAACTCGAGGCAGACGGGCGCTTCACCACAACGCTATACAATAACAGTCGTGAAACGCGAGTCACCGTCTCCGCCTGCGGCATAGATACAAATGGACAGGCGTACTTTTATTATTGACCATTGAAAATTGACCATTGAGAATTGAGAATTGGGCTGGAGCGATGAGGTTCTCCAGTAATCATCATTCTCAATTCTCAATTCTCAATTTTCAATTCTCAATTCTCAACTATAAAAGTTGAACGTCATTCTGTGATATGGCGTTGTCCCGAATTCTTTGATGGCTGCCCGATGCTTCGGTGTCGGGTAGCCTTTGTTTTGCTGCCAGTCATACTGCGGAAACTCCTCTGCCAACTTGTTCATATAGTCATCGCGATATGTCTTCGCCAGAATCGATGCAGCAGCGATGGAGAGGTATTTGCCGTCACCTTTTATTATAGTGGTGTAGGGTAGGGGAGGCTCTGTGAACAGTATGGGTTGGTTTTCATAGCAGTCAATGGTGCTATGGTCCATGCTGGGATAGTATGGGTCGAACCTGTTTCCGTCGATGAGTAGTGCTTCGGGACGCACCTTCAGTTGGTCTATGGCTCGGTGCATAGCGAGATACGAGGCATGAAGAATGTTGATGCGGTCTATCTCATCTGGCGTACACACACCTACAGCCCACGCTATGGCATCACGCTCTATCTCTTCACGCAGGGCATAGCGCGTCTTCTCCGTCAGTTGTTTGGAGTCGTTCAGCACGTCGTTATGATAGTCCTTGGGCAGTATCACCGCAGCAGCAAACACGCTTCCGGCAAGACATCCGCGTCCCGCCTCGTCGCAGCCACACTCTATGACGCCTTTCTTATGGTATGGTAGTAGCAAATTGAAAATTGAAAGTTGAAAATTGAAAATTAGGAATTATCTTTCTCCTGCCATATACATCAGGAACTTCACATTGCCGATGATATACCTTCTCCACAGGCGTCTGGGCTCTTTGATGAGTCGGTAGAGCCATTCCAGTCCGTGCTTCTGCCACCATATTGGTGCGCGGCGCGTGTTGCCGGCATAGAAGTCGAAGACGGCTCCTATTGTGCCGCAATGGCAATGGATATCCAGCTCCTTCCAATGTCTGTAGGCCCATTTCTCCTGCTTCGGTGCCGTCATGCCTATCCACAGCAGGTCGGGGTTGGCACTGTTGACGGCTTCTATCATCGCCTTGTTGTCATCATCGCTGAATTCCGCTTTGTAGGGTGGGGAATAGGTCACCACCTTCAGCCACGGATACTCCTTCATGGCCTTCGTGCAGATTTTCTCCAAAGTCTCTTCGCTCGAACCGAGAAACATCACCGTACCCTTTGCCTTTGACATCTCATAGCAGAACAGGTCCCAGCCAGCTATGCGCTGCACGGGTTTGCTGTCGGCATTAATCCATCGGCACGCCTTGACGATGCTCATGCCGTCGGGCACGAGGGCATCGCCCTGCTGCAGAGCCTCTGCAAAGGCACTGTCCTTACGGGCGGTATTGTATGAATGGGCGTTAATCGTGTTGATTAACAGCTTGCCTGCCGGAAGCCTGCCAAGCTCCTCTGTAGAGCAGATCAAAGGTAAATGTTTAAGGGAAAAACTTTTCATTCTTGACTAAAAACGGCTAAGCCGATTCTTCACTTTTCACTCTTCACTTTTCACTTTTCACTTTTCACTTTTCACTTTTCACTTTTCACTCTTCACTATAAAAAGACGTCGTTTCCTGTCAGTGTGTTATCGTCGTTTTGCTCTCCACCCACTGCTTCGGTGTCCAGCGACCTTACTTTGGCAGGAGTATTGCTGTTGACGAGCATGAGATGGTTTAGTTTCAGCTTTATCGTCTCAATACGTGGCGATATGTATTTCTTTTTCATTGTATGTGTGATGTTTCGTTGAAATATGATTAATGTGGGAAGAACCCACCTTATTCGTCAGGCAGGAAGAGCGGATCTTCGGGCATTACCATGACAGGCTTTGTCTCAGCGGCCTTGAGAATGTTCTCTGGTACATACTTTTTATCTACCACGAGTCGGAACATATACTCGCGGAACCAGCGGTCTGTCATTATCAGGCATCCCTGTTGTCCCCATGAGGCTCCCCATGAGTTCTCTACCTTCCATTTCCTGGCTTTGCCATTCTCATCAAGGTCTACTGCCGTCAGGGTCATAGCATGTGTGGAGCCGCTGTCGAAGGTCGAGATGCGCTGTGCCTTGTCCATCGTGAAGGTAGTGCCGAAGAGCGCTTCGTAGTCGAAATTCTCCGTATCGGCATATCCGCGCTTGCGGTCGAGGCATTTGCCTACGTCATAGCTGCTGTACAGCTTTCGTCCGTCCTTCAGCGAGGCGATGGCCATCAGTTCTATATCCTCCATTGGAAGGTTGACATATTTCCAGTTGTGGCCGTCGTAAGTGTGGCGGTCATACTCCACCTCGTATGTCTTGTAGTAGGGACGGCGCGGGTCGTTCATAGCCATGATGAAGGTGCCGTTGATGGGACCTCCCACCATCTCCTGATAGAACGACAGCGGGGTATATTCCTTTGCAGGGCCGAGGGGCTTGCCGTTCTTGTCCTTGAAGGCATAGGTGAACTTCTGTGGTGGCTCGCCCATTGTCATGGTTATCATCTTGAATATCTGTGCCAGCATCTGTGTCTTGGCTTTGTCGATGCTTGACTGCTTGCTGTTCTTCGCTGCCATATCGCGCAGCTGGAGACCGTATTCGCGCAGCTTTGAAGAGATGAGCTGACGCGCCTTCGAGGTGTTGTCGCTACTGAAGCTCTCGGGCATCACCTCAGTAGGCACCAGACCGTATTTCTCTGCAAGGTCGCTGACACCGCAGAAGGTGCCACCGTCGCCTATAGGGTTCTTAAAGAAGAACTGTACGCGTATGTCGTCGATGGGCTTCTTGGCGTTGTCCACACAGCCCTGCAGCATCAGGTTGGCCTTCTCCAGCTGGTCCCATACGAAGAGGTATGCCTGGGAGAACTCTATCTGCACCGAGTCATGCTGTTGGGTGTAGTTGGAACGCAGCACGTTCAGTCCGCTGAACATCCAGCAGCGGCCAGATGACTTCTGGTCGGTGATAGACTGCTTTGCCGTCTCTACGCTGAAGTAGGTATCGAGTGCACCGGCATTGTCACGGTTGGCGGCAAGGGCATCAATGCTGTTGGCGGCAACGGCATTCACCAGTGCCTTGTTCATAGGCTGTGCCTTGACTTCTTTCTGAATGTCCTTAAGCATCTCGTGAGAGATGCCCCCTGCGGTAGTCTGACCGTTTGCTGTTGCCATCCCACATGTCAGGCAGACCGTTAATATTAGATTCTTTTTCATGTATCGTCTTAGTCGTTTGTTTGCTGTTTTCGCAATTGTTGCGCAAAGTTACTATTTTTTTTTAACAGAGTGTATGTATTATCTGTCGTTTATCAAGTTTTTTTCTCATTTATTTGTGAGATTGAAAAACATTGTGTACCTTTGTGGGTTGAAAACTAAGTATAGGTGGGCTCTATTAATTCGCTCGCGCTGATATTTGATTTTTAGACAGTGACAGATTGTAAGTTGAAAAGGGAGTATAGCGGGCTATATGACCGATGAGACTTGACAAGATGTCACGTATAAAAGCAAAAAGCAGCCGAAAAGGAAGAAGGCGCGCCAATGTTAAACTCTAAGTGGGAATTAATAGAACCCACCTATATAATAGGTATATAAAACATCAATAATATCTTAACGACAATGGAAAGTAAATTGAAGAAGGTACTTGTCTTGGGTTCTGGCGCTCTGAAAATCGGCCAGGCAGGCGAGTTTGACTATTCTGGTTCGCAGGCTCTGAAGGCCTTGCGTGAAGAGGGCATACGCTCGGTTCTCATTAATCCTAACGTGGCTACGATACAGACCAGTGAGGGTATTGCCGACAAGGTGTATTTCCTGCCGGTAAACACATATTTTGTGACCGAGGTGATAAAGAAGGAACGCCCTGACGGTATCCTCCTTGCCTTTGGCGGTCAGACAGCCCTGAACTGTGGCACGGAGCTCTATCAGAAAGGAATACTGAAGGAGTATGGCGTTCAGGTTCTCGGCACGAGTGTTGAGGCCATCATGAACACTGAGGACAGAGACCTTTTCGTTAAGGAACTGAACAAGGTAGATCTCAAGGTGCCTGTTTCTCAGGCCTGCGAGACCCTTGACGATGCTATTGCTACGGCTCGCCGCATAGGCTACCCCATCATGATACGCTCTGCCTACGCTCTGGGTGGCCTGGGTTCTGGAGTATGCCCCAACGAGGAGAAGTTTATCGAGATAGCCGAGTCGGCCTTCACCTTTGCTCCACAGGTGCTGGTGGAAGAGTCGCTGAAAGGCTGGAAGGAGATAGAATTCGAGTGCATCCGCGACAGTAACGACCATTGCTTCACCGTTGCGTCGATGGAGAACTTCGACCCACTGGGCATCCATACCGGCGAGTCAATCGTTGTGGCTCCTACATGCTCCCTTACCGAGGAGCAGGTGAAGATGCTGCAGGATATCACCATCAAGTGTGTGCGTCACCTGAACATCGTGGGTGAGTGTAACATACAGTTCGCCTTCAATGCAGAGAACAACGACTACCGCATCATCGAGATCAATGCACGTCTGAGCCGCTCATCGGCTCTGGCATCAAAGGCTACAGGATATCCTCTGGCTTTCGTAGCAGCGAAGATAGCACTGGGCTACACGCTCGACCAGATTGGCGAGATGGGCACCACGAACTCTGCATACGTGGCACCATCGCTCGACTATATGATTTGTAAGATACCTCGCTGGGACCTTACGAAGTTCACAGGTGTGTCACGCAAGATTGGCTCAAGCATGAAGTCTGTGGGCGAGATAATGTCGATAGGCCGTACCTTCGAGGAAATGCTCCAGAAGGGCCTGCGAATGATTGGGCAGGGCATGCACGGCTTCGTGGGCAACGACCACATCACCTTCGACGACCTTGACGAGGAGCTGGCAAACCCTACCGATATGCGTATCTTCGCCATCGCTCAGGCTTTGGAGAAGGGCTACACCATTGAGCGTCTCTTCGAACTGACGAAGATTGACCCTTGGTTCATCGAGAGGATGAAGAATATCGTAAACTTCAAGCATAAGCTGCAGGGCTATGACAAGATAGAGGACATCACGCCTGAAGTTATGAGACAGGCCAAGATTCTTGGCTTCTCTGACTTCCAGATAGCACGCTTCGTGCTGAAGACTACAGGCACCAATATGGAGAAGGAGAACCTGCAGGTGCGTGAGTACCGCAAGAAGCAGGGCATCCTGCCAGCCGTAAAGCGCATACCAACGGTGGCCAGCGAGCATCCTGACCTCACCAACTACCTCTACATGACTTATTCCGTAGAGGGTTACGACATCAACTACTACAAGAATGAGAAGTCGGTAATTGTCCTTGGTTCAGGCGCTTACCGCATCGGCTCTTCGGTGGAGTTCGACTGGTGTTCGGTCAACGCCATACAGACGGCACGCAAGCTGGGCTATAAGTCTATCATGATAAACTACAACCCCGAGACGGTGAGTACCGACTACGACATGTGTGACCGTCTGTACTTCGACGAGCTGTCCTTTGAGCGCGTTCTCGACGTGATAGACCTTGAGAGCCCTCGCGGTGTCATCGTCAGCGTGGGTGGTCAGATACCTAACAACCTGGCCATGAAGCTCTACCGTCAGAGTGTGCCCATCCTGGGTACCAGCCCTGTCAGCATCGACCGTGCCGAGAACCGCGGTAAGTTCTCAGCTATGCTCGACCAGCTGGGCATCGACCAGCCAAAGTGGAGCGCCCTGACAAGCATGGAAGATGTGAAGAAGTTCATCGATGAGGTGGGTTATCCCGTGCTTGTACGTCCTTCATACGTCCTCTCTGGTGCTGCCATGAACGTATGCTACACCGATGAGGAGTTGGAGCGCTTCCTTGCTGCTGCCTCTGAGGTGTCAAAGGAATTCCCAGTGGTCATCAGCCAGTTCATGACCGAGACCAACGAGATAGAGTTCGACGGTGTGGCGCAGAACGGCGAAGTGGTGGAATATGGCATTTCGGAGCATGTAGAGTATGCCGGCGTTCACTCTGGCGATGCCACGATGGTCTTCCCCGCACAGGACATCAAGTTTGCCACTATCAGGCAGATAAAGAAGATGTCGCGCGCAATTGCCAAGGAACTCAATATCTCAGGTCCGTTCAACATACAGTATCTTGCCAAGGGCCGCGAGGTGAAGGTGATAGAGTGTAACCTGCGCGCTTCACGTTCGTTCCCATTCGTCAGCAAGGTGCTCAAGCGCAACCTCATAGAGACGGCCACGAAGATAATGCTCGACGCTCCTTACCAGAAGCCGGACAAGTCGGCCTTCGACATCGACCGCATGGGCGTGAAGGCCAGCCAGTTCTCCTTCGCGCGTCTCTCAAATGCCGACCCTGTTCTGGGTGTCGACATGTCGTCAACGGGTGAGGTAGGATGTCTGGGCGACTCCTACGAGGAGGCTCTGCTCAACGCCATGATTGCTACGGGCTATAAGATTCCTTCAAAGGATAAGGGCATCATGCTCTCTTCGGGTGGCACAAAGGAGAAGGCCAGCCTCTTGGATTCTGCCGTAGCTCTGCAGAAGAGTGGATATACCATCTATGCTACGGAGGGTACTGCGAAGTTCCTCGAGGCCAACGGCATCAAGGCCATAGCAGTAGGATGGCCTGACGAGAACCATAAGGACATAAAGAATGTAATGGACATGATACATGACCATGCCTTCGACCTTATCATCAATATTCCGAAGAACCATACGAAGCGCGAGCTGACCAACGGTTATAAGATACGTCGTGGTGCTATTGACCACAACATCCCGCTGATTACCAACGCACGACTGGCTTCTGCATTCATCAAGGCATTCTGCGAGCGACCACTCGAGACGCTACAGATAAAGTCTTGGCAGGAATTCACCAATTAAATAATTGAAGTTTCGGATGTCTATAACGACCACGAATTACGCGAATTACACGAACCCCGAATGAGGCGACTATGAAACGCTTGTCGTTTCAAGGAGCATCCTGAGCGGGTCAGCGAAGCT
>CAJOOC010000031.1 GCA_905236165.1 uncultured Prevotella sp. | reverse complement strand
TTTGATGTTCCCCATTTTGGTACGCTCAAGTCTTGCTGAGGCCAGGGACGTGGTACAACCCCCTTCACTTCCCCCGTTTCCCGGGGGGCAGAAACACCCGCGATGCCGTGAGGCATATTACGCTGATGTGTGCACAGAGATATCTAACAATTTTCTGTCGCGGGCGAGACGCCCACGTCCCTGGGTACAACAAATTGAACACCCTACTTCGCAAAGTTATTAGTTACTGATAACTATACAAGGTGCGAAATAAGAGTCTCGCGGTCTCCTGGGAGATAGTCTATCACAGGAATCTCAATCATGGTGTAGCAACCAGGCTGCTGACGCAAAGAGGCGCGTGCAACATTGACGAGCACCTGTGCCGTCAGGGCTGGGTTGTTTATCTTCATGTTGAACTCCAGCATCTGGTTGTGGGTCTTTCCGCTCACACCCTTGCGCACGAGGTTCACACCGTGACCCACGTCGTTGAGGTCGTCAACAGAGTCAACGGCAAAGACGTGTGTCTCATCGTTGGCGAAATATGGGTCGGACTTGATAGCCTTTGTAACCTCAGCGAGGTCGGCTCCCTCTTCCAGCTCTACGTATACCATGCGGCGGTGTATGCCCTCACCAACAGGGATGGTCATAGAGAGAGCATCCTTCACGCCAGCCTTTGAGCGCACACAAACGGAGTGGCCCATAGAGCGTCCGGGGCCGAAGTTGGTGTAGGAGAGACCCTTTGGTGCGAGGCTCTGCATGAGGGTGCGCACAACAGAGTCGGAACCTGGGTCCCAGCCAGCTGCTATGACGGCTACGCTACCGTTCTTCTGGCATATTGGCATGAGTGTACGGCGATAGTCTACGATGGATGTGTGGATGTCGAATGAGTCTACGGTATTGATACCCATAGCGAGAATCTTCTCCGCATACTCCTGACAAGAGCGTGTAGGAGTAGCGAGGATGGCTACGTCAACGTCCTTCAGCTCGGTGATGTCCTTTACTACGTTATAAGGTGTGAGCTCCAGAGGTTTGTTCTCTGCGCCGTTACGACGTACTACACCTGCAATCTCGAAGTCTTCACTGGCCTCAAGTGCCTCAATGGTAAACTTACCAATGTTACCGTAACCCACTACGGCAGCGCGAATCTTTTTCATTTTCGTTTTGGTTGTTTGGTTTGGTTGTTTGGTTTGGTTGTTATTGTTGTTCTAATAGGAATCAATATGAGGTTCAAGGATGTCCAAGGCTTTCTTGCCTCTTTAGTTCTTGAAACTGTGTATCGGAGCCGGCACTCTTCCTGTGCGGTTTACGAACCTGTCGCAGCTGAAGGTGTTGACTGGCATGATGGGTGCATATCCCAGCAGTCCTCCAAACTCTACGGTGTCGCCTACGGTCTTGCCTATGACGGGTATGATACGAACGGCAGTAGTCTTCTGATTCACCATTCCTATGGCGCTCTCGTCGGCTATGATGCCAGCAATGGTCGTTGCCTTCGTATCGCCGGGGATGGCAATCATGTCGAGACCAACGGAGCAGACGCATGTCATAGCCTCCAGCTTCTCAATGGTCAGCGCTCCTTCCTTCACGGCGTCTATCATGCCCTGGTCTTCTGATACGGGGATGAAGGCTCCGCTCAGGCCGCCGACATAGGATGATGCCATCACACCGCCCTTCTTCACCTGGTCGTTGAGCAGGGCGAGGGCTGCCGTAGTGCCTGGCGCTCCAGCACGCTCCACTCCGATGCATTGCAGAATGTCGGCAACAGAGTCGCCAATAGCTGGCGTAGGGGCCAGCGAGAGGTCGATGATGCCAAAGGGCACGCCCAAACGCTTTGATGCCTCCTGTGCCACGAGCTGTCCTACGCGGGTGATTTTGAAGGCGGTTTTCTTGATGGTCTCGCAGAGAGTCTCGAAGTTTGCCAGACCGTCCTCCTTCTCCTTCATGGCAACCTTGTCCATCTGCTCAAGGGCATATTTCACCACACCGGGACCGCTGACACCTATATTTATAATAGCGTCGGCCTCACTCACTCCGTGGAAGGCTCCAGCCATGAAGGGGTTGTCATCAGGTGCGTTGCAGAGCACTACCAGCTTTGCGCAGCCCAGAGAGTCCTGCTCCTTCGTCTTTTCTGCCGTCTGCAGTATTATGTCGCCAAGGAGGCGTACTGCGTCCATGTTGATGCCGGTCTTTGTTGAGCCTACGTTGACTGAAGAACAGATACGCTCCGTCTCGGCCATAGCCTGCGGGATAGAGCGGATGAGCAGTTCGTCGCTCTTCGTCATTCCCTTCGACACGATGGCCGAATAGCCTCCGAGGAAGTTCACGCCGACGGTCTTGGCGGCTTTGTCCAGTGCTTTGGCTATCTGCACATAGTCAGCGGGAATCTTGCAGCATGCCGAGCCAACGAGAGATATGGGCGTGATGGAGATGCGCTTGTTCACTATGGGTATGGCGAATTCGCGTGATATCTCTTCGCCTGTGGCCACGAGGTTGCGGGCCAGAGTTGTTATCTTGTTGCATATCTTGTCGCACGTAACGTTAAGGTCCCTGTCGGCACAGTCAAGCAGACTGATACCCATGGTGATGGTTCGCACGTCAAGATTCTCCTGCTCGATCATCTTATTGGTTTCGAGCACTTCGCTAATGTTTATCATAAGCAGCCTGTTAATCAGATGCGGTGCATCTTATCAAAGATATCCTCTAATTGACACTTCACCTGCACGCCCATATCCTTGCCTATGGAAGAGAGTTCCGTAGACACCTGGTCGAAGGAGGTGTTACACTTTGACATGTCCACTATCATCATCATGTTGAAATATTCCTGCACGATGGTCTGTGAGATGTCCAGAATGTTTATCTGGCTGTCAGCCAAATAAGAGCACACCTTGGCTATAATGCCTACGGTGTCCTTGCCAACTACTGTTATTATTGCTCTTGTCATGTTTGTCAGTTACGAGTTATCAGTAACGAGTTACAAGTTAATTTACAATTTTGACTTCGTCGACCCGCTCAGGACGCTCCTTGAAACGACAAGCGTTTCATAGTCGCCTCGTTCGGGGTTCAATGGTCAATGGTCAATGGTCAAAGGGGACGTGGGCGTCTCGCCCGCGACAATCCCCCCTTCCCTTGGGTAGGGTCGGGGTGGGGCTTTACTTCTCCAACGTATATGCCGAGCTGCCGTCGAAGCAATGTGTGCAGACCTTGCATTTTGGCAGTCCGATGGCCTCGATGATGGTCTCCAACTTCGAGAATTTCAGCGTGTCGATATTGAGTCGGCGTGCTATCTCGTCCACCATGCGCTGGTATTCGGGCGAGTCGGTCTTGGCATATTTCTTCAGCGTCTCGTCGCTTATCTCGATGTTCTTCGCCGTATGTGCCTCGGAGAGCATCGTAGCGTGGTCGGACCCAGTCTCTAAGTCCATGATGACGCGGCGTGCTATCAGCTCCAGCTCGCTCTTCGAGGCCGAGAAGTTGATAAATGGACAGCCCCATATCAGCGGCGGACATGCTATGCGCATGTGAACCTCCTTGGCTCCCAGCTCCTTCAGCACTTTGGTATTCTCCCTAAGCTGTGTGCCGCGCACGATGGAGTCGTCGCAGAAGAGGCATCGCTTGCCTTCCAGCATCGCCTTGTTGGGGATGAGCTTCATCTTCGCCACAAGGTTGCGCGTCTCCTGGTTCGTGGGCATGAAGGAGCGTGGCCATGTGGGTGTGTATTTTGAGATGCAGCGCTGGTAGGGCACGTTATGTCCCGCAGCATATCCCGTGGCCATTCCCAGTCCAGAGTCGGGGATGCCGCCGGCATTGTCCACCTCCGTAGTGTCGTTCTTGCCCATTTCGAAGCCTGTGCGATAGCGCATGCGCTCTACGTTACGGCCCTCATAGAGCGAGGTGGGGAAACCGTAGTATATCCACAGGAAGGAGCATACCTGCATGTTCTCCTCTGGTTTGCGGAGCGTCTCCATGCCGTTGGCTGTGAGCTTCACTATCTCTCCCGGCCCAACGAAGTGCTCGATGTCAAAGCCCAGGTTTGGGAAGGCTGTCGATTCTGACGTGGCGGCCATAGCACCCTCTTTCTTACCTATAATAATAGGTGTACGTCCCCAGAAGTCGCGGGCTGCAATGATGCTGTCCTCGGTGAGGATAAGCATGGAGCACGAGCCCTTCACGTGCATGTAAACATTCTCGATGCCCTCTACGAAGTTCTTGCCCTTGATGATAAGCAGGCCTATGAGCTCCGTAGGGTTTATCCTGCCAGAAGAGAATTCGGAGAGCACCATGTTCTCTGACAGCAGCTTGTCTGCTATCTCCTCTAGGTTGTTGACCTTCGCAACGGTAACGAGGGCGAAGCGTCCCAGGTGTGAGTTCATCAGGAGTGGCTGAGCGTCGGTGTCTGAGATGACGCCGATGCCCTGTTCACCGAAGAACTTTGGCAGCTCATCCTCAAACTTCGTGCGGAAGTACGTGCTCTGCAGGTTGTGGATGGAGCGCTTGAACCCCCCGGTGTCCTTGCTATAGGTGGCCATGCCGCCGCGCTTGGTACCCAGATGCGATTGATAGTCTATGCCGTAGAAGAGCTCCTCTACGCAACGTTTGTTTTGTATTGTGCCGAAAAAACCGCCCATTGTTTTTACTTAGTAAAAAAGTTGTTAGTTACCAGTTACCAGTTACCAGTTACTAAACCAGTAACTAATAACTAGTAACTTAAAAATCATCCGTATATGATTTTTCCAGTCTTTTCATCCGTATTCTCAGGGATGAACGACTTGTTGTATTGTGTCATTCCTCTTAGCGACATACCCATGTTGCTGAATCCGCCGTCGTGGAAGAGAGTCTGCATCGTCACCTTCTTCGTCAGGTCGGAGAAGAGTGTCATGCAGTAGTCGGCGCAGTCGTCAGCAGAGGCGTTGCCAAGAGGTGACATACGGTCGGCAAAGTCGAGCATGCCGTCGAAGCCCTTGATACCGCCACCGGCTGTGGTGAGTGTTGGCGACTGTGAGATACAGTTCACTCTTACGTTTTTCTCTCTGCCGTAGATATATCCGAACGAACGTGTGATAGACTCCAGCAGCGCCTTAGCATCGGCCATATCGTTATAGCCGAAGAAGGTACGGTGGCTGGCTACGTAGGTCAGGGCCACGATGGAGCCGTATTCGTTGATGGCATCGAGTTTCTTTGCCACCTGAATCATCTTGTGGAATGAGATAGCCGAGATATCCAGCGTCTTGTCGAGGAAGTTATAGTCCAGGTCGTCATAAGTACGCTTCTTGCGCATATTCACCGACATGGCGCATGAATGCAGCACGAAATCAATCTTGCCGCCAAGTGCCTTCTGTGCTTCCGTAAACAGGTTTTCCAAATCCTCCACGCTTGTAGCGTCTGCTGGAATGACAGCAGCGGCATTAGTCTTCTTGGCCAATTCGTCAAGAGTGCCCATACGAATCGCTACGGCTGTGTTTGTCAATACAATCTCTGCACCTTCTTCTACTGCGCGCTCAGCAACCTTCCATGCGATAGACTGATCATTCAGAGCACCGAAGATAATGCCGCGCTTTCCTTTCAATAAATTGTAAGCCATTTTCTAATATGAAATTATTGTATTATAGGTGGGTTCTATTAATTCGCTTTGACAGGTTTTTGGTTTTGTTTCGAGGGCAGAGTGGCAGTTTCTTGATGGAGCATAGCGGGCT
>CAJOOC010000030.1 GCA_905236165.1 uncultured Prevotella sp. | reverse complement strand
CAACTTCCCGCAAGGCCGTGTGACGGACCATCGCATAGGCTATACCACGCATGACCTTAACGGATTCCTCGGCGGCGACATCCAGGCAATGATTGATGCCCTCACCGTGGCCGAGAACGCTGAAAGGATGAAGGAAGCAGAACTGTAAAGACCCAAGAAATAGTATGAGCACAGAAAGAGCCCCAAGAAATAGAACGTTGAACCTCTCAGAAGAGGAAAGGGAATTCTATAGTCATCAACTATTGACAAGTGAAGAACTGAGACAAAAGGGTTCTTCATTCCTGAATAGCACTATTAATGATGATA
Source organism: uncultured Prevotella sp. (assembly GCA_905236165.1). Lineage (GTDB taxonomy): Bacteria > Bacteroidota > Bacteroidia > Bacteroidales > Bacteroidaceae > Prevotella. The sequence continues at coordinate 5,079 of CAJOOC010000030.1, read as the reverse complement.
TAATGAATGTGCTCCCCTGCCTTCCTGATTCTTTCGCAGACCTAATAATCATTGATCCTCCATACAATCTTACAAAAGATTTCAATGGTATCAAATTTACTGCACGGACTCATAAACAATATGTAGAATACTTAAGAAGTTGGCTGCCGCTGGTAGTGAATAAACTCAAACCGACAGGAACCCTGTATATTTGTGGTGACTGGAAATGTACATCCGCATTACAAGAGGTATTGGAAGAGCATCTTCAAATCCTCAATCGTATTACATGGCAAAGAGAGAAAGGACGTGGGGCTACATACAATTGGAAGAACAGTATGGAAGATATATGGTTTGGGGTAAAAGACCCGAACCACTACTATTTCAATGTGGACGCTGTGAAGATGCGGAGACAGGTCATTGCACCCTACAGAACAGGTGGCAAACCAAAAGACTGGGAAGAAACAGATAAAGGCAACTACAGAATGACCTTCCCATCAAATTTCTGGGATGATATCAGCGTCCCCTTTTGGTCAATGCCAGAAAATACGGACCATCCCACTCAGAAGCCTGAGAAGCTGATAGCAAAGCTTATTCTGGCATCTTCACGGGAAGGAGATATCGTCTTCGACCCATTCCTCGGAAGTGGAACAACAAGTGTTGTAGCAAGGAAACTGAACAGAAGGTATTGTGGTGTAGAGATAAACACTGAGTATTGCTGCTGGGCTGAAAAACGTTTGGAACAGGCAATAGAGGACAAAAATATACAGGGATATTCCGATGGTGTCTTTTGGGAACGCAATACATTAAATCAACAATTAGCAGGGACAAAACAGAAGAGGTCAATAACTATAGACACACAACAATCCAAACAACTGTCTTTTTTTGATTAATTTTATAATTATAAATAATGTACACGCAATTAGAAAAAACTGCAGAGAACGTTCTTAAACTACTAAATGAGAAAGGACGTAATATCGTAGGGGAAAGATCAATGAACTCTCCTCGTGCGATTGGCGATGCAGTTCAGGAATTTTTAAGTGAAAAGGGTGGATTGAAAAAATGTTTCCCCAAATCATTCCTGAAGTCCTTTGAGAGCGGTTTTGAAAGACGCTCAATGGAGGATATGGCTTTTTATGACAAAAAAGACAATTATTATGCAGTAGATTGTAAAACTCACAATCTCAATACAGTCTTCAATATGCCTAATCTCATATCGGTAAGGAGACTGGCAAACTTTTATAAGAATGACAAAAATACCTTTTGTGTGTTGATTGTAGAATATGAAGTGAAAGATAAAATTATTGACTATATAAGATGTTATTTTTATCCAATTGAAGCATTTGACTGGGAATGCCTGACATTGGGGGCACTCGGATGGGGGCAGATACAGATAGCCAATGCAAATAACATAAAAATAGACGAAAAAATTGACCGTAAATCTTGGATGCTCAAACTATGTGAATTCATAGAAGGATTCTATGATGAGGAAATATACAAGATAGGTGAGAGAAAACAATGGTTTAATGAGATTAAAGAGTTTTGGAATAACAAATGACACGACAGGAATTAGTAGAACAGATATTCAAGAAGCAGAGTTTCCTCTGCGTAGGACTCGACGTTGACCTTAACAAGGTGCCCAAACATCTGCTGAAGGAAGAAGACCCCATCTTCGCCTTCGACAAGCAGATCATCGATGCTACGGCACCTTATTGCGTGGCATACAAGCCCAACCTGGCCTTCTATGAGGCCTACGGCGTGAAAGGAGTGATGTCGTTTGAGAAGACGGTGAAATACCTTCAGGAGAACTATCCTGAACAGTTCATCATCGCTGACGCCAAGCGAGGAGACATCGGCAACACCTCAAAGATGTATGCCCAGACCTTCTTCGGAGAATACAAGGTCGATGCCCTTACTGTCGCGCCTTATATGGGCGAGGACAGCGTGGTGCCGTTCCTTGACTTTGAGGCCGAGAAGACAACATGGGTCATACTGCTCGCGCTTACCTCAAACAAGGGTTCCTTTGACTTTCAGCAGACAACAGACACAGAAGGGCAACGCCTCTTCGAGAAGGTGATAAATAAGAGCCAGGAATGGGGCACTTCGGAGAACCTCATGTACGTTGTCGGAGCTACACGCGGCGAGATGTTCAAGGACATCCGAAAGGCAGCGCCGGAGCATTTCCTCCTCGTACCAGGCGTGGGAGCACAAGGCGGTTCGCTGCAGGACGTTTGCCAGTATGGCATGATAAAAGACTGCGGCCTGCTCGTCAACTCTTCTCGCGGCATCATCTTTGCCGATAATACCGAGAACTTTACCGCTGTGGCTGCAGAGAAAGCAAAGGAGCTGCAGGAACAGATGGCCCAGGAGCTGAAGAAACTATAAGCCCAGCCGCGAGAGGCATTTACCCTTGCCACAGGAGCCACTAACGCCAAGGCATGTAATATAGAAAACAAAAACATTACAATATGGAATTTACCGCACAACAGATAGCAGACCTGATACAGGGACATGTAGAGGGCGATGCCAATGCTGTCATCAATTCTTTCGCAAAGATAGAAGAAGGCAAGGAGGGGGCAATATCTTTCCTCTCCAACACGAAATATTTGCACTACATCTACGACACGCAGTCGAGCGTGGTGCTCGTTGACGAGGCCATGACCTTCGAAAAGCCTGTGAAGGCTACGCTCATCCGCGTGAAGAATGCCTATGAGGCCGTAGCCAAGCTCATGCAGATGTATGCATCGTTGAAGCCCAAAAAGAAAGGCATTGACTCGCTGGCCTACATACACCCTTCGGCAAAGATAGGCAAGGACTGCTACATTGGGCCCTTCGTAGCCATCGGACCTAATGTGACCGTTGGTGACGGATGCGTGTTCCACCCTCATGTGACCATTGGCGAGAACGCCACCATAGGCACCAACACCGAGATATACTCCAATGCCGTTGTGTATCATGACTGTAAGGTGGGCAACAACTGTATCCTTCATGCTGGCTGTGTGGTAGGCGCCGACGGCTTCGGCTTCGCTCCCACAAAGGACGGCTACGACAAGATACCGCAGCTGGGCATCGTCACCATAGAAGACAACGTGGAGATAGGTGCCAACACATGTATCGACCGTTCCACGATGGGCTCCACATACGTCAGGAAAGGCGTGAAGCTCGACAATCTGGTGCAGATAGCCCATAACACCGACATCGGCGAACACACCGTGATGTCGAGTCAGGTGGGTGTGGCTGGCAGCACAAAGGTGGGACAGTGGTGCATGTTCGGTGGACAGGTAGGCATCTCTGGCCATATCACCATAGGCAACAACGTGCATCTTGGAGCACAGTCGGGAGCTCCGGGCAGCATCAAGGACGGCGAGAACCTCATCGGAACACCGCCCATCCCATTGAGGAAATTCTTCCAGGTGGCAGCCATTGACAAGATGCTGCCAGACCTCTACCGGCAGTTCCTGGAGATGCAGAAGACTATTGTCAGCCTTCAAGACGAAATATCTCAACTGAAGAACGAAAAAGACTGACAAAGACAGAAATCACAACAGAAGTACGACAAAGACTGAAATATGGAAAAACAAAACACCTTAAAAGGCAGTTTCTCTCTCTTCGGTAAAGGCCTGCATACAGGTCTGAACCTCACTGCCACCTTTAATCCCGCAGCAGAGAATACGGGATATAAGATTCAGCGCATAGACCTTGAGGGAATGCCTGTCATCGATGCTGTAGCAGAACATGTCGTTGACACACAGCGCGGCACCGTGCTCGGAAAAGGCGATGATATCAGGGTTTCAACAGTAGAGCATGCTCTGGCAGCACTCTATGCATCAGGCATCGACAACTGCCTTATACAGGTCAACGGGCCGGAGTTCCCTATCCTAGACGGCTCGGCAATAAAGTATATTGAGAAGATTAACGAGGTGGGCATACAGGAACAGAATGCCCCGAAGGACTACTATATAATAAGGAAGAAGATAGAGGTGAAGGACGAGAACTCCGGCTCCATTATCACCATACTGCCTGATGAGGAGTTCTCTATCACGGCGATGTGCTCCTTCGAGTCGAAATTCATCAACTCACAGTTTGCCACCATCGAGAATATGGCCGACTTCCCAAAGGAGATAGCCTCAGCCCGCACCTTCGTCTTCGTTCGCGATATCATCCCACTTCTGAAAGCCGGGCTCATCAAGGGCGGCGACCTCGACAATGCCATCGTCATCTATGAGCTGGAGCAGAAGCAGGAGGTAGTGGATAATCTCTGCGACAATTTGAAGATACCACGCATGGATGCCACGAAGCTCGGATACCTGCAGCACAAGCCCCTGACGTGGGAGAATGAGTGTACACGCCATAAGCTCCTCGATATCATCGGCGACATGGCCCTTATCGGCAAACCCCTCAAGGGACGTATCATAGCGACACGCCCCGGACATACTATTAATAATAAGTTCGCACGCGCGATGCGTCAGGAGATCAGAAAGCATGAAATACAGGCTCCTGTCTACGACCCTACGATGAAGCCCGTGCTCGATGTGAACCGCATTCGTGAGGTACTTCCACACCGCTACCCTATGCAGCTGGTAGACAAGATTATTGACATCAGCGGCAAGACCATTGTGGGTATCAAGAACGTGACGAGCAATGAGCCCTTCTTCACCGGCCATTTCCCAGAAGAACCCGTAATGCCGGGAGTGCTGATGATTGAGGCCATGAGCCAGTGTGGAGCCATATTGGTGCTGAATACCCTCGAAGATCCCGAGAAGTGGACTTCATACTTCCTCAAGATTGACAACGTGAAATACAGGAAGAAGGTCGTTCCTGGCGACACCCTCATCTTCAAGGTAGAGCTGCTGGGACCCGTTCGTCACGGTATATCCTCCATGCAAGGTTACATCTTCGTGGGCGACACCCTCGTGGCCGAGGCCACATTCACCGGTCAGATGGTGAAGAATAAAGAGTAAAGGTGGGTTCTATTAATTAGCTTTGTCAGATTTTTGATTTTGTTTCGAGTGCAGTGTGGCAGTTTCTTGATGGAGCATAGCGGGCTATGCGACTGAGAGAAAGATGCGATTTAGCGAGAGCAGAGCCAAGCTTGCTTGGACT
>CAJOOC010000029.1 GCA_905236165.1 uncultured Prevotella sp. | reverse complement strand
TTCTCATCTTCAGGAAAGCCCTTCGTTACATTGTAAACTGTAAGAACAAAGTCATGGGCTTTCTACCAAGCCATTATGTCTTCAAAACTACGTGTCATTTTTTTTCTAATGTCTTCTATCTACTTCTATCTTCCTCTAACTCCCTTTAACTCCTATTTACTTATTATTCTGCTTATAATACTTAATCATCTTGGGGACCACGTCCTCCACCGTTCCGTTGATGACATAGTCGGCGATGGTGTTGATAGGTGCATCGGGGTCATTGTTGATGGAGATGATGATGCCTGAATCCTGCATGCCTGCAATGTGCTGAATCTGACCGGAGATACCGCACGCGATATACACCTTCGGACGTACCGTCACGCCCGTCTGGCCTATCTGGCGGTCGTGGTCTATCCATCCTGCATCGACGGCAGCGCGTGAGGCACCCACCTCAGCGTGCAGTTCCTTGGCCAACTCGAAGAGCTTGTCGAAACCCTCCTTGCTGCCTACGCCATAGCCGCCGGCCACGATGATTGGCGAGCCTTTCAGGTTGTGCTTGGCCTGCTCCACGTGGCGGTCCAGTACCTTCACAACATATTCCGTCTCTGGAACATACTTGGCAACATCGTGTCTTATCACCTCGCCCTTGTAGTTCTCGTCGAGCACCTCTTTCTTCATCACGCCCTCGCGCACCGTAGCCATCTGCGGGCGATGCTCGGGGTTGACGATAGTGGCAACGATATTACCACCGAAGGCAGGACGTATCTGCATGAGTTGCTGCTCATAGTGCTTCGTCACGAGTTCGCCGTTCTCGTCCTTCACCTTCATGTCGAAGTCGTCAATCTCCAGCTCCGTACAGTCGGCTGTCAGTCCGCTGAAGAGCGCAGATGACACGCGTGGCCCGAGGTCGCGGCCTATCACCGTAGCGCCCATGAGGCACACCTGTGGCTTCTCCTCCTTGAAGAGGTTCACTACGAGCGCGGTATGTGGATTGGAGGTGTAGGGGAACAGGCCTTCTGCATCGAAGACGTGCACCCTGTCCACACCGTATTTCATCACCTGCTGCTCAACGCCGTCAAGGCCTGAGCCTGCAATGATACATTCAAGTTCTACGCCAAGGGTATTGGCTAACTTACGACCTTTCGTGAGCAGTTCAAGGGCCACGTCCTTTACCTTCGTGCCCTCTATCTCACAATATACAAAAACGTTATTCATTTTCTTTAGGAGTTAAGAAGTCAAGGAGTTAAAGGAGTTAAAGACGATACAAGATTTCTTATGTGTAAGTTCCTGCTACCCAGTCGGTATTGTCTTAACTACATAACTACTTAACTACTGATTTCTACTCTTTAGCCAATTATCTTTTCTTTTATAAGTTCCTGCATCAGGGTGTTGATATCTTCGTCAGAGCCCGTCATAGTGCGGCTTTCCTTTGCCTTGAAGACGATGTTCTCCACCTTCTTCACGTTAGTTGGCGAACCGGTCTTGCCTATCTGCTGTGGGTCGCAGCTGATGTCCTGCGCGTTCCACTCCTGGATGGCGGCCTTCTTGTTGGCCATGATGCGCTTCGCGTTGGCTGGGCGACAGGGAGCGGCAGAGCCGTTCACGGTGACAACGAGCGGCAGCGGTGCCTCAACGGTCTCCACACCGCCATCGATGTGGCGCTTGATGACTACCTTCTTTGACTCCGGGTCGAGGGAGATTATCTCTTCGGCATACGTCACCTGCGTCAGTCCAAGCTTCTCAGCCACCTGCGGACCCACCTGCGCCGTGTCGCCGTCAATAGCCTGACGGCCACCGAGGATGATGTCGAAGTCGCCAATCTTGCGAATGGCCTGCGATATAGTGTAGCTCGTGGCAAGGGTGTCGGCACCGCCCAGGCAGCGGTCGGTGATGACATAGCCCGTATCGGCACCGCGATAGAGTGACTCGCGGATAATCTCGGCAGACTTGGGCAGACCCATCGTAACAACAGTAATCGTAGAGCCAGGGAACTTATCTTTCAGGATGAGCGCCTGCTCCAGTGCGTTGAGGTCATCGGGGTTGAAGATGGCAGGGAGGGCAGAACGGTTTATCGTCCCCTCGGCAGTCATCGCATCCGGACCCACGTTGTGAGTGTCTGGCACCTGTTTGGCCAGCACGACAATTTTAAGACTCATAATAGATTGTATAATGTTTATGTTAAGTATTCAAGAATCGCTCCGCTTTTTGGCAGTCAGGAGTGAAGCAGTCATCGCTCCGCTCGGTTCTAACTCCAAAGAAGTCAGTTCGAGGTGCAAATTTACGAATATTTTGCGAGTTGGCAAAATAAATAATCCTAAATTTGGTTGAATAAAATAAAATGTGTAATTTTGCATGCGTATGTACAATATTTTATATCGCTGCAGCCAATGGCTCGCCACCTACACTTCGTGGTTCATCATTGCCGTTGCCCTGCTCACTTATTTCGTTCCCTGCCTGTTCACATGGGTTCACGGCACCACACAGTCGTGCATCCTGGGGTTCATCATGCTCACAATGGGCCTCACCCTTACCATGCAGGATATCAAGGTATTAGCATCACGCCCACACGACATCCTCATCGGCACCTGCGCGCAGTTCCTGCTGATGCCGCTCATTGCGTGGACGCTCACCATCGGTATCGACAGCATCGTCACGGCACTCTTCAATAGCTCGCTGACGGAGCTGCTGGGCTTCGACTTCAAGCCCATCATCGTGGGTATCATCCTCGTGGGGTGCTGCCCGGGAGGCGTGTCGAGCAACATCATGTCCTATCTCTGCAGGGGCGACGTAGCCTTCTCCGTAGGCATGACAACGGTATCAACGCTCCTGGCCCCTGTCGTGACGCCGCTACTGGTATTGTGGCTTGCGGGTCAGCAGGTGGAAGTGGATGCCTTAGGGATGTTCCTTAACATCCTTATTGTCACGCTGTTGCCCGTCAGCATCGGGTTCTTTGCAAACCTCTTCTTCGGCAATAAAGAGTCGTTCAAGAAGGCACAGGCCGTGATGCCCGCCTTCAGCGTTTTGGGCCTGGCATGCATCGTGGGAGGAGTGATAAGCGCCGTTCGCGACAAGCTCATGATGGAGGGGCTGCTGTTCTTCCTCGTGGTGTTCCTTGTGGTGCTGTGCCACAACTCCTTAGGCTACCTCACGGGCTACTCCGCAGGACGTCTGTTCCATTTCTCAAAGGCCAAGAAGCGCACCATCTCCATCGAGGTGGGCATGCAGAATGCCGGTCTGGCAACAGTCCTCGCCTCTACCTTCTTCGCCGTCACATGTCCCCTGGCCGTCATTCCCGCAGCAGTAAGCTGTGCATGGCACTCCATCTCGGGCACCATTCTCGCAACATGGTTCCGGAGCAGGGACGGGGACGAATTAACAAATTAACAGATTAACAAACTAACGAACTAACTAACTATTGAATAAATATGAAAAAACTCCTTCTTTCCCTTGCATTGTCAATGCCTTTGCTGGGCAATGCTCAGACCAACGAGATGGTCGTAAATGTCTCCAAGCCTGGGGCAAAGATTCAGAACACCATGTACGGTATCTTCTTCGAGGATATCAACTACGCTGCTGATGGCGGCCTCTATGCCGAGATGATCAAGAACCGCTCCTTTGAGTTCCCGCAGAACCTCATGGGCTGGATACCCTTCGGCAAGTTTCAGGTAATGGACCAGGGCGGACCCTTCGACCGCAACCCGCACTATGTTCGTCTCTCCGATCCCGGCCACGTGCACAAGCGTACCGGTATAGAGAATGAGGGCTTCTTCGGCGTTGCCGTAAAGAAAGACGCCACCTACCGTTTCTCACTCTATGCGCGCTGCCCGCAGGGTGACAGCGGAGTGCTGCAGGTACAGCTCGTCGACAACGACACTATGGGCGAGCATCAGGAGTTCACCTCCGACGACATCACCGTCAGCGGCAAGGAATGGAAGAAATACACCCTTACCATAACCTCCAGGAAGACCATCGACGATGCCCATCTGCGCATCTTCCTCGCTGCGGCGAAGGGTCAGAAGATAACGTCCATAGACATCGAGCATGTCAGCCTCTTCCCCACCGACACGTGGAAAGGCCGCGAGAACGGCATGCGTAAAGACCTCGCACAGGCTCTGGCCGACCTCAAGCCCGGAGTGTTCCGCTTCCCTGGCGGCTGTATCGTGGAGGGTACCGACCTCGAGCAGCGCTACCAGTGGAAGAACAGCGTAGGACCCGTAGAAAACCGTCCCCTCAACGAGAACCGTTGGGAGAACACCTTCCCCTATCGCCTCTTCCCTGACTACCACCAGAGCTACGGACTGGGCTTCTTCGAGTTCTTCCAGCTCTGCGAGGACTTCGGCTGCGAGGCCCTGCCCGTCATCTCCTGCGGACTCGCCTGTCAGTTCCAGAACGACATCAAAGACGAGAAGACCGTCCATGTGGCACTCGACGACCTCGACCCATACATACAGGATGCCCTTGACCTCATTGAGTTTGCCAACGGTGACATCAACACCACCTGGGGCAAGGTGCGTGCCGACATGGGGCATCCCGCTCCCTTCAACCTACACTACCTCGGCGTGGGCAACGAGCAGTGGGACTATAAGGACAACCCCGCCTTCACATCCCGTCTGAAGAAATTCCTCGACGTACTGAAGAAGAAGCACCCGGAAATAAAATATATCGGCACCACAGGCCCTGACTCCGAGGGCTGGAAGTTCGACCTCCTGCAGCCAAAGATGAAAGAACTGAAGGCCGACCTCTACGACGAGCACTTCTATCGCAACGAGGCTTGGTTTATGGACAAGGTCAACCGTCACCGCTACGACAGCTACGACCGTAAGGGTCCGAAGATCTTTGCCGGAGAATATGCCTGTCACGGCAAGGGCAAGAAGTGGAACCACTTCAACGCCTCGCTCATGGAGGCAGCCTTCATGACCGGCTTCGAGCGCAATGCAGACATCGTCCACATGGCCACCTATGCCCCACTCTTCGCCCATGTGAAGGGCTGGCAATGGCGTCCTGACATGATATGGTACGACAACCTGCGCATGTTCAAGTCCTGCTCCTACTACGTGCAGCAGCTCTACTGCCACTACAAGGGCACCAACGTGCTGCCTCTGAAGATGAACGGCAGGAACGTCTGCGGCGACGAAGACCAGAACGGGCTCTTCGCCTCTGCTGTCGTTGACAAGGGCAACGGCCAGGTTTACATCAAGATAGCCAACGTCGGAGATAATGCACAGCCTGTCAGGCTCAGCCTCAAGGGCCTGAAGAAAGCCACCGGAGCCAAGGTGATAACCCTCACCAGCAGCGACCCCGTAGCCGAGAACACCCTCGACCAGCCTGAGAAGATAACGCCCAAGGAAAGCACCGCAGCCCTCAACGGCAACATCCTTGAGGCAAGCGTAGCACCAAAATCGTTCAACGTCTACGTGATAAAGTGAAATTCAGAATCGCTTTCCATTTTGAAACAGGTCGTATCGGAGCCCGATACGACCTGTTTCGCAGTCTAATACTGTCCCTATGTCGGGCGTACGGCTCATGGTCGCCTTCGCGAGCGGTTCACTCTTCACTAAGCCTACACTCCTACACCTATCCTATACCAATCCTACATTCGTCGTCCTCTCTGATAATCAGCATTGACGTTTCGCTTTTTTCCATGTTTCGTTCTTCTTGTACGAGCTCTTTTTGTGTTCTGGATGACATGTAGTGAGATGTTCAATTTGTTGTGCCCTCTTTTTATGCTGATGACGAGCATCCACAGGGGGACGTGAGCGTCTCGCCCGCGCCTGAGCACCTACGGAGCGCAAGTTCCGCTCGCGCCTGAGCTTCAGCGAAGAACCCACCTATATTCCAATTATACTTGTCGTTTCATTGTCGTGGCACAAATACAGGGCAGTATGCAAAAAAACACATTTTTTATTTGCATAATTCAAAATTAATTCATATCTTTGCAGCACCGCTGCTAATCCCATCGTGGACAAGCGGTCTTATATATGAGAAAGACGTTTTCTAACGTCTGTCGTTGTGAGCCAAGAAATTCGCAAACTCTTAACATCACAGCAGACAGATGGCAACGAAGCGTCTGCGTTGTACGTTTCTATATACCTTATTATATATAGTCCGTACTGGCGTGGGCTAACTGGCGTTGTCTATCCTGTGTGATG
>CAJOOC010000028.1 GCA_905236165.1 uncultured Prevotella sp. | reverse complement strand
GCTCGCAACGCAGAGTCCTTCTCCTTCCTCTATCAAGAGATGATTGACAGTTTCCAAGAGCCCCGGTTCTTTGACCCGGAACAGGACGTGCCATCGTTCGAAAACGTCAGTCTGCTCTACCTGCCTGGCGGCTATCCTGAGAAACATTTGGAGGCTCTTGTTGCTAACGAGGCGTGTCGGAAGGCTATCAAAGAATATGCTGAAAGGGGCGGACGCATCCATGCGGAGTGCGGCGGCATGATGTATCTCTGCGAGAAGATTGTGACCGATGATGGTGAGTATCCCATGTGCGGGGTGCTTCCCTATATGATAACCGCCCGCAAGGCAGACAGGAAGTTGTCTTTGGGCTATCGGAGGTTTATGCTCGACGGCAAGGAATATCGGGGGCATGAGTTCCATTATACGCAATTCTTAGACGAGACACCAAAGTCTATCGTGCAGGTCCACAACGCCAAGGGCGAGCCTGTGGACACTCCCGTGTTTAAGTATAAGAATGTGCTGGCGAGCTATACTCACCTCTATGCGGGCTTCGCCCTAAAAGAGGAATGAGAAAAGAGAAATGAGAAATGGAAATGAAAAATGAAGAAATGGGCTAAACTTCATCCAGTGATGTTGGCAGGCACTGGCAGTGACGTAGGCAAGAGCGTGATTGCCACGGCCTTGTGTCGTATCTTCCTGCAGGACGGATACCACCCCGCTCCGTTCAAGGCACAGAACATGGCGCTCAACTCTTACGCTACACCAGAGGGGCTTGAGATTGGTCGTGCACAAGCTGTGCAGGCCGAGGCTGCGGGCATTGCATGCCATACCGACATGAACCCGCTATTGCTGAAGCCCAACTCCGACCATACCTCACAGGTCATCCTCAACGGCAAACCCATCGGCAATAAGAATGCGTATGACTATTGGAGGAGACAGGGAGACAAGGAGACAAGGAGACAAGACAATACCTTTGATTTCCGCTCAGAAGTATGTAAGGCCTTTGACAGACTCAACGCCCGCTTCACCCCCATCGTGATGGAAGGAGCAGGAAGCATCTCAGAGATAAACCTCAGAGCTACCGACCTCGTCAATCTCCCTATGGCCCGCCATGCCAAGGCAGATGTAATCCTTGTGGGCGATATCGACAGAGGTGGAGTATTTGCCTCCGTCTATGGCAGCATCGCCCTCCAGGCTCCTGAAGACAGAAAGCTCATCAAGGGCATCATCATCAATAAGTTCCGGGGCGACATGCGACTCTTCGACGAAGGGCGGCGGATGCTGGAGGACATCTGCGGCATTCCCGTCTTGGGCGTCGTGCCTTATTACAAAGATATCTATATCGAAGAAGAAGACTCGGTAAGTCTGGAAAAGAAACAACGCGAGATAGCAGAGGGTAAAGTGAACATCGCCGTGGTGCTGCTGCGCCATATCTCGAACTTCACCGATTTCGACACCTTGGAGCGCGACCCTCGCGTGAACCTCTTCTATACTAATAATGTGGCGGACATCCAGCGGGCCGACATCATCATACTGCCAGGAACGAAGTCGACGCTCGACGACCTGTTGGAGTTGCGGCGCAACGGATGTGCCCAGGCTATCCAGCGTGCCCATCGCGACGGCAAGACGGTGATAGGCATCTGTGGCGGTTATCAGATGTTAGGACAATCGGTGAGCGACCCCGACGGCATTGAGGGCAGCATCGCCAGTCTGCCAGGATTAGGCCTGCTGCCTATCCACACCACGATGACACCAGAGAAGACCACCCGCCAGGTCACCTTCCAGTTCGAAGGCCATACCTGCCAGGGCTACGAGATTCATCAGGGCATCAGCGATACGAATGAAGCTATCCTTCAGACCGACCATTGCATCGGCACCTATATCCATGGTTTCCTCGATAATGCCCCTGTCATTGAACACCTGCTGAATCAAAGGGACAGGTCGCTTGATTCTGTCCAGAATCATGGACCTGTCCCCTTGATTCAGAGCTATGCCGACTTCAAGGAGCAGCAATACGACAAACTGGCTGACCATGTACGCAAATACGTAGATATTCCACGGCTTTACCAAATACTAACCGACGATGATTAACGGACACGGCGACGATGCATATCAATATGCAGACATTCGAAGTGATTTCTCTTCCAATATCTGCCCTCACACGTCCCATCAGCAACTGATGGATTATCTTTTTTCACACCCCGAATGGATTGAGCACTATCCGGAACCAGAGGCGTTCTCTTTGGAGAAGCAGATTGCCGAGTATCACCAGATAGACCCGCAACAGGTTATCGTGACAAGCGGTGCCACAGAGGCTATCTATCTGATTGCCCAGACTTTTGGATTGCATCCCGTCATCCCCGCCCCTACGTTCAGCGAGTACGAAGATGCCTGCAAGATGTTTCCACGCGCTGCCGACATCATAAGCATTGGTTCACGGAACAAGAAACGTAACACGATGCTTTGGCTCTGCAATCCCAACAATCCTACTGGCGAGGTCTACGACCAGCTATACATTGACAGGATGATGGCAGAACACGAGCTGGTGGTTCTTGACCTCAGCTATGAGAACTACACCGATGCTCCTATCATGAATCCACGTTGGGGATGCCGTACGCCCTACTCCATCCAGATTCATTCCATGACAAAGAGTTATGCCGTGCCAGGATTACGCCTGGGCTATATCACCGCACACGAAAGCCTGACATTGCAAATACGCCAGCATCTGCGCCCTTGGAGCGTATCGGCACTTGCTATTGAGGCAGGAAGATTCCTGTTGGAACACGAAGAACTGACATGCAAGCCCGACCTCTGCGAGGCACAACGACTGGCAAAAGAACTGGAACAGATCTGGGGCATCGTGGTAACCCCGTCTCAAACGAATTTCATGCTATGCAGGCTGGTGCATCATACAGCAGCAGAGCTGAAAGACTATCTGGCACGAGAGCATCACATACTTATTCG
>CAJOOC010000027.1 GCA_905236165.1 uncultured Prevotella sp. | reverse complement strand
GGCTTGTCATAAAACATAAATATGCCCAACCTCTGGTAATAAAGAGGTTGGGCATGGGGAGGTCATGTTTAGCGGACAGTAATAATTATCATACCAACGTGGACTATAGCGACAACTCCAACTGGGGCTTAAGCTACCTGATGTGCGGTGTGGGCAAGATAAAGGTGACGCAGATAAGCGTCGGCTTCGGCTATTCCTACAACTGGGTGCCAGCACGGGGGTGGCTGGTGAATGTGATGGCGATGCCCATGCTGACATTCTACAATAAGCTGAAGTTCTATTCCTATCCGGATATTTACAGCGTGAATATAGACGATATAGTGACCGAAGAGGACTACTATAACATTTTATTGGGTGATGTCAACGAGAAGACTTTGCCAAACCGCGTCATTGTGAATTTCGACGGACGCATGTCTGTAGTGTATAACTGGGAGAGGGTGTACCTTCGTGCAACAGGTCTGTTCAACCATTTCCGCTATGGTGATGACAAGAATAACGGCTGGCTGGCCGACTGGACTGCATACCTCTCCTTGGGATTTAGGATATAAGAACGAAACCATAATTCCCGCTATTGGCGGTAAATGTGACAAAGAGAACAAACAGTACCCCCCTTGAAGATTAAGATGAGAAGTAGAAAAACGATAACATTCCTTATGCTGCTTGCTTGCAGTTTCCTTCTGTCAGCATGTGGCGGCAGCTCAAAAGAGAAAGACAAGACGAAGGTTAAATTCAGCACAAAGGTGCTGCGTCCTGAGTCGCTGACGTATAACCTGTACATTCCTGCCTCGCTTCATGGTATGAATGAGGTGGATGTGTATCCGCAGGTGTCGGGCATCATCCGCAAGGTGAACTTTACCGACGGCATAAAGGTCAGCAAGGGACAGGTGCTCTTTGTAATAGACCAGACGGAGCACCGCCTCATGGTGCAGAATGCGCAGGCCAACCTTGCTGCGGCACGTGCCCAGATGGAGACGACGAAGCTGCAATATGAGACGAACCAGAAGCTGGCCTCCAAGAAGATTGTCAGTGACTATGTGCTCTCCACCAGCGCCAATGCCTATCACGCGGCACAGGCGGCTGTGCAGCAGGCACAAGCCCAGCTCGACATTGCCCGCACGAACCTGAGCTACTGCACCATCACCTCGCCCATAACGGGTGTTATAAAGGAAAACGGCTTCAAGATTGGTGAGATAGCCGACATGAAAGAACTCCTTTGCACCGTCAGCGACAATAGCACCATCCAGGCGTGGTTCTCTTATACGGAGTCGCAGCTGCTGGACCTTGTGGAGCAATACGACCTGAAGTTGTCTGCCGATGGTTTGAAGGACAAGGATGGCCGTATGGCTGGTGCCAAGTTGCCAAAGCTGCAGCTTCAGCTGAAGAATGGCCAGACGTACAGTCACGAAGGAACGGTGACGGAGATTGGCGGCATTGTAGATTGCAGCACGGGTACGGTTATATGTAAGGCAACGTTCCCCAATCCCGACTATGAGTTGCGCTCGGGACTTTCGGCCACCCTTATCTTCCCCACTAAGATGGATAATGTGTTCCGTGTGCCACAGACGGCTGCCGTGCACCTGCAGGATCAGCTGATGTTCTACCGTGTGCGCAGCGACGGAGCCGTTGAGGGAGTCATCTGCGAGGCAATACCATCTAACAGCGGTAGGAGCTATTACGTGAAGAAAGGCCTGAAAAGTGGCGATGAAATCGTAACAAATGGCGTTCGGAAGCTTTCTAACGGAATGAAGATCAGGTAGGAGTAGAGATTTATAAGTTGAGAGTTATCGGTTTATAGTTACCAGTTACCAGATAAAAATATAAGGTGGAGAATTCAGGCAAGACACATTTCTTTGTCAGACACTGGGTGGCAGCTTTGGCCATTGCCGTGCTTACCTGCGTCATAGGTGTGGTGAGTATCAACACGCTGCCTGTTGAGCAGTATCCTGACATCGCGCCCCCTATGGTGACCATCAGTGCCACCTACAGCGGTGCCGATGCCCATGCCGTCATGGAATCGGTAGTAATGCCCCTCGAAGAGGTGGTGAATGGTGTGGAGGACATGATATATATGGATGCCACTGCCAGTTCAAACGGAGAGGGCGAGATAGACATATACTTCAAGCAAGGCACTGATGCCGATGAGGCAACGGTGAATGTGCAGAACCGCGTCAGCCAAGCCTCGGGCGTTCTGCCAGAGGAGGTGATAAAGGCTGGCGTTGCCGTTCAGAAGAATGTCAATGCCACATTGCTCATCATGAGTTTGGAGAGCACCGACGGAAAGTTCGACCAGTCGTTTATCTCCAACTACCTTGACATCAACGTCATGCCAGCCATCAGCCGTATTGCAGGCGTAGGCCGTACGATGGTGATGGGCGAGCAGTATGGCGTGAGGATATGGCTCAAGCCCGACCTGATGGGCCTGTATGGCGTAATCCCCGACGAGGTCATCGATGCCATCAATGAGCAGAACCTCGTGTCGCCCATAGGGCGTTTGGAGAGCTCTACCGACAAGATTGATATTGAGTTTAATGGCTTGCTCGATGATATGAGCCAGTTTGAGAACATCATCGTCCGCGCTTCGGAGCAAGGCGAGGTGTTGCGTCTGCGTGATGTTGCCGACGTGGAACTCGGTGCCCGTGCCTACGATTTCCGCACCAATATCAACGGGCGTCCTGGTGTTATGTTCTATGTGAAGCAGGCCCCAGGCGCCAATGCCACTCAGGTCAATGCCGACATCCGCAAGGTGTTGGATGAGGTGTCCCATCGACTGCCGGCAGGCTTGGAGTTCAAACTGCTGGAGACGAGCGATGATTTTCTCTTCGCCTCTATGTATAATGTACAGGAGACGCTTGTCATCGCCATACTCCTCGTGGTGCTGGTGGTATATTTCTTCCTTCAAGACTTCAAGGCCACCATCATCCCCACCATCTCCATCATAGTGTCGCTTATAGGCACCTTTGCCATCGTGAAGCTGGCGGGATTCTCCCTCAATCTGCTTACGCTCTTTGCCTTGGTGCTGGCCATCGGTACCGTGGTGGATGATGCCATAGTGGTTGTGGAGGCCGTAATGGCCAAGCTGGAGAGTGGCAGCAAGAATATGCGCAGTGCCATTACCGAGGCTATGAGCGAGGTGACGGCAGCCTGTATCTCTACAACGCTGGTGTTCATGGCCGTCTTCATCCCTGTTACCTTCATGTCGGGCACCGCAGGCACGTTCTTCAAGCAGTTTGGCATAACAATGGCTTCAGCCGTAGGACTCTCTGCTGTATCTGCCCTGACGCTGTGTCCTGCTCTCTGTGCCATGATGCTAAGGCCGCATGGTGAGGACGTGAAGAAGAACCTCGGCCATTATGTGAAGGTGGCATACGATACGGCCTATGAGAGGTTGCTGGGAAAATATTTGAATGGCGTGCGCCACATGCTGCGCCATCCCGGCTTGTCGTGGCTGTTGCTGGCTGTCTTCAGCGGCATCCTCGCATTGCTGATGGCTTTCTCCCAGAAAGACCTGGTGCCTCAGGAGGATCAGGGCTTCCTGCTCATCAACGTGACACTGCCGCCCGGCACGTATCTCAACGAGACCGAGACAACGACGCTGATGCTTGAGGAACACATACAGTCGATAGATGAAGTAGAGGTGGTGGGTGCACTGACCGGCTACTCCATGATGGAAGATGTTACCAGCACTAACTATGCCACGCTGATGGTGAGGCTGAAGAACTGGTCTGAACGCTCCTTCTTCAGCATTGCCGATGTACAGCATGAGATTTCCGAGTGGGCCGAGATGAATCTGCCGCAGGCTGAGGTGACAGCTTTTCAGATGCCTCAGATACCAGGTTACGGCAATGGCTCTGATATCAGTCTGAACCTTCAGGACCGCTCGCGGGGTACTGACAAGCAGACCTTTGTTGAGACATGTGAGAAGTTTGTGAAGAAACTGAACGCCCGTCCGGAAGTGGCCTTTGCCAATTCTACCTACTCTCAGGACTATCCCAAATACCGGCTTGACGTTGATGAGATAGCCTGCAAGCGTGCCGGGCTGTCGCCTAAGACGGTGCTGCAGACCATCGGCACGTTCCTGGCTGGCTCTTATATCGGTTCCTATGTGCAGTACAGCAACGTATACCGTGTGATGGTGCAGGCCGGTAAGGAGTACCGCATGTCTGAAGCCACGCTTAACAATATCTTCGTTCCCGTGGGAGGCAAGATGGTTCCGGTGACGCAGTTCGTCACGCTGTCCCCCGACCGCGGAGCAGCGATGGAGCATCATTTCAATCTCTTCCCATCATATCCCGTCAGCACCATGCCCGCCCCGGGCTATACCAGCGACCACGTGCGCAAGGCTGTGGATGAGGTGATGGCTGAGGTATGCCCTGAAAACTATGGCTACGAATATGCCGGCATGGCCCGCGAGGAGGCAGAGAGTGCCGGTTCCAACGAGACGCTTTTCGTATATGGCATCTGCCTGCTTCTCATATATCTCATCATGGCCTGCCTCTATGACTCGCTGCTCATTCCTATGGCGGTGATGCTGTCCATCCCCTTCGCACTGGTGGGGGCATACCTAATCATCAAACCGCTGGAGGGAATGGGTGTCGGAGCAAACATCTATGTGCAGACGGGAATCATCATGATAATAGGCCTTGTGGCCAAGACGGCCATCCTCATTACTGAGTTTGCCGTGCAGAAGCGCTATGAGGGCATGTCCATCTACGATGCCGCCGTGGGAGCCTGCCACGACCGTCTGCGCCCAATCATCATGACCGTCTTTGCCATGATAATGGGTATGGTGCCCCTGGCTTTGGGCAAGGGTGCGGGAGCCGTGGGCAACAGGTCGCTGGCGCTCACCGTGATAGGAGGCATGGTAGCCGGAACACTCGCTTTGCTTTTCATTACGCCTACCCTGTTTATCGTCTTCCAGAAGTTGCATGAGAAGATGATGGGCAAGATTTCTGACTAACATATTGTAAAACCAACGAATCAAGGAATTATGATAATCCGTCATATTGCGTCGTTTCGCTCTCTAAGAGGAATATTGATGACTTTCCTGTGTGGCATGATGCTCACGGGATGCTCCCTGTACCAGAAATATGATGCTACTCCCGAGGTGGCAGACAATATTATGGGCGACATAGTGCAGCCTGTTGACAGCGTTAGCCTTGGAGCTATAGGGTGGCGGGAGATCTTTACCGACCCCTTGCTGCAGAAGCTCATAGAGACAGCCTTGGCCAATAATACTGACGTGAAGATGGCGGAGCTCACCATTGAGCAGGCTCAGAATGACCTGGCCTCGGTGCGCCTGGGCAACCTCCCCACACTCTCCTTTGAGCCGACGGGAGGCATGAAGCGCTTCAACAGTGCCTCTACATACTACTACAACATACCCTTGCGTGCCACGTGGCAGCCCGGCATCTTTGGCCAGAACACATCGAAGAAACGTCAGGCCGAGGCGCAGCGTGCCTTGTATGTGGATTATAAGAAAGGTGTGATGACTGATCTCTCGGCCAATGTGGCCATAACATACTACTCTCTTGTGATGCTCGACCGCGAGCTGGAGATTCTCCTGCAGACGGAGAAGGTGTGGGAGGAGTCGTTGGAGTCCATGCGTACGCTATATGAGGCGGGCCTCTATCAGAGTCCGGCAGTATACCGCATGGAGGCCTCGCTGGCCAGTGTGCGCTCTGGCATAGCCGAGAAACGGGAGGACATACTGAGCACCGAGAGTGCCCTGTGCCTGTTGCTCTCAGAGAGTCCGCACCATATAGAGCGTGCCCCGTTCGGTGCCTTCAAGATGCCGGAGGCGCTCCATGTGGGTGTGCCGCTGCAGCTGCTCTCTGCCCGTTCTGATGTCAGGCGGGCTACGCGCAATATGGAGATAGCCTTCTATGCCACGCAGCAGGCCCGTCAGGCCTTCTTCCCCGATATCACCATCAAGGGCGACATCGGGTGGAGCAACGACAATGGCCTTGTGAACCCTGGCCAGTTCCTTGCCGAGGCGGTAGGTTCGCTGCTGCAGCCGCTCTTTGCCCAGGGCAAGATACGTGCTCGCCACAAGAATGCGCTGTTGGATCAAGAAAAAGCGCGCCTGCAGTTTGTGCAGACGCTGCTCAATGCCGGCAATGAGGTGTACCGCTATCTGCATGAATGCAGGAAGTCAGAGCAGAAGGCCGGCTATATCTCCACCTGCGTGAGTGCCCTCACCGAGTCGTATGAGGCCACGCGCGAGTTGATGAATAATGGTACTAACACCTATCTTGAAGTACTTACGGCACAGGAAGACCTGCTCACGTCGCAGCTCACAGAGGTGCAGAACCGCTATGACGGCATACAGTCGCTAATAAATCTGTATACCGCCTTGGGAGGATTCTAAGGCTATCCTTCATTTCCTTATTACAGATTCCACTTCACGGCCACTGTTGGGTTCCAGAAGAATGTCTTGGTGCTGTTGGGGTCCTGATTGTAAATGAAGTTGTTGGAGAATTCCCATTCTGTTCCAACGCTGAAATGCGGTGTGAAGTTATACCAGAACTGCGGTTCAGAGAGGATGACGAGGCATCCGTGGCCGTTGGCCTTCTCGCCGCGCCAGAAGTCGATGAAGCCTGCGAAGGTGCATCGCTTGTTGGCGAAGGTGGTGCTCCACACACCCGTCAGCTGTGCGCTGGCATAGGAATGGGTGTCGTCATAGCTCTTAAAGAACTGCTTGTACATCAGCTGCACTGAGAAGGTGGTAGAGAAATCGGCATTATGTCCGTTGTAGGCCGCTCCGAGGAGTGCTGCCTGCTGGAAGCTGCCGTTACGGCTCAGTCCGCCGTCATACTCTATGTGGGCAGCAAAGGGTGACTGCTTGCGGAAATTGAATTCACGTGAAATCTCGGTGTAGGCACTCTCCACGAACTTGCTGCTCATGTCAACATCCACGAAGTAATACCATGAGCCCAGGCCATCGGCCTTGAACTGCTCCAGGGTCACGGTGACGTTCTGGCGTTTTCCCTCTTCACCTGTATAGATGTTGCTACCGAAGTCATAGTGCAGCTGTATGTTCTGCGCCATAGAAGAGGACAATGCGAAGAGTGAAAAGATAAGAGTGAAAAGTGAGGAGTGAAGAGTGAAGAATCTGCTCCCGCGGAATAGTGGTGATAGGTTAGGTGTATTCATAATGTGAAAGTTTTTTAGGATTTAAGTGCAAAGGTAAGGATATTTTGTGTCTGCACGCTTTTCTTGGCTGTTTTTTTGTGGCCATAGGCCTGCTTTTTAACACTAATTCTTGCGGGAATGGAAAATTATTACTACATTTGTACCCCCAAACCATTCCAAAACCGAAATCAAGTCAATGAATACAAAGACGGAAGATAATCAGAAGAAAGGCTCTGTTTATGAGCTTGACGGCCGGGTGCCACTCATTGAGGCCGTGCCCTTTGGCTTGCAGCATGTACTGGCAATGTTCGTGTCGAACATCACACCTATTATTATATTGGGCAATGTCGTGGGTCTTGATGAGGGAACGAGCGCCATGATGATACAGAACTGTATGATTGTGGCGGGCATAGCAACGCTCATCCAGCTCTACCCTATATGGCGCATAGGCTCCCGTCTGCCTATCGTGATGGGAACGAGCTTCACATTCCTCTCTGCCGCCATCGGCGTGGCTACCACTCAGGGCATGGGCGCGCTGATGGGAGCGGTCATATTGGGCGGTGTCATAGAGGGCTGCATGGGACTCTTTGCACGCTACTGGCTGCGTTTTATCCCTCATGTGGTGGCTGCGGCAGTTGTCACAGCCATTGGATTCTCACTCCTGCCCATAGGCGCCAACTCGTTTGCCGGTGGGGTAGGGGCAGAGGATTTCGGCTCGTTGCAAAACTGGATAGTGGGCAGTTTCACGCTCCTTGTGTGCCTTTGTTTTCAGGTGTTTGCAAAAGGAACAGTACGTTCGCTCTCCGTCCTGATAGGACTTGTTGCGGGATATATACTGGCCCTCTGCTTGGGAATGGTGGATTTCTCAGGCGTCAGGGATGCCGACATCATAGCGCTGCCAAAGATTCTGCCGTTCAAACCAGAACTGAACATAGGAGCCGTACTCTCAATCCTGGCCATATATTTCGTGTCGGCTACCGAGACCATAGGCGATACGAGCGCACTCTGTGCCGGTGCCCTGCACCGCATGGTAAAGAAGCGCGAGCTGGGAGCGAGTATCTCGTGTGACGGCTTCGCAAGCAGCTTGGCCGGACTGTTGGGCAGCACGCCAATAACATCGTTCAGTCAGAACGTAGGACTTTCTGCAATGTCGGGAGTGGTGAACCGCTTCGCCATTGCCACGGGAGCCTTTGTGATGCTGCTCGGAGGCCTCTTCCCTGTTGTAGGATATTTCCTTACCACCATACCGCAGGCCGTGCTGGGAGGCTGCTCCATCATGATGTTCGGCGCCATTATGTTTGCCGGCTTCGGCATGCTGGCCCGCTGCGGCTTCGGCGACCGTAACATGGTGATTGTATCGCTATCGCTAAGCATCGGGCTGGGCTTTACACAGGCAACAGGCATGTTCGCATACTTCCCCGAGATTATACGCACCGTCTTCTCAGAGAACTGCGTGGCTGTGGTGTTTATCATGGCCGTGGTGCTCAACCAGATACTCCCTGGTGGAACGAAGGGGGGCATAGACAAGAACCTCCCCCTTGCCCCCTCCCAAGGAGGGGGAGAAGCAAACGACTGACTTCCCAATTCCCAACGCCCCAATTTCCCAAATGACTAACTCACCAATCTCCCGATAATGAAAAACCTACGTGAAAGAATACTGAAAGACGGCCGCTGCTACAGTGGCGGTATACTGAAGGTGGACAGCTTCATCAACCACCAGATGGACCCGTACCTGATGAAGCAGATAGCCATAGAGCTCATACGGCGCTTCGCCGATGCGCCCATCAACAAGATACTGACCGTCGAGGCCTCGGGCATAGCACCGGCCATCATGCTGGGATACCTCATGGAACTGCCCGTTGTGTTTGCCAAGAAGAAGAAACCCTCGACAATGGATGACATGTTTGTCTCTACGGTGCGTTCGTTCACCAAGCAGAGAGACTACACCATCGTCATCAGCAAGGAATACCTCACCGCCGAAGACCACGTTCTCTTCGTCGATGACTTCCTGGCCTACGGCAATGCCGGCCTCGGCATTATAGACCTCTGCCGCCAAGCCGGAGCCACCATCGAAGGCATGGCCTTCATCATAGAGAAAGGCTTCCAGCACGGACGCGACGCCTTACAGGCCCACGGCATCAGCCGCATAGAGTCGCTCGCTATCATCGACTCCCTCGAAGGCAATGTCATCGCCCTCAGGGAATAAAAGTATTGCAACACATGGATAATTAATAATGACATATGAGTAAGTACGAGATTCCATTTCTGACAGCATGCATCCATGCCTTCGGGCGGCGCTTCGACATGACACGACAAGCAGCCTTCCGATATCTGCACGAGCATAAGGGACTGGCCTCCTTAATAGAGTTCTACGATGTGGAACATCTGCAATCGATGGACGAGACCATCGATGACCTACTCATTGTCTGTCAAAAGAATGGAGGGACGCTTGTATGATACTCTATCACGGTACAAACAACGACATCGAAGTCATAGACATTACTAAAAGCTTATGCCACAAAGACTTTGGCAAAGGTTTTTACTTGACGCCTGACAGGGGCACGGCTGTCCGCATGGCTCAGAAGAAAGCGCGTCTTTTTGAAGGTACACCCACCCTGATAACCTATGAGATGGACACAGATGCTTTACGGTCGGACTTAAGGGTAAAAGTCTTTCCCAAGAAAGCATGTGTGGAGTGGCTTGTAGGGAGTTGGTGAAGTATGTGATAGAAGATACTGGCTGTTCCATAGAAGAGGCTATGGAGCGTGTGTATAATTCACCGCTGATGTCGGCTTTGCACGACGAAGAATGTGAGCTGTACGTGCAGAGCCCAGCGTATTTGTATGAACTGATGAACAATCATTTTGCTGAAGTATAAAGCCAAAATCTTCCAGCCAACTTTTATGACAGCCCTTTTGCATTATATTCGCCAAAAGGGACATTAGGAGAAAAAGTGAAGATTTTCTCCTTTTTTCTTTGCCGATTAAAATATTCTTCGTAACTTTGCCACCGATCAGGCCAGTCGTGCGTGCTTGCTGATAGCTGTATCAGCAAGAAAGGCAGGACAATGGCAGGTCAAGACATGATGGAATCCTGAGGCCGGTGAAGCCCAAAGCAGCATCGGCCAAAGGGAAAAGGACGTTTTCGAACGTTACTGTCTGTGCAGTCAAACTTCGCAACTTTGAATCCAAGTACAGAGGTAATGCAACGAAGCGTCCGCGTAAGTGAATTATATGACGACGCGTGTACCTTAATATTATTAGGGCATGCGCGCACGTGAAGAGTATAATTCCACTTGGCGTGGGCAGGCTTGCGTTGCTTATCCTTACTTGGGGGCAATGCGAAGGCCTGACTGCAAGGATAGGCACGGAGAAACAAACTCCCACGTCTTTTTTTGTTTCACCAGATAACCAGATTTGTTAACTGCTGAATTGGGGAGTTAGGAGGCATAGAATACTTTCTAATTGTATGGAAAAGAAACTACGCATTCGCTTCTGTCTGATTGTGCAGTTGATTGCTATGCTCATGCTTGCTCTGCCTGTGGGGGCGCAGAAGCGTGATCTCCATGAGCTGTTCCAGCAGGGAGCGGCCAAAGGCGTGCAGGCAACACCCAACGCAACAGACATTATTGAGGTGGACCTGTCGGAGTGGGAGTCAGACTATGACACGCCTATTGTCGTTGCTACAGGTCTGAAGTATCGCTTTACCAATGGTGTGGTAAGGAAAAAGAACGACGGCTCCTGGCAAGGAGGCCCGCTTTTTGAAATAGCCAAAGGCAGTAATGTATATCTGTCCTCTGGCGCATCCTTCGACGGCGGAGGTTTCCACACCAACGATGATGTCGTGCTGATTAAGGATGGGGCGTTCTGCCTGGAAGGTGGCTCTGTCACAGGTGTCTATGGATGGGAGAATCCAACAGTAAACAGCAATGGTGACACTGCTGTAAGGCTGCAAGATGTGGAAAATCCTGTAATATCGCCATGTCTGGTGGTATTGTCTGGCACTATAGCAGGGCGTGTTGACAATAACACTACGACGGGTATTGTCAGCTTGTCTGGTGGCGTTGTTACACGATTGTCAACAGCGCGTGACATCTTAATGTATGGAAATGCGCAGATATTAACGAACCTGTACTTTTATGACCAGACAGCTAAAGTGCATTTGAGGTCTCCATTGCAGTACAATCTCAGGTTTAGTAATTACAAGAAAGATCAGATGGTTGTATCGCCGGCTGACTACAATGTAACTGAAAGTGACTTGAGCAAAATGTCCCTCGGCGGCAGCAACGCCTCGCAGTACATTCTGTCGTTGGAGAATGCCTGCATATATGTTCGCGAGCAAGGTCCAAAGCGTAACATTGATGACTTGGAGCCAGGCACGTTGCCTGACCGCATTACAGACCCCGACAACGTGGAGGAACTAACCATCACTGGTAAACTCAACGGCACGGACATCAAGATCATCCGAAGCATGGCAAATACAAGTCTGAAGAAACTTGACATCTCTGGATGCTCCATCGTGTCGGGAGGCGAAGAGTATTTGGAAGAAGGTTATGTTCTGTCGGAGAATGAGAAGACAGCGTATGGTCTTGGTGTTAGTTTTGTTTATTCAGGTGCTACACGAAATGATACAATCGGCACCTACATGTTTGCGGGGTTAAGCAAGTTGGAGAGCTTGATTCTTCCGAATTCTGTTACTACTGTGAATGAGCACGCATTTATTAAAAGTCCACTACTGAAGTATATCACTTTTGGAAGTAGTGTGAATAAGTTTACTACAGGTTTCCTGTTCTTCGGCAGCAATAGCATTGAAGAGATTAGTTTTAATGGGAACGATAACTTTGTTTCTGACAAAATAGCAATTTATGATTCAGACAAAAGAACTTTGATAGCTGTTGCGCCGTCTTATTCAGGCACATATTCAATATCGAACACGGTTGACAGCATCGCTCCATACGCGTTTGCAGGATGCATGAATCGGAGTGTGACCATTCCGAGCCGTCTCACACATATCAATGCCTATGCATTCTGCCAGAGTGGATTGCAGGACGTTGTCATACCTTCAACGGTTACATCCATCGGCGAAGGCGCATTCTTCTATTGTGAGAACCTCTCTTCTGTTACTTTCGGCGAAAATGTTGAGAGCATCGGCTATGGCGCCTTCGCCCACTGTGCGCTTAAAGAGGTGGATTTAAGCATGACGAAAATCAAGACGTTGGAGGGAGATAAGCATAAAGGTATGTTTTCTTTATTCGTAAAAGTTGGAGCATTTGAAAGTACGGAAATCAATATTGTGAAGTTGCCAGAAACGTTGTTGGGTATTGGTGGTAAGGTTTTCACGTCAAATTCACTAATGGATATATATAGCAGTGCCATAACACCTCCAGTGATAACTTTTGGATATTATACAGCTCCACGTGTTCACTCTGGTGTTTTGTATGACAGTGTAGGTGAATCTGCATCTTTCTATAATGTAGATACCTTGACATGTCGTGTACATATACCGCGTGGCACACTGGCAGCATATAAAACGACGGTATGGAATAAATTCAAGAATATAATCCAAGACCTTCCAAATGACAACTTTGACCCGAACTACATCACCGATGCGGAATGGCTGCAGCAGCGATTGGACGAGATAGCTGAGGAGAATCCGTCTGAACCAGTAACGCTGACAATATGGGATGAGGGAATTACCCTGTCAGAATGCCTGTATTTCAAGTCAGGATGCAAAGTAATCCTTACTGGTGGTCAGTTGACATTTAATATTTTCAAAGAAGCCTTCTGGATAGATAGTGCAACTGATGTAACCTTACAGGATATTTCTATCGACCTGAATAATCAGTGGTCATTTGAGTGCTTCTTTAACAAAGGCAAACTGACAATTGGCCCAAAAGTGATTTATAAAAACATCAACACGACAAGTGGTAGTGGTAATACAGTGTTCTATAATAATTACACTGATGGCGTGCTCAATATCTATTCTGGCGATGTTGAAACTCCTGGCACTGTGATAGAGAACGAAGGAACTGTTATCATTCGCGGAGACGTGAAGTTCAGAACCACAGGACAGAACCCTGTTTATTCTAACAACAAATACATAAACGGTGGGAATGATGTCCTCTATATGTATGCCGGAACTCTGTCGTCTGAAGGAAACATAGTTATGAGTGCCACACAAATCCACATGAGGGGTGGCACTATAATGGGTGGTGACAACTGCACGCTGATAGATGCCACTACTTTCTGGATTTATTCAGAAGATAAGATAAATATTCCGACCCTGCAAGGTGGTGAGAACAGCACGCTTATAGCCGAAAGGACGAAGTGCTACATTAGTGGCGGAAATCTTATAGGTGGCCGCACGTATGGTAATGGTAGTATAGGCCGTGATGGCGTGCCGGAAGGATACCCAACGTTTACCCTGACATCAAATCGTATAGATGTGACTACCGAGTCCAGAATTTGCTGGTGGTATGGTCAACTCCCAGAGATCTACATGGGTAAGGATGCTGTTTTGAGTAATGTCTTACTCCCAAACCACATCACCATCAACGGCGACTGGAAGAACATGGCGAACGGCCATGTGCTCATCAAGGGTATAGAAAAGACTGTATTTGACTGTATCAACTTCATCGGTTTCCCATATTCTGATGGTCGCTGGTTCGTAGAGTATGAGGCTGCGAACAAGCAGGCGAAGCTTCACAAGATGACGCTGCAAGAGTGGCTTGAGGAGCAGAACAAGGGCGACGAGGACAAGGGTACTGAGGATGACCCCGTGGCCATTGACTTCCCTGACTATGACAATGAGAACGGTGACCTGTGGGAAGGTGATGACATGGGCTTTGGCACACCGGACGGGCACATCAAGGTACACTACTGGTGGCGTGACCTCGACTGGATAATTGGTTATGACGGCTGGCCTACGAGGCCGTCCCTGAGGCTCATGACGAACATCTGGATATACAAGGGCAGCAGCCTGCGCTGGTCCCACTTCTACCTTAGCGGACAGAACAGCAGCAAGTATGTCTACGTCTATGGTACGCTGATTATAGACATCGACGTGTACATTCGCTTCTTCAACTACCGCTTCATCCACGTGATGCCTGGCGGACGCGTGATAATACGCGGCGGTCGCATGCACACCGTAGGACACCTTATATATAACGAGGGTGGCATGGTGATGTATGAAGACGGTGATGGGCTATATACAGGGCAGGACTACGGCATAGTAAACACCGAGAGCGGAACCATCAGCATCAGTGGCGGCACCGTCAGCGGCGGCGTATATAGCCATGGCAAGGGCACCATCAGCATCAGCGGTGGTTTCATCTCTCATGGCAAGGGCATAGCCGTAGGCAACAGTGGCGGCGGCAGGATAAACATCAGCGGCGGCACTATCTGCGGCTACTATCCTCGCACGGGAGTGGGAGGCTATGACACTCCGGACGTTGACAATGTGAACGGAACGCTGTGGATAACAGGCGGCACCATAGGCGCGAAGGGTGAAGGCATAATACGCACCTACGGCGATCTGTGGATAGACGGCAAGGCAAGGTTTGGTGAGGTATGGATGCACCGCAATGCACGCATTCATATCATCAGCAAGCTCACCGTGCTGCTGCGCTTCCACTTCTTCATCGTGGGAGAGTTCGACATTGACGTGCCTATCTTCATAGGATCAGAAGGCTATAGGCTGACGGAGGAAGACCTGAAGCTGATAGATGTTGACCTGCCCGAAGGCTATAGGCTCAAACTGGTGGATGGCAACATTATTATTACGAATAAAGGCTGGTTGCCAGACCTCTTCAAGTTCCCACGTCCTGATGGTGAAGACCCGAATAAGGGCAAGGATCCGAATGACCCGTACAATCCTGAGATTCCTAACGGCGTGGACATTGATGAAGACTACACGTTGCCTGACCTGCACATACTGTTCGGCAGTGCTGACGGCAGCAAAAAGAGTGGCCCGATGGTCATGGAGAATGCCACTTTGCGTATCAATTCAGCAAGCACCACGTTCTCACACATCGAGGTGCATGGCGAGGGCGATGCCCACATCGAAACGCAAGGCAAGATGGTCGTTGGCGAAGGAACGACGGTCAGCGGTTTCCAACGCTTCGTACAGGTGCTGCATGGCGGTAGCCTGATATGGCAGGGCGGCGTGACGAGTGACGTTGCCGAAGTCATAGACAACGACGGCGGCACCTTAGAACTGAAGAACGGCAAGATTGGCGGCATCGTGCGCTCGAATACCGACATTACTGCAAACGGCAGCGTGGAGGTGGAAGAGTTCGTTATGACCAGCGGAAAGAGCATCAATGTCACGGGTAAGCTGACAACGAAATGGGATGTTCGCATAGTAACGGAGAGCGGTGATGACATCAGCGCAGAAACCGTGGATGAGAACAAAGCCATACTGAAGAGTACTGACGGCTATAGCCTCACGCTGGAGGATATGGAGCATATCACCGTGAACCTGCCCGAGGACTATGTTCTTACATACGATGCTACAGAGAAGGCCGTCTATATCAAGAAGGCTTCAGAGGTAGGCGTAAGACAGGTGCGTGATGCTTCCGGTGACGGTACGTTCAGCATCTACTCCGCTTCCGGCTCACTACAGAAACAGAATGCCACGACGACAGACGGCCTGACAAAGGGCATGTACATCGTCAATGGCAGGAAGGTGGTAGTGAAGTAATATCTTTGATTTGATGTCCCGCAGAAATAGCGGAAGTGTTCTTTAATATGTCCCGCAGAAATTGCGGAAATGGCAGAAATGATAATTGTGGCATAAGCCGTGCGCCAGCCTTTCTGCTGTTTCTGCGATTTCTGTGGGACTTTATCAGTTTGCATGTTCTTTTTCTTGTTCTTTGAAAGATTTCACCGCAAAAGTCTGGAGGTAATGAATAAATTACTTACCTTTGCAGCATAACCCTATTTCGGAAGGAGTGTGATAAATGAAGATTTCTAAGATTTGGTTTGACGGTGACCGTATTTACGGACTTACCGATGATGGTCGCACGCTGTGGCAGTCGCTTCTTTATTACAGGAGGCTGAGGAATGCTACGCCAGAACAGCGTGCAGAGTATGAGATGGACGACGAGGGGATACACTGGTATAAACTCGACGAGGATGTGTCGTTTGAGAGTTTTGAGTATGACGACCCGGAGCCGACAGGTATCTCTCGTGTGTTCCTTTCCCATCCAGAGCTCAATGCTGCTGCCGTTGGCCGACGGCTTGGAATAAGCCAAAGCCTGATGGCGCAATATATCAACGGCACAAAGAAACCGTCGAAGGAGAGAGAACGGGTAATCATGAACGAGATTGCCAATATCGCTTCCGAACTTCAACGGATTTGTGTGTAGCGTCCCGCAGAAATAGTGGTTGTTCTGTCACACAGAAATCACAGAGATCACAGAATTAATAGTTGTTGCAGCATATGCACCGCGCAGCCTTTCTGTGATTTCCGTGATTTCTGTGTGACTTTTTTGTAAGAAGCCCCGCGTTTGGAAATAGAGTAGCGGTTTTTCATTGTGTCGGTTTTTCGGCAGAAAACCTTACAAAGTGATTTTTGATTCGTCCTCTACGGCTCGATATTTGCCACGAAGCGTAATCTTGGCGGCAAATACGGAGCTGTAGAGGGCGAATGCGTAAGTACTTGTGTGATAGGGTGTTGTGCGAATAGGGCGGCAAAAGTGGCTTCAAAACCGGCATTTTTTGCTCCGAAAAGTGCTGAAATGACAGAAAAAGGAGCTGTTTTGGAGTCTCCGGAACCGTCTGATGGAGTGTCGGTGAGGGTCTAATGGAGTATCTATTAGGACCTCGTTGAGCCTCCGCAGCGCGTCGAAGACCTATCTTCGCCCTCTGACGGACTGAAAATGGCGATTTCGGAGGCTCTTTTCTCTCTGGTTTGCGTTTCAGGACGGGAAAAACAGAAATGACACTTTGTAAGGTTTCCGGCCAAAATTGTGACAGTTCGTCAAAAGGCATCGCGGTGTGCCAACAGTCCTTCCCTGGTGGTTGAAGACCCCCTGAACAGCAGAGGAGACATGCATTGCTGGTGTTAAAAAAACTTAAATCTTATTATTGGTTATGTGTTTTGGCTTGTGGGATCCATTAAAAATGTGTACCTTTGCACCCGCAAAAGGTGAAGATTGCGCTGGCTTAGACTATCAACTCACTGAAAAAGAGCGCCTTAAACCCGATTGGCCAAGGGTTTTATGTGCGGTCTATTTTGTGTGTCTGCCCCTGCCAAGTGCATTCAGGCCTTAGAGAATGAATTTTTTTATACACATTATTTATAATATTAAATTGAAATGCCAGGATTAATTGGAAGAAAAATCGGAATGACATCCGTTTTCAGTGCCGACGGTAAGAACACACCGTGCACTGT
>CAJOOC010000026.1 GCA_905236165.1 uncultured Prevotella sp. | reverse complement strand
TGTCAAATATCTCTCAAATGAGGTCTTTGTATAGTCTTAACTACTTGACTACTGACTACTTAACTACTTCAGAAAGTTGAGTTATATTAAGTTTAGAATTTGGTTGTTTATTGACAGGCTTTTGCCTGTTGGGTGCAAAATTAAAGATTTTTATAAAAATATGGAATAATTTAGCGGATTTTTCTTTGTAATAATCAATGCAAACGTTTGCAGCGGGGTGATTGCAAATATTTTCTCTCCTTACGCACGTACATTAAAATATTATTGTTAACTTTGCAGCCAGAAACCAGTGGATAGAAACTTAAACTTAAACTCTGAACTCTGAACCCTGAAACTTGAACCCTCATTCCTATGTCAGACAACAAGACGCTAACAATGAAGGATATGGCCCAGGCACTCGGTGTGTCGGTGGCTACGGTGTCGCGTGCGCTAAGCAATTCACCATCAATCTCTGCTGAGATGCGCGAGAAGATTCAGCAATACGCTCAGGAAAACAACTTCACGCCCAACGTACTGGCATCGCGCCTGAGACAGACGAATGTGAAGCACTCGAAGGTGATAGGGGTGATAGTGCCTGAATTCGTGCATTACTATTTCTCCACCATCCTCTCAGGCATCGAGGAAGAGGCCAGCAGCCACGGCTACACGCTCCTCGTGGCACAGAGCAATGAGAGCTATGAGCGGGAGGTGGAGATATGCCAGAACTTCCTTGAGAACCGTGTGTGCGGCGTCATCGTCTCGCAGGCAAAGAACACCGTGAAGTACGACCATTTCCGCAACCTCATAGAGGCGGGATGTCCCTTGGTGTTCTACGACCGTATCTGTACGGGCATCAACGCTTCGCGTGTGGTGGTGGATGACTACGATGGGGCCTTCAACGCCGTCAGCCATCTCATAGAGACAGGGTGCCGACGCATTGCCTTCCTCGGAAGCCGCCCTAACATGGAGATAACGAAGAACCGCTATAACGGTTATGCCGATGCGCTGCTGCAGGCAAAGATACCCATCGACAACAGTCTCGTCATCAACTGCGATAATGGCGACATGGCAACGGAGCTCGTGCCGCGCCTGTATCACGTTGGAGAGTCTGCGATATTATCGCAGACACAGCAACAGCAGCCCCCCTCTCCCGATGCCTTCTTCTGCATCAACGACGAGACGGCTGTCAGCGTTGTCCATGCCCTGAAGCGCCTGGGGCTGTCAATACCCAAGGATGTCAGCGTCTGTGGCTTTGCCAACGACAATCTCTCGCGGTCCTGCGACCCGCTGCTGACCACCGTGGAGCAGCGAGGCAGGGAGGTAGGACGCCTGGCTACGGAGATACTTATCTCCAGCCTGGACAACCCGCAGGTCAGCCAGCATCCCATCAAGCGCATCGTCAGAACCAAGCTTATCATTCGCGGAACAACAAAAGACAACATACAATGAAGACAAAACCTAATCAATCCTTCTGGGGCCTGTGGAACCTCAGTTTCGGCTTCTTCGGGGTGCAGATAGCCTACGCCCTACAGTCTGCTAACATCAGTCGTATCTTCGCCACCCTCGGAGCTGATCCCCATCAGCTCAGCTTCTTCTGGATACTGCCCCCGCTCATGGGTATGGTGGTACAGCCGCTCATCGGCTACTTCAGCGACAAGACATGGTGCCGCTTCGGGCGTCGCATCCCATATCTGTTCATAGGAGCCCTCATAGCCGTGGCCGTCATGATAATGCTTCCCAATGCCGGCTCGCTCGGGCTGACCACGCAGGTAGTGCTATGGGGACTGACGGGCACGATGCTCTTCGGACTCTTCTCCCTGATGCTCCTCGATACCAGCATCAACATCGCCATGCAGCCATTCAAGATGATGGTTGGCGACATGGTCAATGAAGAACAGAAGGGCAAGGCCTACTCCATACAGTCGTTCCTCTGCAATGCCGGTTCGCTGATGGGATACCTCTTCCCATACATCTTCACGTATATCGGCATAAAGAACGTGGCTCCTGAGGGTGTCATTCCCGACTCTGTCATCTACTCCTTCTATGTCGGTGCGGCAATACTTATCCTCTGCGTCATCTATACCACCATGAAGGTAAAGGAATGGCCACCGCAGGAATTTGCAGAATATAACGACAATACAGCCTCCAGTGAAGCATCATCGGAGTCCGGCCAGCCTGTCGGAGAGTCTGCGATATCATCGCAGACACACCAGTCCACCAGCGTCGCCACCACCTTCCTTACTATCGGTCTTGTGCAGTTCTTCTGCTGGGCTGCCTTCATGTATATGTGGACCTACACCCCCGGTGCCATTGCCGACAACTGCTGGGGCACTACCGATGCAGCCTCGGCAGGCTATCAGGAGGCTGCCAACTGGGTGGGCGTAGTCTTCGCCGTGCAGGCCATAGGCTCCGTCATCTGGGCCACCATCATCCCCCGTTTCGGCACCAACTACCGCCTGGCATACATCGTCAGCCTCCTTATAGGTGCTGCGGGATTCTGCTGGACACTCTTCATTCACAACCAATACCTGCTCTTCGTGCCATTCCTGTTGATAGGCTGCGCATGGGCTGCAATGCTTGCACTGCCCTTCACGCTCTTCACCAATGCCATGCAGGGCAACCCGCGCATGGGCACGTACCTCGGACTGTTCAACTGTACCATCTGCCTGCCTCAGATCGTGGCAGCGCTCCTGGGCGGACAGCTGCTCACACATGTGGCTTCCGGCTCACAGCCCATGATGCTCTTCATTGCAGGCATACTGCTCTGCCTCGCATCAGTAAGCGTGTTCACCATTAAGGTTAAGTGATTATGCAGGCACAGAGTAAAGCTTTTCTATATTTCATCTGCTTAGTGTCGGCCATGGGCGGTCTGCTCTTTGGCTACGACTGGGTGGTGATAGGTGGTGCGAAACCTTTCTATGAACTTTATTTCGGTATTAGTGAATCACCTCTGATGCAGGGTGTGGCAATGACCACGGCTCTGATAGGATGTCTGATAGGAGCTATGGTGGCCGGTGCCGCTGCCGACCGTTACGGACGCAAGCCGCTGCTGATGACCTCGGCGGTGCTCTTCACTGTCTCGGCCATCGCCACGGGTCTGTTCAATGACTTCACTATGTTCAACATCGCACGCTTCATCGGTGGCATCGGCATCGGTGTGGCATCGGCATTGGCTCCGATGTATATAGCCGAGGTGAGCCCTCCTGCCATTCGTGGACGCATGGTGAGTCTCAACCAGATGACCATAGTGCTGGGCATACTGGCGGCACAGGTGGTGAATATGCTCTTGGCACGCGACACCTCCAATGCCGTCAGCCAGGCATGGAACGTAGAGTGGGGATGGAGATGGATGTTCTGGGCAGAGACGCTGCCTGCAGCACTGTTCCTGCTTCTCAGTTTCTTCATACCAGAGAGTCCGGTGTACCTGAAACTGAAGGAGGCCCTTCCCCTTGCTGAGAACAAGAGTGGCGGTCATGAGGCAGGCCTGCGCGAGCTCTTCCAGAGCAAATACGGCAGGGTATTGCTCCTTGGACTCGTGATAGCAGTATTCCAGCAATGGTGTGGCACGAATGTCATCTTCAACTATGCTCAGGAGATATTCGTCGGCGCTGGCTTCGATGTTGACGGTATGTTCATCAACATCGTCATCACCGGCATTGCCAATGTCATCTTCACCATCATAGCGCTCTATACCATAGAGAAGTGGGGCCGCCGCACGCTGATACTCATCGGTGCCGGAGGACTCGGTCTGATATACCTCACGCTCGGCACCTGTTACTTCATGCACCTGACGGGTGTTATGATGGTGGTGCTCGTCGTGGCGGCCATCTCCGTATATGCCATGACCCTCGGACCTGTCACCTGGACGCTGCTGGCGGAGATATTCCCCAACCGCATCCGTGGCATAGCAATGGCTACGTGCACCTTCGCACTGTGGGTGGGATGCTGCACGCTAACCTTCTCCTTCCCGTCGATGAATGCCAGCCTGGGCAGCAGCGGCACCTTCTGGATTTATAGCGCGATATGCCTCTGCGCATTCATCTTCCTATACCGCCGTTGCCCCGAGACAAAGGGCAAGAGCCTGGAGCAGCTGGAGGAAGAGTTGGTAGGATAATCATCAATATTCAATGTTTAATGCTTAATGCTTAATGCTTAATGTTTAATGCTTAATGTTTAATGCTTAATGCTTAATAAAATAAAATGTCAGTAAAAGCCTGGAGAGAGTTAGTCACGATACCCACTTATGAGGTGGGTCGTCCCGAGAAGAGCCCGATGTTCCTTGAGAAGCGAGCGTATCAGGGTTCGAGTGGTGTAGTGTATCCTTATCCCGTCATCGAGACGATGAGCGATGAGAAGGTAGACAAGGAGTATCTGGCCATTTGGATAGAGAACGAATATGTAAAGATAATGATCCTGCCCGAACTGGGCGGCAGGGTACAGATGGCCTACGACAAGCTGAAGCAGCGCCACTTCGTATATTACAACCACGTCATCAAGCCCGCCCTGGTGGGTCTGGCAGGTCCGTGGATATCGGGAGGCATAGAGTTCAACTGGCCGCAGCACCACCGCCCCTCAACCTATATGCCTGTCGACACGTGCATAGAGGAGAACGAGGACGGCAGCGTCACAGTGTGGGTGAGCGAGATGGAGAAGATGTTCCATCAGAAGGGAATGGCGGGCTTCACCCTGCGTCCCGGCTGTGCATACCTTGAGATAAAGGGCGTGCTGTATAACCGCACCGACATGCCGCAGACATTCCTGTGGTGGGCCAACCCTGCCGTGGAGGTCAACGACTACTATCAGAGCGTCTTCCCGCCAGATATCAATGCCGTCTTTGATCATGGCAAGCGTGCCGTCAGCAGCTTCCCCATAGCAACGGGCACATACTATAAGATGGACTACTCTGCCGGTGTCGACATCTCCAACTACAAGAATATCAAGGTGCCGACGAGCTATATGGGCGTGAACTCCCGCTATGACTTCGAGGGCGGTTATGAGAACGACACCAAGGCGGGTATGCTGCATGTGGCCTCCCACCACTTCTCACCAGGCAAGAAACAGTGGACATGGGGCAACGGTGACTTCGGACGCGCCTGGGACCGCAACCTTACCGATGACATTGACCATTCACCTCTCACCCCTCACCCCTCACCTCTCAATGTTCAATCTGGCTTCCGTCCTTACATAGAGCTGATGGCGGGTGTATATACCGAGAACCAGCCCGACTTCACGTGGCTCATGCCATACGAGGAGAAACACTTCGTGCAGTACTTCATGCCATACCGCGAGCTGGGCGTAGTGAAGCAGGCATCGAAAGACCTCATCCTGAATATCAGCCCTGTCCCCGCCACCTCTGTCGGAGCGCCTGCATCCAGCCCTGTCGGAGAGTCTGCGATACCATCGCAGACACCCTCCTCCTCCCCCGTTGTCTTCCAGCTTTTCGCCACTTCCAGGCAGCAGGTGCGCATAGAGCTGCGCAGCGACGACGGCTCTATATATTATAATAAGGTGTTGACGGTGTCACCCGAGGAGGTGTTGACTGAGACCGTTGATGTGGCAGGCACACCGTTCGATGCCCTGACACTCGACATCCTGAAGACCTTTCCCTACGGCGAGCGCAGCGTCCTTAGCTGGCATGCCGAGAGCGACGACATACGCCCCATCCCCGACAGTGCTGAGGCAGCCCTGCTTCCTGAACAGGTGAAGACCAATGAGCAGCTCTTCCTTACCGGCCTGCACCTGGAGCAGTACCGCCATGCTACGTGGCTGGCAACGGACTATTACGAGGAGGCGCTCCGTCGGGACCCCAACGACATACGCTGCCTCAACCAGATGGGACTGTGGTATATACGTCGCGGACGCTTTGCCAAGGCAGAGCAGTACCTGCGCAAGGCAGTGAAGTTGTCGCAGAAGCGCAACCCCAACCCCTACGACGGAGAGCCGATATACAACCTCGCGCTTGCGCTGAAATATCAAGGGCTTGCCTCTCACCCCTCACCCCTCAATTCTCAATTCTCAATTCTCAATTCTCACCTAAGCGAAGCGTATGAACTCTTCTGGAAGTCCACATGGAACAAGGCCTGGGCTGATGCCGGATATTTCGAGGCAGCGAAGATTTCCGTTGCCGAAGGCCGCTATGAGGATGCCCTCGATGAGGCCGACCGTTGCCTGCTCAACAACTGGCACAACCACAAGTGCCGTGCCCTGAAGGCTGCCATCTTGCGTAAGCTCGACAGGAAGGAGGAGGCCCTGCGTCTCATTGAGGAGTCGTTGCAGGCCGACCTCTTCAACTATGGCTGCCGCTATGAGAAGTATCTTTTGACTGGCAGTGCCGATGTGCTTGAGGAGATGAAGCAGATGCTGCGCCGCTGCGACCAGAACTATGACGAGGTAGCTCTCGACTATGCCGCTGCCGGCCTCAAAGAGGAGGCGGAGGCGATATGGCAGCTTGCCATCGGGGAGGGTGCTACGTCGCCGATGACGTGGTACTACATGGGAAGGTATGAGGAGGCCGCCAAGGCCGACCTGACCTATTGCTTCCCCAATCGTCCCGAGGCTGTCGTTGCACTTGAGGCCGCCAAGGTCAAGAACCCTTCTGATGGCCATGCGCCGTATCTGCTGGGCTGCCTGTTCTATGCTGCTCGACAGTATGACGTTGCCATAGAAAACTGGGAGCTGTCTTCACGGCTCAACCCCGCCTTCCCCACTGTTTGGCGCAACCTCGCCCTGGCACGCTTCAACAAGCAGGGGCGTGAGGAGGAAGCCGTGCAATACATGGAGAAGGCCTTCAGCCTTGACCAGGATGATGAGCGCACGTTGATGGAACTGGACCAGCTGTATAAGCGTATGAACCGCAGTCATGAGGAGCGCCTGGCATTCCTGCGCCGTTACCCCGACCTCATAAAGAGGCGCGATGACCTCGTGCTGGAGGAGATAACGCTGCTCAATCAGACGGGCCGCTACAGTGAGGCAATGGAGAAACTCGACAATCATGTGTTCCATCCTTGGGAGGGAGGCGAAGGCAAGGTGCCTGCACAGTATCAGATATGCCGCGTGGAGTTAGCAAAGCAGGCCCTCAGGCGAAAGGACTACGAAAAGGCCATAGAACTGCTGGAGCAGTGTCTCACGTATCCCCCACACCTTGGTGAGGGCAAGCTCTATGGTGCACAGGAGAATGACTTCTACTATTTCCTTGGCATTGCCTATGACGGGCAGGCCGCAGCAGCGCAGGCTGATTCTTCACTCGCCAGGGACGTGGGCGTCTCGCCCGCGAATCTTCTCGCAAAGGCCGTGGAGTGTTGGGAAGAAGCCACTAAGGGTCCGCAGGAGCCTGCCGCAGCGATGTACTATAACGATGCCAAGCCCGACAAGATCTTCTATCAGGGCATGGCGCTCTATAAGCTTGGCCGCAATGACGAGGCACGCGGACGCTTCCATAAGCTCATCAACTACGGCAAGCAGCATATCTTCGAGCATCAGACGATGGATTACTTCGCCGTCTCATTGCCCGACCTGCTTATCTGGGAGGACTCCCTCGACAAGAAGAACCGCATCCACTGCCTGTACATGCTTGCCCTTGGCTATTATGGCATGGGCGACAAGGACAAGGCAGAGCGATACCTCGCTGAGGTGGAAGCCCTTGACAACAACCACCAAGGCATTCAGCAGCTGAGGTCTTAATAAATACAGCCGCTCCCCGAAAGGAGCGGCTGTATTGTTATAGGTCATATCAGGAAATTCTACTTCATCACCTTCTTGCCGTTGATGATATATACACCGTGTGGTGTGGGGGTGGTGATAAGCTGGCCTGTCAGGGTGTAGCAGCTGCCGTTAGCGCCGTCTCCTTCCCTTGTCAGGGTAGAGTGGGGGGTGTTCTTAATCCCAGTCTCCTCCTGTGCCTTGAGCAGCTTAACGAGTTGTGCCACGATGCCCTTCACGTCGCTTGTCTTGTAGCCTCCCAGCATGAGGTCGCAGGCCAGGGTGTTGAGGTCGTAGTGGTTGTGGTCCTTGAAGCAGCCGATGATAGCCTGTGCGGCAGCATCGGCAGAGGCATAGCCGTTAGCGGCATAGTCCTTCACGTAGGCATTGAAGATAAGGTCGGCATTCCTGCCTATCTCCACGAAGCCTATGAAGTTCTCGTCGCTCTTGAGGCGCTGTCCTGCCACCTTGCGTACTATGCCGTCATAGCTGTCGCGGCGATAGCTGTCAAAGGTGTTGGTGGTCTTGTTGTAGCCGCTGCTGTAGTTGCTCACGGCTCCGTGAGGGGTGTAGCTGTTGAGCATCACCTTTGCACCGAGGGCCTCGGCTGCATTGAGGTAGTAGTTCACGTCGCTCTCAAAGTAGCTGCCCATACCGTTGGTGCCCATGTTGCCGAGCATCACCACGTCGTCGGGATAGATGTCGAGCAGCACGCCGGCCAGCATGCCCTGAGTATAGTATGTAGAGAGGTTACGTCCGCCGCGACCGTTGTTCTGGAAGTCGCATAGCTCTGCCAACTCAGGATATTCCGTGCCGATGATGCTCTTCAGGCGGTGTGCCCACGAGCCGCTGTTGGCCGAGGTAGAGTCGCCGATATGGTGCACCACGCGCTTTGCGCGCTTCTGCCTCTTCTCCATCTTCGTCACGCTGACCTGTGCTATGCGTGCCACGTTGGTGGCATCGGCAGCAAGGTGCAGGTCTATGAAGTCGCGTGTGGCAGGGATGGTGTATGTCTCGGTGGTCATGGTGCTCTGCGTGCCCAGCGTGTAGCCTGCCAGGTCGTTGTTGATGTGTGCCGTGGAGAGCACACCCTGATATGTCACCTCTACCTTGTAGAAATCACCCTTCTTAACTTTGAAATTGAACCGCATGTCTCCTTCCAGATAGTCGCTCTTGGCATCGGTGG
Source organism: uncultured Prevotella sp. (assembly GCA_905236165.1). GTDB lineage: Bacteria > Bacteroidota > Bacteroidia > Bacteroidales > Bacteroidaceae > Prevotella. The sequence continues at coordinate 1,964 of CAJOOC010000026.1, read as the reverse complement.
CCGATGCTGTTCCGCCAGCCGTCGGTGTGCCAGAGGCGATGCCATAGCCGTTACTGTCGCCGTATGTGGTGGTGGGGGTGACGGCGGTATATCCTGCTGCCAGCGATGCCTCGTCGTCAGCACCGAAGTCGAAGTTCATGCCATGAATGTTCACCTTCACGCTCTTGGTCATCTCCTTGCCGTTACTGTCGTTGCCCTTAGCTACGATGGTGACCTCTGTAGGCGTTGCTGCTGCCGTTACGGAGAGTGTGCCAGTGGCGGCGTTGAAGGTTATCGCAGCCTGCTGTGAGGCAGCGGGAAGGCTGTTGCCGTCCTTGTCATAGGCTGCCAGCGTCACGGTGCGCCCCATGTCCGTACCCTCGCCGTTGATGACGATGGCGCTGAAGGCGGCCGTAGCTGCCTGCCCCTCGTCCATCGGGATGGAAATGCTGGTGGTGCTCTCGCTGAAGCGTATGCTCTCAACCATCGATACGAGGCTCAGCACCACGCCCGTCGTATTGCCGCCGATGTTTGCCTGAATGGTGGCATTGCCGGCCTCGGCACCTTCTGCCAGCGTGATGGTGACGCTGTGGCTGTCGCCCTCATCGGGCGTGATGATGACATACTGCTGCATGTCTTCCTCCATCACCGTCCATGTGGCGGGCTGCGTGATGGGATAGCCGTTAGCATCGTTGATGGCTGCCGTAATGCGTGCCTGTTCCTTGTCGGGCACAGAGAGCGCGCTCTTGCTGGCAGTGAGGGTGAATGAGGCCGCGTCGGCAGTGGGTGTGAAGGCCTCGTATGTGGCCATATCCACCGAACCCGTGTTGCTGTTGCCCATGCCGATGCTGAAGTATGTCGGGTTGGAGGTCTCTGCCCAAGCCATGACGGCAGTCTGTCCGAGCAGGGTGCCGTTGGTGTCGTAGACCAGTGCATAGCAGGTCTCGCTGCTCTTGTCAGCCGAGAGCACTATGTCATACCACTTTCCTGTGGTGAATGTCGCAGCGGCCCCGTCCTTGGTCAGGGCGGTGCCGTTCAGCGTGATGTTCTTGCCGGTGAAGGCGAGCGATACGGGACAGGTGTATCTGCTTGACGACCAGAAGGGATAGCCCCCTGTCAGCGTCACTACGGCGCCGGTGTTGTTGAAGCGCAGGCGGTTGCGGAAGATGAGCTGTCCTGACGGCGAGGCGATGCCCTGCGTTATCACGTGCGACTTCTTCAGCTGGTTGGAGTTGGAGCGCACGAACATTGTGCCGTCATTGTCGGTCATGAGCACGCCGGTGTTGGTGTCGCTGCCGGCAGTACACCAGCCACCAATGATGAGGTCGTCGCTGTTGCCGTAGGTCTGGCGCACAATGTTGTAGCCTGCCAGCTTCTTGTCGTATGCGCTGAGGTCCTTGGGATAGCCCGCCAGTGGCAGCACCTGCGTGGAGGGGATGGTGAGGTTGCCCAGGGCCACGACATACTTCTCCGCCTTCAGCGTCTGTCCGTTATAGGTGATGGTGGCGGTCATGCGGCCATAGAAGTTCATGGGCACGTCGCGGAGGTTGAATACCGTCTTGGTGCTTGCGGCACCGTTCACGGCAAAGGCGCCGTAGGAGTCGCAGTACTGTCCGGGCTGGTCATTGACGGTCTGGAAACCCTCAATGTCCCATGTAACCTTGAAGTCATTCACATTCGTGCTGATATACTCCTCGGTGATGTTCGCGCCCTTATCGTCCGTGAGCACAAGGGAGTATTCATTGGCATAGGCCTCGTCGGTTGACGGACCGAAAGTCATCTTCTCGCTGCCAGCGATAGTGACACTGGCAACAGACTGTGCCTTGCCGACTGTAGTAGCCATCGCCATCACAGCGACAAGCAGTAGATAATAGATTCTTCTCATAACTATAGTAAGTATTTCAAGTTTCGCTTTTGCGCCCTGAAGGGGCAGCCTGCTTATAGCCCAGGGCAGCGCCCTGGGTTTTAATGCGGTGTGTAGTCTC
>CAJOOC010000025.1 GCA_905236165.1 uncultured Prevotella sp. | reverse complement strand
TCTCGAACTTCTTGGCGAAGCCGTCGCCCTCGTTCATAGAGCTGTAGGCATAAGCGGAGTTTGTGATATAGAAACCAGGAACGACATCTCCTGTACTATTATGCATTACGTCGACGTAGCAAGGTCCGTTGAATGCAGCGGCAAAGGCCACACCGTAGTTCTTAGAGCCATCATAGCCGCCACCTACGACGTTCTTCCACTGGTCAGCAAGTGAAGCGAAGGTGTTGTCGGTCTGGTTAGCATAGCCGAACCAATACCAATAATCCCAGTCGCTCATGCAGCCGGTATGGAACTGATATGTACCACTGGTGAACTCAGTGCGCTCATCGTCGGCCTCGGTGCTAACGCTCATGTGGCTTTCCTCTTCTATATTTATATCCTCGAAGGTGGCCACGGCTGCATCAGTCACGATGGCGGCATAGTTCACGTATATCGTAGTATCCTTTGTAATCTCGCTGACTACTTTGCCATCCTTCTCTGTAAGCCAAGTGGGATAAAGGCCGCTGACAGGTTGGAGCACTGGCAATGTACCATTGGAATAGAGCGTATTCTTTTCTTCTGAAAGGCTGGTGGTATAATTTACCTCATATACTTTCTTTCCTCCGATAACAGGATGCTGGTCAGTACCTACGGTCTGTCCGAAGGCATCACCCAGCAGTCGGGCCACATAGCCAGACTTCATCTGCTCGTCGGTAACGGTTGTCTGACTGGTAACGATGCCGTACTTCTCTGTAGCAAAGGCATTCTTCACATTATCCTTCGTCGTAGTCCCGCCGATACATGCTCCCACGGTGGTACCCTCTACATTACCAACATTAAAGATATTCTCCACTACGGCAGAGGCATTGTTAGAACCCGCTACGCCACCGCAATTGGAAGTACCCTTAATGTCGCCTGTGTTATAGCTGTTGGTTACTTTTGCCGTAGCCACTCCGACATAGCCCGTGATACCACCGACATACGTGCTGGTGCCCGTAATCCTGGCATTGTTCACACAGCGGTCTATGGTAGAGTTTGCGCCCATATTGGCAGCGATACCCGCAACATACTGCTTGGCAGAGACCTCACCGTCAACGGTCACGTTGCTTACAGTAGCATCTTTCAGATATGCGAAAAGTCCCTGATATGTGGCTGTGGCATTGTTGATATAGAGGCCGCGAACAGTATGTCCCTTACCATCAAACACACCCTGATATGCCTTGGCAGTGGTGGTGCCTCCAATCGGCGTCCATACATAGTCACCCAAATCGATGTCGGCAGTCAGAACAGCCTTTGTGGCGTACTGTCCGCCATTCACCCTGTTGGCAAACCAAGCCAGTTCTGCGCCGGTAGCAATCTGATAGATACCCTCTGCGACAGTCGGCTCCGTCTGTGTCTGCCCGTCCCATGTTGCAGCATCGGCAGCAGTCAGCGTCACGTTGAAGGTCTGCTCACCCTCTGCGTCATCGGCAATGGTATAGGTTTGACGACAGCAGCGATAGCCAGCCTTTGAAGCTGTCAGTGCATAGTCGCCATAGGTGCCGGTATATGTACCGTCGCCATTGGAAGCCACCTCTTCGCCATTACGTGTCAGGGTGTAGTTCACATCCTCCTGCTCGCACAGCAGACGGATAATGAACTGCTTGGCTTCCTTGATAGGGATACGCACCTCAGGAATGGCGCCAAAGTAGGTCTTATGTGAAATAGCATTAAAGTTGGGAGAACGTCCAGACATACGACTGGTGTTACGATGGTTTCCGATAGGATCGCCAAAACCGTTCACCTGAATCACGCCATCGTTCATCAGCACCTCTTTACTGTCGTCATTAGGAATGGTGATGGTGACGGCCTGAGCTGCAGGAACAGAACCGAAGGTATATTGTCCGCTACCAAGTATCAGCGATGTACCATTTGGTATGCCATTATAGGTCACGTATGCCGACATGTTATAGATACCGGCCATCTTGTTGGCAGGATGGCGCAGACCTGAGTACTGTATCTTCACCTGGTCACCGGGGATGAAGGTGTTGCTTCCCTTACGGGTGACGTTAGTAATGTCGCGATGACACCTCTTGGCTGTCAGTACCTGATAGACGGCATTACCGGCAGCATCCGTCAGGCGCACTATCTGCCGCCCCTCCTTCAGGAGCACGGTGAAAGAGCCGTTGTCGTTCTTTGTTACACCTGTTGCACCAAAACCTGTATAGGTGGCCATCTGCTCACCTATCGTAGGATAGGCTATCTCCACATTTTCCACACCAGTAGGGCTGAAGGTATATGCATAGCCTTCTTCCGTATCCAGATAGTAGAACACATCGTGTTCGGCATCCACATACTTGCCTGCCATCTTCTTGGTATCGAGGTTGTATGCCTCATTAATTACCATATTGGGATCGATAGCTGTTGCACCATCACCCACGGTAACCACGTAGGCAGCTGTATTCTCAGGCCAGATGGCACTCCAGTATTCGCCACCCATATACGTATTCTTGTTCACGCCACTATAATAGTTCAGTCCGATGGCATCGTAGGTCACCAGCACGATAGCCGTACCCGCTCCTACTGCCTTGATGGTTGCCCAGGGGTCGCCAGCTGTCTCTTCTATGGTAATCACACCAGTGCTGGGGCTACCGTCAGGATTGATGACGGTATAGTGGAAGTCGGGCTCCATGAAATAGTTGTTCGTAGAGTTGTCTGTCAGCTCCCACGAACGCATAGCGTGAGCATCGAACGTATCGCCAACGTTCATTTTCAGATGACCGCGCTCGTTCACATTCACAAAGATGTCGCCCGTTTCATAGCCATTATTCCACTGCACATCGTGCTTGATGGTCTTAGCACCGAAGGCCTCGTAGTCGGCATCAGCAAATGCCAGGGCAGGACGCTTAGTCTCATCCACGTTCATCGTAAAGTAGCCTGCCTGTGTCAGACCGCCACTCTTCCATGTGCGATAGTTATATGCCTGACCATCTGCCAAACGATAGGTCAGCTTCTTGTTGCTGCCTTCGTTTTCCACAGACTTAGGCTCCACCTCGGTGAAGGCAATGAAATGGCTGTACTTCATACCTAAGAAGAACTCTGCATCAGCGGGCACCGTAACGGAATAGTCGGCTCCCACAGGAATTTTACCAGAGACATTAATGCCAGAAGTCAGCGTGCCCTGTTTATAGAACGTCATGTAGTCCTCTGCCTGATGAGCCTCACTTGGAATCAATGCAGCATAATAGCTGTTTCCATTCAGAGCTAAGAACGTCTTGCGGTTAGCCGTAATGCTGTTACCGATGGTGATTGCCTGCTTCACACCCTCTCGTGTGAACACATTCACCTCAATGGTGTAGTCGGTGCCAGGCACCCAATTTGCATTGGTGGCATAGGTGGTACAGGTGAGTACGCTGAATGCCTGCTCGGCCTCATCGGTCACGTTGAGTTCAATCGTACCATTGATGGTTGTACCATTTGTACCATAGGCTGTAAGGACATAGGTGCCGGCAGGAGCATCAAACGAATACACTCTGTTGCTTGGTGCACCGACATCAACAGCAGTGCCTGTAGCCTTGTCTGCCAGGCTCATGGTGGTCGATGTAGTATTCATCGTCACCGTAATGCTGGCTGCATAGGCAATGTTTACAGTAAACATTACCAATGCCATGAAAGTAAGTAAAAACTTCTTCATAAGAATAGTGTTTTGATAAGTTATTGTAAATATAAAGAATAAACTCAGCTTGCGCAAGTGATGCTACTTAATCACGGTTTTCTTACCATTATTTATATATATACCCTTCTGCATGGGCTTGCCGCTGAGGCAACGACCATCGAGGCTGAACCATGCGCCAGCCGAATGGTCAATGGTCAATGGTGAATGGTCAATGGTCTCAATGCCGCTATAGTGCTGGCCGTCAGGTGGGAGTGCCAGGAAGTGGGCTGGATTGATATAAACCTTATGCGTGCCCAGCAGCTGTCCTTCAGGCGACCACTGGTAAAGCGTGCCTGATGAGGCAAACGAAGCCGCATCTGTGCCATAGATATACCCTGTATAGGGATTGACATAAAGTCCGTATGGCATGCTCATCTTCTTGATATCATTCAGCACGGTGCCGGGCAAACGCTCTTCCACACCGCTACCGCCAGAACTGGCCATCACCTCAACGGGGTCTATCGTGACATAGTTGAACACATAGTCACTGGTGTAATAAGAGAAGCGCGAACCGATGGCGTAGAAAGTTCCGTCCATGGCAGTACAACTGTACGTTGAGGCATACTCTAATCTTACAAAGCAATCCTTGTCTCCTTGCAGCGCTTTCTCACAGTCGAAGATAATGCAGGCTGCAGAAAGCCCGTAATAGTCGCCAGGAGAATTGATACAGAGGTAACGACCGCTTTGTGGCATCTTGCCATAGAGATTGATTTGCTCTACGTCCACATTCTTAACCAACTCCATAGTGGATGCATTGAGGATGCTGACAGTGGTCTCATAATCATGGTTTTCTTCAAAGGCATAGCCGCCTGTGTTTGCCACAAAGAGGTGTCCCTTGTAGAGGGCAATGCCTTCGGGCTCGTAGCCAACCTCCGTAGCTGCCACCACCTTGAATGTGTTCACGTCAATCTTCGCCACGTAGCCCTTCGTGAAGTATTTCGTGCCGCTGATGGTGCCGCACTCATGGCCGTAGCTGGTCACATAGACGTAACGGCCGTCGCTGCACAGCTTGCGGTTGTTGGGCACATCCTCCGTGGCTGCCACAGCCGTGCCGTCAGGGCGTATGAACTGCACTATGTTCGACCAGTTGATGGCAATGGCGATGAGGTTGTCGTTCACCTGAATGATGTCATTGGGTGTATCGCCAATCTTCATGCCGTTCTTGTCGCGGAACCACTGGTTGCTCACCACGTGGCCGTTCTCGAAATAGGTCACGCGCCCATTGTCGGCCTGCCAGGTGCCCTCGTTCAGCACAATGAGGCGCTCCTGGGCAGAGGCCGCAATGCTGCATGCCAGGCAGGCAAGCACCGCGATGCATGAGTAGTATATGTAAATTATTTTCTTCATAGTCCTAATGTTAATGTCAGTCTGTAGTTACGTCCCGGCAGCGGGTAGCGCGGCAGGTGCTCATACTGCACGTCGAACACGTCGCAAACCTCTAAGCATAGCCCCGCCGACTTCAGCGGCCTCAGGCCCATTGACCGGGTGTCGAGGGTGTAGGACAGTTTCATGTCCACATTGTCGTAGGGAGGCAGGATGTCCTCCGGGTCGGCATAGCTCCACATGCGCTCTCCCACATGCATGTAGGAGGTGGTCAGCTGCACGTTGCGCCACTGCAGGATGCCTGTCAGCGTGAAAGAGAGCTTCGGCGAGTAGCAGATGGGCTTGTCGTAGGTTTCCTCATCTTCGGGGTCCGTGCGGTTCACGTCGTTCTGCCACGTCATAGTGCCTAACAGGGAGAACATCCATCGGCCTGTGGCATAGTGCGCATTGGCCGTAGCATTAAGGCCCTGGCAGAAGGTATAGCCATAGTTCATCATCGTCCATGAGTAGGTACCCTTCAGGGGCAGGCACACAATGCGGTTCTCTATCTTGTTCTGATAGGCATCGGCCTGAAGGTCTATTGACCATTGACCGCTTAAGTCTGAATTCTTCATTCTTAATTCTGAATTCTTCCAGTGCCACTCCACGCCGATGTTCCATTGCTTCGTATACTCCGGCTTCAGGTTGCGGTTTCCCACCTGCGTATAGTAGAGGTCATTCAGCGTGGGAGCACGGAAAATCTTCTTGTGCCAGGCACGCATGGTGACACCTCCGAGCGTATAGGCCACTGACAGCGACGGTGTCCAGCGGTCAAGAGGGTCGGCAGCACCCACATGGGCAAAGGTCACGTCGTGATAGTGCTGGTGCAGCAGCGATACAGCGGCCTGAATGCCGTTAAGGTTCATCTGTGCGGCAACAACCTGCTTCTGGTCCAGTCTGAAGACATTGTCAAACATCTTCAGGTCAGCCTGCAGCTTGCTGTAGCGCACGTCATAGCTGGTAGAAAGCGACAGCCAGGGCCACGGCGTGTAGCCATAGCAAAGAGCACCATACAGGTCCTCCTGACGATAGTGGTTGTTCACGCGAGCCGTATTCTGATTCTCAGGATAGTCCGTGCAGTAGCGCAGGTACTCATTGGTATACTTCGCATTCACCTTCATGCGGTGATGTCCCGTAAACTCCTGCTGATAGGAAGCCTGCACGAAAAAGTCACGATCCCACTCCCTGCCCACATTGATATACTTGTCGCTCAGTCGCCTCACGATGCCGCCAGGGCAGCCGCGCTCCGAGTCGTAGTAATAGATGTGAGAAGAGAAGCCCCCCTTGAACAGAGCTCCCTCTATGCGGCCATAGCGAATATCGCTGTTGGCCCTGCGGCCTATGGTGTCCTCATACTCCGAATGGTACCTGAAAGGATAGTCACCCTCAGTATCTGTCCACTCACCATCGATGAAGCCGCTCCATCCGCGCCACGCAAACTGCGCATTCACCTTTGCCGTATAAGTACTGAAGGAGACACGGCGCAACTGCACGGACAACGAGTCCTTCGTGGGACGGCGCGTACGCAGATACACCGTAGCCCCGGAGGCATACTCCGAGGCCGACTGACAGTTGTCCAGCTTATTGGCATTATACAGCGACACCGACTCCATGCTCGACAGCGAGAACTTTCCCAAGTCCACCGTGCCGTTCTGCGCATTGGTGATACGGATACCGTCCACGTAGACACCCACATGCTGCGCACCCAAGGAACGCACATTGATAGTCTTCAGACCACCCAGACCGCCGTAGTCCTTCATCTGAACACCGGCAAAATACTTCAGGGCATCGGCCACAGTAGTGGTAGAGAGAGACTGCAGGTCAACACCGCGCAACGTCTGCGAAGTAGCCAACGGGCGTTTGCCATACACCTCCACCTCGTCCACGTACTGAACAGAGTCAATAGTCGCTTCTGAGTCTTGAAGCCCTGGCCTGGGGACGTGGGCATCCTGCCCGCGATAATCCTCAAACTCTTGAACTCTTGAACCCTTGAACCCTTGAACTCTTGAGTTCTTAAGCCCTTGAGCCTGGCTCCCGTCAGTCCTTGCAATAGCCCATAAGGTAACGATGCACAAAAGGCTCGTCACAAGTAGCTGTTTCATTTATTAATATAAGTAAAAGATAATCTCCTCACCTAACCCCAGAGGTTTCGGAGACACGATGGCACAAGGCAGGTCTTCTGGCTTGCCGTCAGGCTCGCGACGTCTTCCCAACAATCTCAGTGACGTAGTGTCGCGCCCTTACAAATGACGGCTCACAGCTGCGGGACAGCTGGGGTTTCTCACCCCATTCCCTTTTAATCACTCCATCGAGTGAACCATTTGCGCATGCAAAGGTACGATTAAGTTACGAGATATGCAAGAAAACAACGATTTTGTTTTGGAGTTTCACTTTTTTTTCTTAATTTTGTGCCATGTAACAAGAAAGTGGACTCTATTAACATACAACGATAAAATATAATGTACGAGAAGGAACGGGGGCTCTATATAGCCCATTGCGCCAACGGAGCGCTAAGCATCACAGGTAAGATGGCAAACCGCCATGGTCTCATCGCCGGTGCCACAGGTACCGGTAAGACGGTGACGCTGCAAGTTATGGCAGAGACATTCAGCCAGTATGGAGTGCCCTGCTTCATGGCCGACATGAAGGGCGACCTCAGCGGCATCTCCCAGGCAGGCAAGATGAGCGGATTTATCGAGAAGAGGCTGCCGGAATTCGGCATTGAAAATCCCGAATTTCAACCCTGCCCCGTAAGGTTCTTCGATGTCTTCGGAGAACAGGGCCACCCGATGCGCGCCACAATCTCGCAGATGGGTCCTCAGCTGCTATCACGACTGCTGGGTCTGAACGAGACGCAGGACGGAGTGCTGAACATCGTGTTCCGCATTGCCGACGAGCGCGGACTGCTGCTCATTGACATCAAGGATCTGCGGTCGATGCTCGACTGGGTATCAAAGAATGCCAAGGACTATACTACGAAATACGGCAATATCTCAACAGCCTCGGTGGGTGCGATACAGCGCGCCATACTGCAGCTGGAGAACCAAGGAGCCGACAAGTTCTTCGGTGAGCCATCGTTCGACATTTTCGACCTCATGCAGACAGAGGATGGCAAGGGCGTGATGAGCGTGCTGGCCGCCGACAAGCTGATGATGCAGCCGAAACTGTACTCTACATTCCTGCTGTGGCTGCTCAGCGAGCTCTATTCCACGCTGCCCGAGGTGGGCGACCTGGAGAAGCCGAAGCTGGTTTTCTTCTTCGACGAGGCCCACATGCTCTTTGACGGCACGTCAAAGGCTCTGCTCGACAAGATTGAGCAGGTGATACGCCTGATACGCTCGAAGGGTGTGGGAATATACTTCATCACCCAGAGCCCCACGGACATCCCGGAGAATATCCTCGGACAGTTGGGCAACCGCGTGCAACATGCCCTGCGTGCCTATACGCCCAAGGACCAGAAGGCGGTGAAGACCGCTGCCGACACGTTCCGTCCTAACCCGGACTTTAAGACCGACGAGGCCATAATGAACCTTGAGACGGGAGAGGCACTGGTGAGCTTCCTCGACGAGAAGGGCGCACCATCAGTGGTGGAGAGGGCGAAGGTGCTCTTCCCACTGTCGCAGATCGGTGCCATCACCGAGGGACAGCGCGCCGACATCATCAGGCAGAGCCGCCTCTTCGGCAAGTATGACAATGCCATCGACCGCGAGAGTGCCTTTGAGACGTTGCTGAAGGAGAACCTCTCCCCCGACCCCTCTCCCAAGGAGAGGGGGGACGAGAACGGGAACGATGACGGGAACGGGAAGGAGAGCAAGGCTACGAAGTCGAAGCCTGGTCTTTTCAGCAAGGTGATGAAGGCTGTTATGACGGCTGTCACCTCTACCCTCGCAGCGCTGCTGGGCACATACGTCAGCAATATGGTGACGGGCAAGAAGACTCGCTCACGCACCTCTACGAAGGGCCGCGTGGTGAAGAATGCCACCAGCGCCGCCACACGAACCATCACCCGCGAACTGACACGAGACATCCTGGGGAACCTGGTGAAGTAACGGGAATCAACGCCCCTGGCCCCCTCTAATTTTAGAGGGGGAGTAAATAACGGGAAGAATTATGAAGATTACATTTACACTCGACAATATCCGCGAGGCAGCACGAAAATTTATCGCCACCATGCCGTTTGGGGCAGAGGAGGAGGTGAAGTGTTTTGCCTTCTATGCCCCGATGGGAGCTGGTAAGACAACGTTTATCAAAGCCCTGTGCGAGGAGCTGGGCGTGGAGGATGTCATCACGTCACCCACGTTTGCCATTGTCAACGAATATACCTCGGGCAAAGACTCCGTGCTCCAGGGAATGCCCATATTCCATTTTGACTTCTACAGGATAAAGAAGTTGGAGGAACTGTATGACATGGGAGCCGAGGAGTATATGTATAGCGGCAGTCCATGCCTCATGGAATGGCCTGAGATGGCTGAGGACATCCTTCCCGCCGAAACCGTCAAGATAACAATAACCCCACTGCCAGACGGCAGCAGGGTTATTGAATTCTGATGAGTAATAGGGATTTCTTTCAATTCCTATTACTGTTTATTTCTTTCTTACGGGTTCGCAGGTGAGGTTTGTGCCTAACTTCTTGAATATCTTTCGGTCTACTTCTGAGAGCATCACCGAGGCATGCACCTGACAGTACTGCAGCTGCGGGAGCGTAGCCAGGGCTTTGGCACACTGTTCGTCGCTCTCGCTCAAGACGCTGAGGGCCACGAGGACCTCGTCGGAATGCAGACGCGGATTGTTGCCACCAAGATACTCCACCTTCGTCTTTTGGATTGGTTCTATCATCGACTGCGGTATGAGCTTCACATCGTGACCTATGCCTGCAAGATGCTTCATAGTGTTGAGCAGCAATGCCGCGCTGGCACCCAGCAGCGGTGATGACTCTGCCGTAATGATGGTACCGTCGGCCAGCTCAATGGCAGCACTGGTATGTCCGCTTCGAGCTTTGCGATCCAGACATGCCCCTACCACCTTTCTGTAATCTACCGAAATCTTGGCCTGATTGAACAGAAGGCGTATCTTCTGTATCTCTGCCTCATTGTTTGAGCCGTTCGCAAACTTGTTCGTTGCCTCGTAGTAGCGGCGTATTATCTCCTGCTTCGATGCCTCCTGACACGCCTCATCGTCGCAGATGCAGAAGCCTACCATGTTGACACCCATATCGGTGGGCGACTTATAGGGGCTCTCGCCATAGATGCCTTCAAAGAGGGCATTGAGGACGGGGAATATCTCTATGTCGCGGTTGTAGTTGATGGCTGTCTTACCGTAAGCCTCGAGATGGAACGGGTCAATCATGTTGACGTCGTTAAGGTCGGCAGTGGCGGCCTCATAGGCTATGTTCACAGGATGCTTCAGGGGCAGTGACCATACGGGGAAAGTCTCAAACTTGGCGTAGCCGGCCTCCACCCCGCGCTTATGCTCGTTATAGAGCTGCGATAGGCAGACAGCCATCTTGCCCGAACCCGGACCCGGTGCGGTGACGATGACCATGGGGCGCTCCGTCACCACGTAGTCGTTCATGCCGAAGCCTGCGTCGCTGGCTATGAGCTCCACATTGTGGGGATAGCCGTCGATGAGGTAGTGCACGTATGACTTTATGCCAAGACGCTCCAGGCGCTTGCGATAGTCATCGGCAGCATGCTGGCCGTTGTAGTGCGTTATGACAACCGAGCCTACCATGAATCCGCGACCGATGAACTCATCCCTCAGTCGGAGGACATCCTCATCGTAGGTGATACCCAGGTCGGCACGCACCTTGTTCTTTTCGATATCCTCTGCAGAGATGACTATCACTATCTCTATCTGGTCGCTGATCTTGCTGAACATACGCAGCTTGGAGTCAGGCTGAAAGCCTGGCAGCACACGGCTCGCATGATGGTCGTCAAAGAGTTTGCCACCCAGCTCCAGATAGAGCTTGCCCTTGAACTTCTCTATGCGTTCCTTGATGTGCTCTGACTGGATGCGTATGTATTTGTCGTTATCAAATCCTATCTTCATCAGCTTCAGAGTAACTTATTGAGGTTTACCATCTCTATGGCCGAAATCATGGCATCGGCACCCTTGTTGCCTGCCTTCGTGCCGGCACGCTCTACGGCCTGCTCGATGCTGTCGGTAGTGAGTATACCATTAAGCACGGGCACTCCGCTCTTCATGGCAGCCTGTGCAATGCCCTTGGCGCTCTCGTTGGCCACCATGTCGAAGTGTGGCGTAGCTCCACGGATAACGGCACCAAGACACACCACAGCGTCATACCTGCCAGAGGCAGCCATCTTCTGAGCCGTGAGGGGTATCTCAAAAGCTCCTGGCACCAAGGCCAGCGTGAGGTCGTCGGTATTGCCGCCGTGACGTACGAAGCAGTCCTCTGCACCTGAGACGAGGTGCTCTACTATAAAATCATTAAAGCGTGAGGCTACGATACCAATCTTCATGCCCTCAGCCAACAGTTTTCCTTCTAAAGTCTTCATATCTCTTCAAATTAACGAATTAACAAATTAACACCTCACCCTAACCCTCTCCCAAGGAGAGGGAACTCCGGCGAAGCCGATTCTTCACTTTCCATTCTTCTCTCCCTCCCCTTGGGGAGGGTCGGGGTGGGGCTTTTATTTTCCAACTTTCTTCACGTGCAGCAGGTGTCCCATCTTTGCATATTTGGTGTAGAGATAGAACTCATCCTTCTCGTTGCACGTCATCTCTATCGGTTCGCGTCCCACCACCTTGAGTCCGAAGCCGTCGATGCCGCTAATCTTCTGCGGATTATTGGTCATCAGAATCAGTTCGTGAATGCCCAGGTCGGCAAGGATGCTTGCTCCCGTGCCATACTCCCTGAGGTCGGCAGCGAAGCCCAATGCGATATTAGCCTCAACGGTGTCCATGCCACCGTCCTGCAGCTTATATGCACGCAGCTTGTTGATGAGTCCGATGCCGCGTCCCTCCTGCCGAAGGTATAGCAACACGCCGCGGCCACGCTCCTCTATGCGCCTCATAGCCTCTGCCAGCTGCTCTCCGCAGTCACAGCGCAGCGAGCCGAAGGCATCGCCTGTGAGACATTCGGAGTGCACGCGGCACAGCACCGGTTCGGGCGTTGTCACGTCGCCCTTGACAAGGGCCACATGGTGCTCCCCCGTCACCTTATTTATATACCCGTACGCGCGGAAGGTGCCGTATTTCGTCGGCAGCTCCGCATCGGTGATGCATTCCACCAGCTTCTCCGTGCGACGACGATATTCCACCAGACTCTTCACCGTGATACATACCAGCTTGTGTTCCTGAGCCAGCTTCTTCAGCTCCTTGGTGCGCATCATGGTGCCGTCTTCACGCATTATCTCGCAACACAGGCCCGCCTCGGTCAGCCCCGCAAGGCGGCACAGATCCACCGTAGCCTCCGTATGGCCCGTCCTCACCAGCACGCCGCCATCACGGGCCTGCAGGGGGAACATATGTCCGGGACGACGGAAGTCGATAGGCTTCGAGTCAGGGTCGGCAATGGCCCTGGCCGTGATGCCGCGCTCCACAGCGCTGATGCCCGTAGTGGTCGAGATATGATCTACCGACACGGTGAAGGCAGTCTGGTGATTGTCGCTGCTGTGCATCACCATCTGCGGCAGGTCCAGACGCTCACAGAGCTCACGGCTCATGGGCATGCATATCAGACCCTTGGCCAGGGAGGCCATCATGTTGACATTCTCGGTCGACGCAAATTCCGCGGCACATATCAGGTCTCCCTCATTCTCGCGGTCAGGGTCGTCGATGACAAGTATGCACTGGCCCGCTCTGAGGGCCTCCAGAGCCTCATCAACGGTATTGAAAGTAAATTCTTCTTGCATTTCCTATTTCATAAAATTACGATACAGAGCCATCTTATCTTTCTGGCTCATGGTCTCTCCCCCCTGTGAAGCAAACGGTTCGAGAAGCTTCTCTACGTATTTTGCTATCACGTCGTTCTCTATGTTCACCGTGTCACCCACGCTGATGGAATGGAGCGTCGTGGCGCCCTGTGTATGTGGTATCAGCGATACGGCAAAGGCATCATGCGACGGACTCACCGCCGCCACCGTAAGGCTCACGCCCTGCACCGTCACGCTGCCTTTCTCTATGATGTATCGCATCATCACGTCACCGCATTCTATCCATAGCCAGATGGCGTTATCATCATTGTTGCGGCTGCGTATGCGACCCGTGCCGTCGATATGTCCTGACACGAGATGTCCTCCCAGCCTGCTCTGCAATGTCAGCGCGCGCTCCAGATTCACCTTGCTGCCGACCATCAGCGCTGCCAACGAGGTGCGCCTTACCGTCTCGGGCATCACGTCGGCCATGAAGGAACCGTCAGACAGCTGCGTCACCGTGAGACATACGCCATTGGTACAGATGCTGTCGCCCACCTGCGTGCCCTCAAGCACCACAGATGCAGCAATCTCAAGCGTGACACTCTTTACGCCATGTCTGATGCTCTTTACGCGACCTATTTCTTCTACTATACCAGTGAACATTTAAGGTCAAATTAACAAATTAACGAATTATCACCCCCCTCCCCTTGGGGAGGGTCGGGGTGGGGCTTTCACTTCTCCACGAGTCCCGAGATCAGCACATCCTCTCCTATGGGCAATATCACCTTATCCTTCAGCAGTATGGCCTGGCTCATCGTCTCTGCGCCGTCACCCTCGACGGGTGTCTTGGCCATCTTTCCACCGATAATCTTTGGAGCGATGAATGCCATCACCTCGTCGATGAGACCCTCGCGAAGCATTCCCTCGCTCAGCGTACCCCCACTCTCCAACAGTATGCTGTCAATCTGCTCAGCACCGGCGCGCTGAATGAGTTCGGAGAGAGTGTTGCAGTTCCACAATATTGCGCCAGCATCTCTCAGCAGCTCCAGTTTCTCCTCATCGGCGCCATTGGCGTAAGCGATGACAAGTGGCGACTCATGGGCGGTCCTCACGAGCTGGCTCTCCATAGGGATGCGGGCACGGCGGTCGGCAATGATGCGTATGGGCTGCCTTATCTCATGTTCCTTGGCGCCGATCTGCTGCATCGTCTCCTCCGTCAGCCTTACCGTCAGCAACGGGTCATCGGCCATCACCGTACCAATGCCACAGAGGATGGCCATATTGTTGCGGCGCACCACATGGACATGCTGCCGGGCCTTCTCACCCGTAATCCATTTACTGTCACCCGTATGAGTGGCTATCTTGCCGTCAAGGGTCATGGCCCATTTGGCCGTCACCCAGGGCTGCCCCGTCGTGATATACTTCAGGAACGCCCTGTTCTGCATGCGTAGGTTTTTCAGCAGTTCCTTACCGGCCTTCAACAGAGAGCTGTCAGCAGAGGATGTCATCGCCTCCTCCAGCGTCTCAACCTCTATGCCTGCCTCGCGCAGCAGCTCCAGACCGTGGCCCGCAACGAGGGGGTTGGGGTCAAGGAGTCCCACTACCACGCGTGCTATGCCGTGTTCTATGATGGCATCGGTACATGGGGGCTGATGGCCCTCGTGGCAACAGGGTTCCAGGGTGACATACATCGTGGCGCCCTTGCAGTCAATGCCTTTGGCCTCAGCATCGTCGAATGCCACGCGCTCTGCATGCTTCTCTCCATAACGGGGATGGAAGCCAGAGGCTACGACCTCGTCGTCCTTCACTATCAGAGCACCTACCAGGGGATTGGGGTTCACCCTACCCTCGCCCTGCTGGCCTACCAGCATGGCTTCCTGTAATAAGAATATGTCGTCGTTAGTCATTCTTGGCTTTTGTTATGTTTCGGAGGCTCCAGTCATCCAGGGGGGCAATCTTCAATCTTCTACCACCTCTATTCTGAATACCGCTCCGTTCTTTCTGGCGGGGTCTGCTCCGGTATAGTCCATCGAGTATGGGCTGCCTGTCGTGGGCGACTTCCCCAGGTATCTGTGAGTGCGCATCGACATCAGCATGAACTCTCCCCCAAGGAAGTCCTGCCACATAAACACCTCGGCCTTGCTCTCGTCTGTCGTCAGCTTCACGTCGCCGGCTATGCCCTGTCCTGTCACGAAGACGTAACGTCCGTCCACGCATTGCAGCAGTACCTTGCCGTTGCCTTTGTCCACAAGGCGGAAGAGCGTCTCTTTCTGTGCGCCGTCCTTGGCATGCTTGCCACCAACGGCACCCTCGGCAGGTGCACTCCTCACGGCCTCCGTATCGTGGAGCATACCGTGGGGCATAGCGAGCATTGGGCGGCCAGTGGCAATATTGATGATGCTGAAAGTCTTGCCGAAGGGGATATTGGCAGAACGGTCGGCGTATGGCTCGTCACACACGAAGTTGTCGAACTCGGCATAGCCTCCCTGGCGTCCCTTATGGTTGAAAGAGAAGAGCGAGACACGTGAGCCCTGGAAGGTGCACAGCTGATACGACAGCCTCATCTTGCCCCCGAGGGGAGAAAACTCCTTCCCGTCAAGGCTGTAGTAATACTGCATCACGTTGTTGTCGTAGTCGCCGTCGATGCGCAGCCACAACTTGTCGCCGATGCTGCCACGGCGGTTTATGTCGTTCTGGCTAATGAGCTGCAGGTCGGTGGTGTCGTTGTTCAGCTGTTCAAAGGCACGCAGCACATAGCGCTTGCCTTCTTTCACCACACCAATCCACGAACACGGCACGTTGATGTTTCCCAATCCGGCCACGTCGCCGTCCTTCATATTCTTGGTGAAGAGCTCCACGGTGCAGATGCTCCGCGGACCTATGGCGCGCTGTGTCAGCGTGTTGCGGGCCCACATGAGCTGTTCGGCAGGCAGGGCGGTAAGCCTCAGTCGTCCGTTCTTCACGGCCCACTTCGTATCGTCGGGGTTGTGGTTCCACTGCCACACCCTGCCCAGAGGACTCTTGTTACGGCCATTGTTGCCGTTGAAGTCTTCGCTGCGATAGTATGGCGCATGTGGTTTCACGGCCTCGGTGCCGTCGATGTCGGGCTTCAGCCATGTGCGCGGTGCACGACCGAGGTTGCCCTCCAGTCCTACCATTGGCCAACCGTCCACCCATGTCACGGGAGCCAGCGTCACGGTGCGGCCCACAGAATGGAAGTCCATCATCAGCAGGGCATACCATGCGCCCTTCTGTGTCTGCACGATGCCGCCCTGATGTATGGTGGCGCAGCCTGCGGAGGCCTCGTATTCGGGACCGATAGTGAACTTCGAGCCGTCAGGCACTATGCGCCCTTTCCACTGCGTGTTGGCCACGGGGTGATAGCCGAAGGTCTCGTCAGCCGTCATCGTACATTGCTCATACGGACCGAAGATATTGTCGGCACGTGAGCAGATGGTGCGACCGTTGGGGCGATAGTCGGTGGAGACGAGATAGTATTTCCCGTTAATCTTGTACATGTGGTGACCCTCGCCTACAGCCGAGCCGTTGGGTATTATCACGCGGCTGCTACCCTCCACGGGACCGCTCATGTCGGCCTTCAGCTCGGTGCAGCACACCTCGCCGTAACCGTGGATGGCATAAATCTTACCGTCATCGTCGAAGAGCACGCTCAGGTCGTATATCTTTCCCTTGAGGTTATGGTGCTTCCATGGGCCTCGAATATCCTTGGAGGTCCAGCATTGCAGCCCCCTGCCGTTGATATTGCTAAACACATAGAACTGTCCGTTGGCATATCTGATGCACGGAGCCCATATCCCCTGGCCGTAAATCTCCTTGTGATTCTTCAGCGAGAAGGCGTCATCGCTGAAGTCGAAGCGGTCGAAACAATAGGAGATATTCTCCCAGTTGACAAGGTCTTTGGAGTGGAGTATCACCAGTCCCGGCACGGTATGCATCGTAGTGCCGGCCATGTAATAGTCGTCACCGACGCGTATGACGTCAGGGTCGGAGAACTCATCGTAGGTCAGCGGATTGGTATACGTCCCGTTGCCGTTATCAGCAGTCCAGGAAGATGTCTCAGCCTTTGCCACACCGACAAGAAGGCAAGCTATTATAGGAAGAAATCTTTTCAGCATCATATCTGAGCGGGTCAACGAAGTTAATTTTCCATTTTTCAATTCGTCTCCATTCCCATCTCCACTATGGCGTCCTTCAGCATAGCATGCTGCTGGTAGAGATGGTTCACGGCCTCTTCGCCACGGGTATAGTCGTGCATCGGCGATTTGAGGAAGAAGCTCAGGAACCTCTGTATGCCGCATCGTCCTGCACGTGCTGCGAGGTCTATCAGCAATACGAGATCGAGGCAAACGGGAGCCGCCAGTATGGAGTCTCGACAGAGGAAGTTTATCTTTATCTGCATGGGATAGCCCATCCAGCCGAAGATATCGATATTATCCCACGACTCCTTGTTGTCGTTGCGTGGAGGGTAGTAGTTTATGCGTACCTTATGATAATAGTCGCTATAGAGGTCGGGCTGGTCCTCGGCCTTCAGTATTGTCTCAAGGGTAGAGAGCTTGCTCACCTCCTTTGTACGGAAGTTTGCGGGCTCGTCGAGCACCAGGCCGTCCCTGTTGCCCAGGATATTCGTGGAGAACCATCCGCTCAGCCCGAGGCAGCGGGTGCTCAGTATGGGTGCGAAGCCGCTCTTCACCAGCGTCTGTCCCGTCTTGAAGTCCTTGCCTGCAATAGGCATCTGCGTCTTCTCGGCCAGCTCCCACATTGCGGGGATGTCCACCGTGGTGTTCGGCGCACCCATCACAAAGGGCGCACCCTCCATCAGCGCAGCGTAGGCATAGCACATTGACGGTGCGATATGCTCACGGTCGTCGGCCTTCATTGCCGCCGTGAGGTGCTCCAGGGTATCGTGCACCGACATATCCACCGGCACATACACCTCCGTAGAAGCCGCCCAGAGCACCACGATACGTGCACAGCCCTTCTCGGCCTTAAAGCAGCGGATATCCTCGCGCAGCTGCTCCACCATGTCCCAGCGCGTAGCGCAGTCCTTCACATTGTCGCCGTCAAGACGGCAGGCATAATCCTTGTCGAAGGCAGCCTTCATGGGCACTATGGCCTTCAGCTCGTCCTCAACAGGATAGATATCCTTTGCCCTGAGCACCTCGGCATTCACCGCGCTCTCAAAGGCATTCTGCGGATACACATCCCACGTTCCGAAGACGATGTCGTTGAGCGAAGCAAGTGGAACGATGTCGCCGTAATGAAGCTCACGGGCCTCTTCGCCCTTGCCAATGCTGATCTTGTCGTACTGCGTCATTGAGCCGATGGGCTTAGACAGCCCCTTACGGGACATCAGCACACCAGTGATGAACGTAGTGGCAACGGCACCATTGCCCACTATCAACACACCCAGTTTTCCCTCTGCAGGCTTTATGTTCGATGTTTTCATCTATTGCAACCGTTTTTATTTCAATCTGCAAAGTTACGATTAAGTTATGAGATATGCAAGAAAATGCCCGCATTTTTTTGAATATCCGTGACGGAGGACTCCGCTTGCGTTTATTTTCAAACTAGGGTGTTCAATTTGTTGTACCCAGGGACATGAGCGTCTCGCCCGCGAAAGAAAACAAGAGACATAACATGAATTACTATGAATTCTTCACCCATTTGATACACGCAGCTCATTCCGTCAGCCTCCATCGGGGCGATAGGCTGGCGGAGCAGGACGAGGTAGAAGCGGGGGAAGGTCTCGACGGGCGGATGGTCGGCAATGTAGCGGTCTATCTTGCGGCGGGCCTCGGTGCGGAGCGTGTCGTCGTGGCAGGGCACGAGGCGGTCTTCATCCACAAAGGCGATGTGCCAAAAGGCCATGTAGC
>CAJOOC010000024.1 GCA_905236165.1 uncultured Prevotella sp. | reverse complement strand
CTCGCATCACGGAGCTGATAGAAGAAAAGACGTTCTCTTTCACGCCGGCACAGCTGATTTCAATCCATCGCCGATTGTTTGAAGGCATCTACAAATTGGCAGGACGTATTCGCGACTATAACATCACGAAGAACGAATGGGTGCTTGGCGGCAAGACGGTATTCTATGCCAGTGCCGATACCATCAGCGACACGTTGGCATACGACATGGGGCAGGAACGTGAATTCAACTATGCCAACATGAATATCGATGAGGCCATCCGTCATCTGACTCGTTTCTGTGCCAACCTCTGGCAGATACATGCTTTCTGTGAGGGCAACACGAGAACGACGGCGGTATTCATGATCAAGTATCTGCGTACGCTGGGATTCAATGTGGTGAATGATGTGTTTGCTGAGAATTCCTGGTATTTCCGCAATGCGCTGGTGCGTGCCAACTATAGCGACCTGACTGCTGGTATTACGGAGACCACGCTCTATCTGGAGCGGTTCTTCCGTAGCATGTTGTTGGGTGAGGAGCACGACCTCAGGAACAGGATCATGCATGTGGATTGGGGAAAAGCTACAGAAGAAGCTTCGCCCCAAAGTGCAAATAAGCCTGTCCAAAGTGCAAAATTGGGCGACGAACTGCCTCTAAAGTGCAAAAATTGCACTTTAGAAGAGGTAGCGGTGCTTCGCATCATGCATGAGAATCCCACAGCCACTCAAAAGGAAATTGCCACTGCTATAGGAAAGTCAGAACGAACAGTAAAGACAATTACTGTGGCGCTTCAGGATAAGTTGATTGTGAAGCGAGTGAACGGTAAGCGTAATGGATACTGGGAATTTATAGAGTAAAGTTCAGGAAATATAATCTTGTCAACTTTCGGAAGTAGTGGAAAACAATCAGGATGGATATTAAACTACAACCATAATGAGTGATAATAAGACAACTTGGACAACAAGGACAACATAGCTGGCGCATGAATAAAAAGTTGTCAAAATTGTCCGAGTTGTCTCCTTATAAAAACATCCAGTTGTCTTCTCTAAACCTGAAGCAGCTAAAGCAACTTTAAGTAAGATGAAACAGGAAATCAATCCTCAGGAAAGTATCCGTGCCAATGCATTCAACATGTGGATGTCGTCTCCCATGCCGATGGTGACGCTGATGAAGACATTCGACGTCAGTCGCCTGGTAAAGGTCAGCAAGAAGAGTGGCGTGAAGTTTAACGTACTGATGTGCTGGTGCATAGGCCGAGCGGCCAGGGATATCAGGGAGTTCTACCTGCTGCCGGAAAATGGCAAACTGTTTCAGTATGACAGGCTTGCTATTAATGTCATCGTGGAGAACAGCAAAGGCGATATCAGCTCGTGCGACATTCCTTATTCGGATGACTTGCAGCAGTTCAATCATGATTACCAGAAGCTGACTGCTCAGGCTGCCAGCGAATGTAAGAGCACTTTCCTTGAAGACCACATGATTATCGGCACATCGGCCCTTGTACAGACAGAGATTGACTGCATAGTGAACCAATATTGCGGTATGTTTAATAATCCGTTCCTGGTTTGGGCCAGATATCGTAAAGGCTGGTTTAAGACTACTCTGCCCGTATCGTTCCAGTTCCATCATGTCCAGATGGATGGTGGCCAGGCAGCACGTTTTCTTGTTAACTTACAAAAAGAGCTAAACCAAGTATAAATGTACCTAAGAGCGTTTACCATTGACGATGCGCCTGTTATCCTCTCATGGATAAAGGACAGGACAGCATTCCGTAAGTGGAGTGCTGACAGATATCCTGCGTTTCCGCCGAAGCCAGAGGAAATGCTGGCTCAATATGAATCGGACGTTATCTTCCCCTTTACAGCCATCGACGATGACGGAAAGGTTGTGGGGCATATCATGCTTCGCTATCCAGACTCTTCGATGACTGTCATTCGTTTAGGATTCGTCATCGTTGATGACAATCTGCGAGGCAAAGGCTACGGGAAACAGCTTTTGCAGCTGGCCATTCAGAAAGCGATACACGATTTTGGCGCAAAGAAGATAACTCTCGGCGTATTCGACAATAATCCGGCGGCGTTTCATTGCTATGAGTCTGTTGGCCTCAAAGTTATTGGCACAGAGAGCTATACCATCGACGGTGAAGAGTGGACTGAAAAAGAAATGGGACTTGAAATATAAACAAAGATCCCCCCTGCCGCGTTGTTACTTGCGGCAGGGGGGGTAATTAGTAACTGGTAATTATAACTGGTAACTAATAACTGATATCTATCCGAGTTTCTGGAAGTCTTCGAAGCTTATCTGCTTCACGTCGAGTGTTACGACGTCTTTGAGGGCTTTCATGAGTTTGCGGTCAGCGGCCTGGTTTACGAGCTGGTCAACCTGCTCCGGCTTCTTGAGCATCTCCTCGGCATAGTTGTCGATGTATTCCTCGGGGATGTTGCTCATGCCGTACTGTGCGAACTGCATGCGGGTCATCTCCTTGGCAACGTCCTTCACGTCGGCATCCTCAATCTTTATCTCACACTGCTCCATAATCTTGTTCTTGGCAAGGTGCCAGGTGAGCTCCTTGATGGAATCCTCGTAGTTCTTCTCTACGTAGTCCTGATCCTTGTCCTTGTTGTTGGCCAGCATGATGCGCTTCATGATGCTGTCGGCATATTCCACCTTGCCCAGCTTCTTCTCCACGTATGCGCGTATGTCGGACAGGAAGCGGTATTCAGCGTTGGTGTCGAGCTGCTCCTTGAGGTTGGCGGCAATCTTCTCGCGGAACTCCTTCTCGCTGCTCACAGTGCCCTCGCCGAATACCTGGTCGAAGAGCTCCTGGTCAACGGCGTGCTTCTTGTAGCGTGAGATTTCCGTAACCTGAAATGTGAAGTCTGACTCGATGTTCTCGGCCTCTTCCTTCGTGATCTTCAGCAGGGAAGACACCTCAACGGTAGAGCCTGGGTATGCCTTCTTTGGGTTGAAGGTGATGATGTCGCCCAGCTTGCAGCCCTGGAAGAGAGCCTTCTGGTCGTCGGCCTTGATGTAGGCAGGGAGTATGATGCCCTCTGACACCTCGATGCCGCCTTCCTTTGTAGTGCCGTCGGCATTGAGCTCGCGCAGGTCGCCCTTGAGCATGTCGTTGTCCTCGTAGCTCTCCACCTTCTCGTAAGAGCCAGTGCGTGAAGCGTATGCCTCCACCTGCTCGTCAATCATCTTGTCGTCGGCGGTGATGTCGTAGTAGGCAATCTTGTTCTTCTTCGTCAGTTTGATGTCCATCTCTGGAGCTACTGCGATGTCGAACTTCAGGGTGTAGGGTGCTGGCTGGTCGAGGTCGACAGGTGCCTCACCCTCATGTGGCATTGGCTCGCCGAGCATGTTGATTTTGTTCTCGTGGATATACTCGTAGATTTTGTTGCCTACGAGCTTGTTGATGGCGTCAACCTTGATGGATGGTCCTACCTGCTTCTTGATGAGCGCCATTGGTGCATTGCCGGGACGGAATCCGGGCATGTTGACGCGCTTGCGATATTCGTTGAGCTGCTTGCGTACGTCGTCCTGATAGTCTGCCTCATCAATAACGATGGTAAGAAGCCCGCTGACCTTCTCGCTGTTGTCGAATGTAATGTTCATAATTTGTATGTCTATGTATTTATTTGTGTTATCAAATAATAAAATGTACGCGCAATAGCGCAAAATCGGGCGCAAAGGTACTAAATATTTTTTAAATAACCAAATTTTTTTGGTCGTTTAAGGAAATATTCGTATCTTTGTCGGCGATTTGGAATTATATATCAGAAAAATGAAGACAGACATAGAGATTGCACATGAAGTTAAGCTGCTCCCTATCAAAGAGGTAGCAGCAAAGATTAACATCCCCGAAGAAGACCTGGAGCCTTACGGCAAATACATTGCAAAGGTTCCTTATGCAAACATTGATGAGGAGAAGGTGAAGAAGAGTAACCTCATCCTCGTTACCGCCATTACGCCGACGAAGGCGGGCATAGGTAAGACGACGGTCAGCATTGGCCTTGCACTGGGCCTTAACGCTATTGGCAAGAAGGCCATCGTGGCCCTGAGAGAACCCTCGCTGGGTCCTTGTTTCGGTATGAAGGGCGGTGCTGCCGGCGGCGGCTATGCACAAGTGCTGCCAATGGAGAAGATTAACCTGCACTTTACAGGCGACTTCCATGCCGTCACCTCGGCTCACAACATGATTTCGGCCCTGCTCGACAACTATATTTTCCGCCACCAGTCAGACACGTTTGCCCTGAAGACGGTGTTGTGGAAGCGTGTGCTTGACGTTAACGACCGCAACCTGCGCGGCATCGTGACAGGACTGGGTGCACGCATGGACGGCGTGACGATGCAGAGCGGATTTGACATCACTCCGGCATCAGAGATTATGGCCATCCTGTGCCTGGCAAAGGATATCGACGACCTGCGTCGCCGCATCGACAACATCCTGCTGGGCATCACCTACGAAGGCAAGGCCTTCACGGTGAAGGATATGGGCGTGGGCGGTAGCATCGTGGCTCTGCTGCTCGATGCCATGAACCCTAACCTGGTGCAGACAACGGAGAATACCCCCGCCTTCGTTCACGGTGGTCCGTTCGCAAATATCGCCCACGGATGCAACACCGTCATAGCTACGCGTACCGCATTAAATTATGGCGACTATGTGGTGACAGAGGCAGGCTTCGGTGCCGACCTGGGAGCCGAGAAGTTCTTCGACATCAAGTGTCGTGCAGCAGGTCTCCAGCCAAAGCTGACCGTCATCGTGGCTACCACACAGGGCCTGAAGATGCACGGTGGAGTGGACCTCGACGATATCAAGCTGCCCAATGCCGAAGGACTCAAGGAGGGCTTCAAGAATCTTGACAAGCACGTAAGGAACATACAGTCGTTCGGACAGACGGTCGTTGTTTGTTTCAACCGCTATGCCTTCGACACCGACGAGGAGATGCAGATGGTGCGCGATCATTGCAAGGAGCTGGGTGTGGCCTTTGCCGAGAACAATGCCTTCATGGAGGGCGGCAAGGGTGCGACGGAGCTGGCCAACGTCGTTGTTGAGCAGATAGCCAACAATCCGTCGAAGCCGCTGACATTCCAGTATGACATGGATGATACGGCCAAGACGAAGATTGAGAAGATTGCCAAGAACATCTATGGCGCCGGCAAGATAACCTATCAGCCCATTGCCGAGAAGAACCTCAAGCTCTTCGAGAGTCTCGGTTACGGCCATCTGCCCGTATGCATCGCAAAGACGCAGTACTCCTTCTCGGACAGGGCAAAGAAATACGGCGTGCCTACCGACTTCGATTTCCTCATCCGCGACATCGTCATTTCAGCCGGAGCGGAGATGATTGTGGCAATAGCAGGCGAGATAATGCGAATGCCAGGACTGCCGAAGGAGCCACAGGCGCTACATATCGACGTGGTGAACGGAGAAATAGTAGGGTTGTCATAACGTCCAACGACTGACGTTACCGCAAGAAAGACAGATTTCATCGTAGAAATAACAGATATTATTAACCCGCTTAATAACCAAAGCAAATTATGAAGAAAGTATTATTTTTCGCTACCGTGATAGCAGGATGCATCATGATTAGCAGTTGTGCAAGCAAGAAGGAACTGGTTAACTGCCAGAACGAGAACAAGGAGCTGTCAGCTCAGTATCAGAATGCCCGCGAGTCTTTGGCCGCTGCCAATGCACGCATCAACAGCCTCTCTGACCAGCTGAAGTCATGCCAGAGCAACAACGACGCTCTCTCAAAGAGTCTCGAACAGAGCCTCAATAATGCCAACTCAAGCTCGGTGAACGTTGCTAAGCTCGTTGACCAGATTAACGAGTCAAACCAGTACATCCGTCATCTCATCCAGATGAAGGCTAAGAGCGACTCTCTCAACATGGTGCTGACCAACAACCTCACACGCTCCCTCTCAAAGGAGGACATGAAGGATGTTGACATTCAGGTGCAGAAGGGTGTGGTTTACATCTCTCTCTCTGACAACATGCTCTACAGGAGCGGTTCTTACCAGATCAGCGCTGCAGCCGATGCCACTCTGGCAAAGATTGCAAAGATTATCAAGGACTATCAGGACTATGACGTGCTCATCGAGGGTAACACCGACAATGTGCCCATCTCTCAGACAAACATCCGCAACAACTGGGATCTCTCTTGTCTGCGTGCATCAAGTGTAGTACAGGCCCTGCAGACAAAGTTCGGCGTTGATCCAAAGCGCCTCACAGCAGGTGGACGCGGTGAGTACAACCCCGTTGCTGATAATGGTACAGCTGCCGGCAAGACAAAGAACCGCCGCACACAGATCATCATCACTCCTAAGCTCGACCAGTTCATGGAACTCATCGGCAAGGCTCCAAAGGATGACCAGAAGTAAAAACTGAGACAAAGAAACAGATAACGACCACGCTCCGAGCTATGCTCGCCTGAACTCCGCTGAAAATAAACAATGTGTGAAGAATTATACAAAATTGGCTGAGCAAAGGCAAACATGATAATTAGCTTCGCTGACCCGCTCAGGATGCTCCTTGAAACGACAAGCGTTTCATAGTCGCCTCATTCGGGGTTCGGGGTAATCTGAGATATTCGTGGTAAGAAAAAAATTCTCCCCGATGCAAGGTGTAATATCCGAGCATCGGGGAGTTTTTCGTTGTGGGCTTCCTGTTCGCGAAAGAGTTATCGTTCTGTTGCCATTCCTGCGCTATTAAAGCAGCGGTCGTTGTCGGTTATTACAAGGCGGTTGTTCCTAACCACTTTCCTGACTTTAGAGCGTGAGGAAGCAGAAGGCAGGGTGGGGGAGTAGGGCTTGTCTATTGCCGTATACACGATGTCAACACGCTCGTAAGGGCCAAGGTCGCGGCTGTTGCCGAAGACTGTTCTGCTAAGGAACGGGAAGTCGCGGAGCAGCTCCTCCGGGATGTCATATGCGGTACTGCCAGCATCAATCATCTGACTGTCAGGAGTCAGTCGGCCAAAGCGTCGAGGCATGGAGCCGTCGGTGCTGCGGGGCTTCAGGGCATCGTCCTCCTCAAGAGAGAGGAAGTCGTCGCGTGAGATACCCGTAACGAGATGGTTGCTCCAGCCGTTCTTCGACATTGGCGTAGCGATGGCGTTGTAATCGTCCACACCAACGCAGATTTCCTGTCGACCCAGACAGATATTGTTGTAGAAGGCGGTCTTATCGTTAGAGCCTCCTGACTCAAACATATAGTCATAGCTGTTATCGAAAGCGAGACAGCCAATGAGTACGTGGCCGTCTTTATGGCTGTTACAGTCGAAGCCCTTCACGGAGCTGCTGACATTACAACCGAAGGCGATGCAGTTGTATGCATAATGCACACCCCTGGAAGAACCGCCCGTGCCGTTGCCGCCAAGCTTGATACCGTTGCCGTTACCTGAGAACGACATGTTGCCAGACTTCGTGATGTAGTCTTTCACCCACAGATGGTCGGCGGCCTTGCCCGACTCCCATGCCCAGCATTCGGCCAGGATGACGCTGAAGTCGGTTTCATACAGATCCCACGCATCGTCGCTGTTATGCCAGGCACGACAACGGATGAAGCGGTTGCCCTTGCCATTATGCATCTTGCACGCAAAGCCGTCGGCGTCGCTGCCATAGTTGGAGTCGTAGTCGCAGTTATGGTGGGAGTCGCAGTCGATGATGTCGTTATACGAACAATAGGAGCCATCGTTCTCGCTGACCCCGGGGAAGGTGTCGCTGAACTTATGGCCGAAGCCCAGCTGCAGACCTGTATCGAGGTTGTAGGAGAACTCGCAGCGCTCTATCCTGTTGTGTGAACCCTCCAGCTTGATGCCATTATCGGCAGCATGGGTTATATGAAGGCCAAAGAGCCACCACCAGTTACCTGTTATGAGTATGCCTCTGTCGCCAACGCTCTGCTCCCTCAGCTGCTGCTCGAAGTCGAAGACGGGCTTCTCGTCCTTGTAGCTGCGTATGATGATGGGGGCATCCATCGTGCCGGAGCTCTTTATGCGCACCGTCAGCTTGCCTGAAGAGTCACGCGTGGTGAACTGGTATTTGCCTCCGCGACAAACGATATGGTCGCCGGCAACGGCCTTGTTCACAGCATACTGGAGGTTGAACCAAGGACGTTCTATCGAACCGTCGCCGCTATCGTCGCTGCCAGTGGGCGAGATGTAGTATTCATGAAGCGGGGCTGGGAAGGCCTTGGTGGGTATCGGCTCGCCCTCGGTGATGTAGGTGGGGTCGTCAGGCTCCGTTGGTGTCTCGGGGGTAGCAGCATTGAGGGTGATGCTTACATCGTCGATGTATATCGTTGCACTAAGGCACGTAAAGCGTACGAGCACCTCTGTGTCGGTTTCGGCAGAACCCACCTTGAACGTCGTAGTGCCGTATGGCGTTGACGAGGAGATGGTGGCTGTGCCCAGCTCTGTCCATGTGGCACCACCGTCAACAGACTTTTCCACAAGCAGCTTCTTGCCGCTACCGGAGGCTCTGTGCTTGAACGTCACCCTGCCCGGCTGGTTGAGAACAGGCGTGATGAGATAGGCCTTGGCGCTCATCGTGGCTCGGATGCTGCCGTTGTCTGACTTGGATTGTACGCCCTTAATGCGCCACGAACCAGAACGGAGCGACACCGTTGTTTCTGACGATGACGACGAAGAGGGCAGACCCTTCTCGAAATCCTCATCAAGACTCTCCGCACCATACGTGGCAACAGTAAACACTAATGCGATGATTGTAGTAAGTAGTTTTCTCATTATAATTGCAGTTAGTTCAATATTACGGCTTAATCAGCTTATGGATTAATCAGCAGTTAGTTCAATATTACGGCTTAAATACAAAAAAGGATGGTAGTTGTTGTCCTACCATCCTTCTTGATTTTGTACACCCTCAGGGATTCGAACCCTGGACCCACTGATTAAGAGTCAGTTGCTCTACCAACTGAGCTAAGGGTGCAGCATCTTTGTTTTTGCGGGTGCAAAGGTAATGCTTTTTTGCCTAACAACAAAGAAAGAATGCAGGAAAATGTTCCTGTATGGTGTATTTACTTGCTTTTTATCAAGTGGAGCACAAGAAAACCTTTACGTATCACTCACAAATCTTCTCCGCATATCATCAAGGAGGATGCTAACAAATCTTCTCTAAGTCGTATGGGGTCTTTTGGTAGACGTAGTAGTTAATCCAGTTGTGATAGAAGAGGTTTGCATGTGCGCGCCACGATACGAGCGGTCCTTTTTCGGGATCGTCGTCGATGTAATAGTCAACAGGCAGCTCCACATCGTCACGCTTTCCGAGGTCTCGACGATACTCGGTATCGAGGGTGTCGGGGTTGTACTCCATGTGGCCGGTGATGTATATCTCCCTGCCGTCGCGCTCCATGATTATCGAAGGCCCCGTAATGGGCGACGATGCCAGCAACGACAGCTCGCTGCATGCCTCGATGTCGGCAATAGTGTTGCCCGTATGGCGTGAATGGGGCATATTGAAGGTGCTGTCGAAGCCGCGGAAGAGCGGGATGTTCTCATACTGGGGGTTGATTGTCTGCTTGAAGATGCCGAAGGTCTTCTTGGGCAGCTGCGTCTTGTTGATGCCGTGAAACTCATAGAGGGCAGCCTGTGCCGCCCAGCATATATATAATGTAGAGGTAACGTGCGTGCGCGCCCACGCGAAGATTTCCTGTATCTCCTTCCAGTATTTCACGTCTTCGAAGGCGTATTCCTCCACGGGGGCACCCGTGACAATCATTCCGTCGAACTTGCGTTTCTTCAGCTCATCATACGAGATGTAGAACTGGCGCATGTGCTCTACGGGAGTATTCTTAGGAGTGTGGCTTTTAAGCTTCATGAAGGTGACATCAAGCTGTAGTGGCGTATTTGAGAGCAGGCGTATGAGGTCTGTCTCAGTAGTCACCTTCAGGGGCATGAGGTTGAGTATCACCACACGAAGCGGGCGAATGTCCTGTGAATGACCGCGCGTCTCATCGATGACAAAGATGTTCTCATCTTCGAGCATCTTTATTGCAGGTAGCTTATCGGGTAGTCTTAATGGCATATATAGGGTTGTGGTTGTTTACTCTTCTGTGGATAATAAGTCTGTAACATTCTTCCTCCCCCCGGGGAGGGATGCCCTTTAGGGCAGGGTAGGGGTATCGAAGTATTCCTCTTCAAGCTTTTCGAGTTGCTGCTGCAATTCCGTATATTCGTTGACCATCTGCATGTTGGCAGCGTTCTCGGGCTTCATCAGGGCTTCGTCGAGTTCGGCTTTCCTGGTTTCAAGGGCATCGATCTGCTCCTCGAGCTGCTTGCGTCGCTTAGCCAGTTTCGCCTCTTTGCGCTGCTGGGCCTTGCGCTCCTCGTAGGTCATAGTATTGCCCTTGGCCTCTTTGGAGTCGTTATTGGTCGTCTGTTCCTTCGTCTTTGCCTCCTTGGATGGTGCTGGTGCAGCAGATGGCATAGAGGACTGTTTGCTGATAGCCTCGTTGATGGTCTGCGCGTTCTTGTTGCGCAGGTAATCGTAGATGCCGCCAAGATGTTCGCGCACCACGCCGCCGCCGAATTCATACACTTTATCCACCAGTCCATCGAGGAATTCTCGGTCGTGACTAACTACAATGACTGTGCCATCAAATGCCTTGATGGCTTCCTTCAGCACATCCTTGCTGACCATATCGAGATGGTTGGTCGGCTCATCGAGAATGAGGAAGTTGACGGGCTCAAGCAGCAGTCGTATCATGGCCAGTCGTGAGCGCTCACCTCCTGAGAGGAACTTCACATACTTGTCGGAGTTCTCGCCTCCGAACATAAATGCTCCGAGGATGTCGTTGATGCGGAGCCTGATGTCGCCACGGGCCACATTGTCGATGGTTTGGAATACCGTCAGCGACTCGTCGAGCAGCTGTGCCTGGTTCTGTGCAAAGTAGCCTATCTGTATGTTGTGGCCAATCTTCAGGGAACCGTCAAAGGGTATCTCGCCCATGATGCATTTCACGAGTGTCGATTTTCCCTCGCCGTTCTTGCCCACGAAGGCCACCTTCTCGCCGCGCTTGATGGTGAGTGTGACGTTATGGAACACGTTATGCTCGCCATAGTCCTTCTTCACATCGTCGCAGATGACGGGATAGTCGCCCGACCTCAAGCATGGCGGGAACTTCAGCCGAAGCGCAGAATTGTCCACTTCATCGACTTCTATGGGCACAATCTTCTCCAGCTGCCTGATGCGCTGCTGCACCTGCACGGCCTTCGTGGCCTGATAGCGGAACCTCTCTATGAAGGCTTTCGTGTCGGCTATCTCCTTCTGCTGATTCTCGTATGCCCGCAGCTGCTGTTCGCGACGTTCCTTTCTCAATACGACATATTCGTCGTACCTCACCTTATAGTCTATCACCCTTGAGCAGGATATCTCCAGGGTGCGGTTTGTCACATTATTTATAAAGGCTCTGTCGTGAGACACCAGCACCACAGCCTGCGAACTCTGTGAGAGGAACTGCTCCAGCCATTGTATCGACTCGATGTCGAGATGGTTGGTGGGCTCGTCGAGGAGTATCACATCGTGGTGCTGCAGGAGCAGCTTTGCCAGCTCGATACGCATCCTCCAGCCTCCTGAGAACTCAGAGGTAGGCCTGTCGAAGTCGCTGCGCAGAAAGCCCAAGCCTGTCAGGGTGCGCTCCATCTCGGCCTCGCGGTTTTCGGCTCCCATCATCATGTAGCGTTCCTGCATCATGGTGAAGCGTTCCACAAGATCCATGTAGCTCTCCGTCTCATAGTCGGTACGCTTCTCCATCTCTTTCTGCAGGGCATCGACCTTGCCCTTCATCTTGTCGACGTCGGCAAAGGCCTTGCGTGCCTCGTCGCGAACGGTGGTGTCGTCTTGCAGCACCATCACCTGAGGGAGATAACCTATGGAGCAGTCGTTGGGAATGGATACGTTGCCAGACGTAGGGGTACCGATGCCGGCAAGAATCTTCAGCAGGGTGGACTTGCCTGCACCGTTCTTGCCCACAAGAGCTATACGGTCACGACTGTTTATCACGAACGATACATCCGTGAACAATGGCTTGACGCCAAACTCTACTTTTAATCCTTCAACAGATATCAAATTAACGAATTAACAAATTAACAAATTAACGAATTATCCATTCCAGATTTCCCATCCGGCCTCTGCTTGTAGCAGCAGCATCTCAAGGCCGTTCTTAGTGATGGCACCCTGAGCCTTTCCTTTCTTCAAGAATAGTGTCTCGTCGGGGTTGTAGATGAGGTCGTATAGCAGATGCTGCGGCGTCAGAGCCTCGTATGGCAGTACGGGACATTCGTTGAAATGTGGCGCCATACCGCATGGTGTACAGTTGACGATTACCGTATAGTCCTGCAGCAGGTCCTTCGTCACCTGCTCATAGCGTATCGTCTTGTCCTTGCTGGTGCGCGATACGGAGAGCGTCTCCAACCCCAGCTGGTGAAGCCCGTAGCGGATAGCCTTGCTGGCTCCGCCCGTTCCCAGTATGAGCGCCTTCTTGTGGTGCCTCTCCAACAGCGGCTTGATGCTCCGTGAGAAGCCTATGATGTCGCTGTTGTAGCCCTCCAGATATGGCGTTCCGTTTTCCCGGTGTGTCACCTTCACCACGTTGACGGCACCGATGGCTCTTGCCTCGGGCGAGATGTTGTCGAGGTAGGACATCACTTTCTCCTTATAAGGAATGGTGACGTTGAAGCCGCACAGGTCAGGCGTATAGTCGATGATGGCCTGAAGGTCGGTGATGACGGGCAGCTCATACATGTCGTAGCGCGCATCGATGCCTTCATTCCTGAATTTCTCGTTGAAATAGCCTGGCGAGAAAGAGTGGCCGAGGGGATAGCCTATGATACCGAATTTCTTCATTATTCACTTTTCACTTTTCACTATTCACTTAACTGCGGTGTATAGGGTGCAGATACCGAAGGTGAGACGTTTGAACTCTGCCTTTGAGAATCCCACCTTATATAATATATCCTTCATCACCTCTCCCTGCGGGAATGCGGCAATGGATTTATTCAGATAGGAGTAGGCGGCAGTGTCTTTGCTCACCAGCTTGCCGTATATGGGCAGGACGGTGTTGCTGTAAATGCTGAACAGCTGTTTCATAGGAAACGATACTGGCGTTGTCAGCTCCAGGACGCACAGCATGCCGCCAGGTCTTAACACCCTAAGCATCTCTTTCAGTCCCTGTTCGAGGTCTTGGAAGTTCCTGATGCCGAATGCTGCCATTACGGCATCATAGCTGTCTGCGGGGTAGGTGAGGGCGGTACAGTCCTGCCTCTCGAAGGTTATGAGGCTGTCGAGGCCTTTCTGCGCCACCTTCTCGCGCCCTATCTGCATCATGCCTTCAGAGATGTCGGTAGCTGTGACGCTGGCCTTCAGCTTCTCTGCAGCAAGGATGGCAAAGTCGCCCGTACCCGTTGCGATGTCGAGGATGCACGACGGCTTTACGGCAGCAAGCTCCTTGATAGCCTTGTTGCGCCAGTAGCGGTCGATGTTCCACGACAGACGATGGTTGAGCGTATCGTAGTGGGGGGCGATGTTGTCGAACATCTCCTCCACCTGCGTTACCTTCTCACCCTCTTCGCTGTAGGGCTTTATCGTCTCCTGCTTGTACATGACTTTTAGTTTCAAGTTCCAGGGTTCAGGTTTCAGGTTTGGCTTCGCCTGAACCTCTTTTATTAACGTGTTGCGAGATATTCGCTGACGTTCTTCTCTATACGTGCATTTATGTCGGTTTGATCGGTAGAACGGTCGAATTTCTCGCCAACGATGTGCTCGTAGAGCTCGATGTAGCGTTCTGCAACAGATTCAGCGTATTCATCGGTGATTTCGGGCATTTTCTGTCCGGGCTCGTTCATGAAGTCGTGCTCTATGAGCCATTGGCGCACAAACTCCTTTGAGAGCTGCTTCTGTGGCTCTCCCTTTGCAAACTTCTCCTCGTAACCGTCTGCATAGAAGTAGCGTGAGGAGTCTGGCGTGTGTATCTCGTCGATGAGATATACCTTGCCGTCGCGCTTTCCGAACTCGTATTTCGTGTCAACAAGGATGAGTCCCTGCTTCTGTGCTATCTCCTGTCCGCGTGCGAAGAGTTTGCGGGTGTAGTCTTCCATCACCTCATAGTCTTCCTTGCTCACGATGCCCTGTGCGATAATCTCTTCTTTCGAGATGTTGAGGTCGTGACCTTCGTCGGCCTTTGTCGTAGGAGTGATAATAGGCTCTGTGAAACGCTCGTTCTCACGCATGCCCTCTGGGAGCTTCACGCCGCAGATCTCACGGACGCCCTTCTGATAGTCGCGCCATGCAGAGCCAGTCAGTATACCACGAATAATCATCTCCACGCGGAATCCCTCACACTTCAGGCCTACCGTCACCTGTGGGTCGGGAGTAGCCAGCTTCCAGTTAGGGCAGATGTCCTGCGTAGCATCGAGGAACTTGGCAGCTATCTGGTTGAGTACCTGTCCCTTAAAGGGTATTCCCTTTGGCAGTATGACGTCGAAGGCCGAGATGCGGTCTGTTGCTACCATCACCATCAGGTCGTCGTTGATTGTGTACACGTCGCGTACCTTACCATGATACACGGCTGTCTGTCCCTTGAAATTGAATTCAGTCTTTGTTAAAGCGTTGTTCATTGTCGTATTGTTGAAATTTGTTTACTATTCTCGTTACCAGCTTGTGTCTTACGATGTCTTTGTCATCGAGCCTCACTACGGCCAATCCCTCCGTTCCGTCCAGGATGTCGAGTGCCTGGGCCAGTCCGCTGCGCTGTCCGCGAGGAAGGTCTATCTGTGTCAGGTCGCCCGTGATAATCATCTTTGTGTTCCAACCCATGCGGGTGAGGAACATCCTTATCTGCGCCGTTGTGGTGTTCTGCGCCTCGTCGAGTATCACAACGGCATCGCTCAGCGTACGTCCTCGCATGAATGCCAGCGGGGCAATCTGTATGATGTGCTTGTCCATCATGTCCTGAAGCTTCACCTGCGGTATCATGTCTTCAAGGGCATCGTAGAGAGGCTGCAGGTATGGGTCTATCTTCTCCTT
The DNA here is from genome assembly GCA_905236165.1 of uncultured Prevotella sp. Classification (GTDB taxonomy): domain Bacteria; phylum Bacteroidota; class Bacteroidia; order Bacteroidales; family Bacteroidaceae; genus Prevotella. The sequence continues at coordinate 2,431 of CAJOOC010000024.1, read as the reverse complement.
CATGTCGCCTGGGAGGAATCCCAGTTTCTCACCCGCCTCGACGGCAGGACGCGACAGTATGATCTTCTTCGCCGTCTTGTCCTTTAACGCTTTGACGGCCAAGGCGATAGATAGATATGTCTTACCTGTTCCTGCAGGACCTATAGCAAACACCATATCGTTCTCGTTATAGGCATCGATGAGTCGCTGCTGGTTCTCCGAACGGCTCTTGATGGGCTTGCCCGAAAGGTTGTATACCACAGCATCGCCCGATGCCTCAGCGTTGGTCTTCTTGCCCTTCACGATGTTCAGGATGTCGGCATCGCCGATGGTGTTGTAGCGCAGGAGGTGAAGGCAAATCTTGTTCACGTTCTCCTCAAAGGAACATATCTCCTCTTCGTCGCCCAATACCCTAACGACATTGTCTCTGGCCATAATGCGCAGCTTGGGATACAACGAACGAATCATCTGTAAATGACTGTTGTTGATGCCATAAAACATTATCGGGTCAATGTCTTCTATAACGATATGCTTCTCCGTCATGAATGGTTTATTGGATTATAACGTAAAGTAGGGTAGGGGAACGATATGAAAATAATTGGTGCAAAATTACAAAACTTTTTTCACATATCAATACTTTTTTGTAACTTTGTGCCGATTTTCTTACTCTGAAACAAGTAAATCAACGAAGAAAAGCTAGTAAATCAACAAAGAAAAGCCAATAAATCGAAATAGATTAAGCAAGCAAGTCAATGAAGATAAGCAAGACAGCATACCTGCATACGTTCACTTTCGTGGTGATATTGTTAGCATTATCAAGATGCGTATATGATTTTACTCATGACAATAAGTATGCATCAGATAATACTGACACACTGAATGTTACCGTAGACAGTATTAATAACGAAATAACTGTGGCCGACAACACCTCGACAGAGCCGTCAAAGCCGACAAGCAACCTTCCCGAAAACGATCTGACAGAGCCTCAGAAGCCGCATCGCATACTTTCCGTTCCTTCTTATAAAGTAGCCTTTCCTGACAGCAATGAGGTGCAGTTAGTGTCGGCACAGCGCTATGGTGTGACGCCTGTGATGAACCGCGACGATGCAGAACACCGTAAGAGCGAACTGGTTTACGTGGGTGCCAACCCGTATTTCCATGTCGACAAGCTGTGTGAAAGCATCCCGTACCTCGTACCACGCGCCAACAACCTGCTGCAGGACATCGGCAAGGCCTTCTTCGACTCGCTCTTCGTGAAGGGAGTGCCGCTTCATCAGATCATCGTCACCAGCGTATTGCGCACAGAAGAGGACGTGCAGCGACTCAGAAAGCACAACCAGAACGCCAGCGAGAACTCGTGTCATCGCTTTGGCACGACATTTGACATCTGTTACAACAGATACGTCACCGTACAAACTGTGCAGGAGCCCCGTCGCAGCGTTACCAACGACACATTGAAATGGGTGCTTGCAGAAGTGCTGCGCGATATGAGGCAGGCTGAGCGCTGCTATGTTAAGTATGAAGTGAAGCAAGGATGCTTCCATCTCACAGTAAGATAATGAACATCGATTTATACCTTTGCGGGATACCAACGTCCTTGTGCGGATTTTGCCTATTTGACACTTTGTAACGAAAACGGCGTTTTTGGTGACATATTGACTTTTGAAAATTCCTATAGAAAAATGAATTCTAGAGAGGAAGTAACCCATTCAAAGTGCCGTTTTTTCACTTTTTGACTGACCGCGACTCCAAAGGGTGCTGTAAAAGACCTACCTTTAGGGTCTAAAAGACCCACTCTTAGGGTGTCGGAGAGGCCCTTTTACCTCCTAAAGTACGCCCTTTTACCCCACTTTTTTAGCTGTTTCTTGACTTTTTGGGATTTTTTCCGAGTGTCAAAGAGTGTAAATTACGCCAAAAAACGCGTAAGTTATTAACTATGTGCACCTTACGTTATTCGTCCCCTGTAGCTCGATATTTGCGTACAAAAATCTTTTCGTCTGTAAAATTGCGCAATTTTGGCACCTTGAAAATTACACTTTGTAAGAAAATCCGACAAAATCCTGACACTTTGTATTTAGGCTTTGATTGTCGCGGGCAAGATGCCCACGTCCCTCGTGGATGGCAACAGTTCAATTTCTTGGACCTCATCTTAGCACAAACAAGTATTTCCGAAGCATGGGACGTGGGCGTCTCGCCCGCGAAAACATTCCCAATCAGAATACACATTATGATAAATAGGGGATTTGGGAACGAATTCTTACTGTCTTAAGGTGGGTTCTATTAATTCGCTTTGTCAGATTTTTGATTTTGTTTCGAGCGCAGGGTGGCAGTTTCTTGATGGAGCATAGCGGGCTATGCGACTGAAAGAAAGATGCGATTAAGCGAGAGCAGAGCCAAGCTTGCTTGGACTATGCCGAGCGTGAGCATCTTATCTAACTGACAGTATGCACCG
>CAJOOC010000023.1 GCA_905236165.1 uncultured Prevotella sp. | reverse complement strand
CCATCGCCGAGAATTATTATAGTCTTCATTTTGGTCTAAATGTTTGCGATACTCAATACGTTAGCGAACACACCTGCAGCCGTTACCGATGCTCCGGCACCGAAGCCCTGTATGAGCATCGGGTATTCCTTATACCTTGATGTTGTGAGTGTTACGATGTTGTTGCTACCCTCCAGCTCATAGAAAGAGTGGTTCAGCGGTATGTCCTGCAGCGACACGCTGCACTTCACCTTAGGCTCTCCGTTCTTAGTGCCTTCCACCACCTCCATTCGGGCCACGAAGCGCTGTCGGCAGTTGCGTGCTGCCAGTTCCTTGCGCTTAGCCTCGAAGGAGGCGTCAAGCTGTGGCAGCCTCTTCCAGAAGTCGTCGACGGTACCATCGAAATACTCATCAGGCACGAAGAGATGCTTCTCCACATCGCTCTGCTCCACCTTATATCCTGCTTCGCGGGTGAGGATGACGAGCTTGCGTATCACATCGGTGCCGCTGAGGTCTATGCGCGGGTCGGGCTCGGCAAAGCCCAGCTCCTGTGCCTTCTTCACCGTCTCGGAGAAAGGAACGTCCTCTGACAGGGCATTGAAGATATAATTGAGCGTGCCTGAGAGGACAGCCTCGATTTTCAGTATCTTGTCGCCGGAGTTGGTGAGGTCGTTCATCGTGCCGATGATAGGCAGTCCTGCACCTACGTTTGTCTCGTAGCGGAACTTTACTCCCACGCGCTTTGCCGTCTCTTTCAGCTTGCGGTAGGTGTCATAGTCGCCAGAGGCGGCAATCTTGTTGGCCGTGATGATGTTCACGTTGTGCTCCAGCAGCGGCTGATAGATTGCTGCTACTGCCGACGAGGCGGTACAGTCAACGAAGACGCTGTTGAAGATATTCATGTCGATGATGCCGTCAAGCAGTTTCTTTGTGTCTGACGGCTCCGCAGCATTCAGCTGTTCTCGGTATGTGGTGAGGTCTATGCCTTCGCGTGAGAATATGGCTTTCTTGCTCGATGCCACGCCCACCACGTTGAGCAGCAGGCCTGACTCCTTCTTCAGCGTCTCATATTGTGAGTGAATCTGTTCTATCAGCTTCGCACCTACGGTCCCCACGCCGCAGATGAAGAGGTTCAGCACCTTGTATTCTGACAGGAAGAACGAGTCGTGGATGACGTTGAGCGACTTGCGCAGGAACTCTGAGCGCACCACGAAGGAGATGTTTGTTTCCGAGGCACCCTGTGCACATGCTATGATGGAGATACCTGAGCGTCCCAGACAGCCGAAGAGCTTGCCTGCTATGCCAGGCGTCTGCTTCATGTTCTCGCCAACGATGGCGATGGTGGCCAGGCCGCGCTCTGCCTTCATGGGATACATGGCTCCCATCTCTATCTCCTTGGCAAAGACATCGTTGAGCACCCTTACGGCCTCGTCGGCATCGTCTTCCTTCACACCGATGGAGGTGGAGTTCTCGGATGATGCCTGCGACACCATGAAGACGGAGATGCCATTCTCGGCCAGCGATGAGAAGATGCGCCGGTTCACGCCTATGACACCCACCATGGAGAGTCCCGTTACCGTAATCAGGGCCGTACCGTTGATGGATGAGATACCCTTGATGGGCTTGTGGTCGCCTTCTATGCGCTCACGTATCACCGTGCCCTCAGCCTCGGGGTTGAAGGTGTTCTTTACCTTTATGGGAATGTTCTTTACACAGACGGGGTAGATTGTTGGTGGATATATCACCTTCGCACCGAAGTTGCAGAGCTCCATAGCCTCTACGAAACTCAGTTCCTTGATGGGATAGGCTGAGCTGATGACGCGTGGGTCGGCGGTCATGAAGCCGTCCACGTCGGTCCATATCTCAAGTGTCTCAGCATCGAGGGCGGCAGCGATGATGGCAGCGGTATAGTCGGAGCCTCCGCGTCCGAGGTTTGTCGTCTCGCCGCTCACGCGGTCTTTGGAGATGAAGCCCGGCACGAGAGAGATGCGGGGTAGGGGAGTGAAGGTCTTCTTCACCAGCTCGTTGGTCAGCTCTGCCGACAGCACGTTGCCGCCCAGCTTCTTCTCGGTCTTGATGAAGTTGCGTGAGTCAAACCAGCGGGCACCCTTGATGAGTGTCGCTACTATATTGCTGCTCAGACGCTCACCGTATGCCACGATGGCATCCTGCGTCTTGGGCGAGATATCATGAATGAGGTAAACACCGAAGAAAAGACTCCTCAGCTGCTCCAACAGCGCGTCGATGGTATTGAAGAGACGCTCACGGTCCTGGGGGTCGGTGATGATGGTGTCAATCATCTGGTGGTGGCGGTCTACAATGCTCTCAAACTCTTCGCGATAGCGGTCATCGCCGGCAAGGGCCAGGCGCGATGTCTCAAGGAGTTTGTCGGTGATACCACCAAGGGCGCTCACCACCACAATGCAGGGTTGTTTCTTGGCCTCACGCTCAACAATCTGCTTGAGGCTCAAAATACTCTCTACGGAACCTACACTGGTTCCGCCAAATTTAAGTACCTTCATAAAATAAACATTTGATGATTAAAATTCCCCTTTACGGCAGGGGTTGACTTTGATCTTTATACAAATCGGCTGCAAAAGTACGAATAATCTTTCAAATGGCAAAACTTTTTGCACGATTTTCTATTTTTAGTGCCTTTATATTCTTTTTATTAAAGAAAATATATTAACTTTGCACTTTGTAAGGCATGAAACAGGAATTAATACTGAAAAATAATGTGTCAGAGGTCTCTGCCTTGGGTGAATGGGTAGAGCAGATAGGCGAGGAACTGTCCCTGCCTATGCCTGACGTGTTCAATCTCAACCTTGCCCTTGAGGAGGCTGTGGTGAATGTCATCAGCTATGCCTATCCCGGAAAGGATGAGCAGACGCTCTCTCTCAGCGTGATGAAGCAGGATGGCAATGGCGACATCGTCTTTCATCTGAAGGACCAGGGCATGCCTTTCGACCCTACCAAGACCGAAGCCCCCGACATTACACTCTCGGCAGAGGAGCGTGAGATAGGCGGTCTCGGTATCTTCCTCGTAAAGAAACTAATGAAGCACGTGAGCTATCAGCGAGAAGGCGACAGCAACGTGCTGACAATGGTCTACTCTATAGAAAAATAATACAACAATGACACTACAGATTTCAGAAAACAACGAACAGATTACAGGCGTATTGGACGGTCGTCTTGACACCGCTGCGTGTCAGCAGTTCTCTATCGATATAGAGCCGCTCCTTGATAATGCAGACAAGCACATCATCCTCGACTGCAACAAACTGTCGTTCATCTCATCTTCTGGCTTGCGCCTCTTCCTGTCACTCCGCAAGGCTACCATCGCCAAGGGCGGCGACATCACGATCGTCGGCGTGACACCAGAGGTGAAGCAGGTTTTTGCCATCACAGGCTTCTATTCCCTGTTCAACTTCCAGTAAGATTATACGTTAACGTTTCTTGGGCAGAGCGTAGGGCGAGGCTCGATTCGTTAATTGGCTTACGCCGACCCGCTCGCAATGCTTCTTAAAAAGCACGCCCGCCCCGCAGGGGCAACAACGGGCAGCTTTTTATAGT
>CAJOOC010000022.1 GCA_905236165.1 uncultured Prevotella sp. | reverse complement strand
GACTTTGAACCGTTCTTGCTCCATTTCATTACGCAAGCGTCTCCTTCGTCGCCGAGCGCTTCATTTCTCATTTCTCATTTTTCATTTCTCATTTCTCATTTTTCATTTCTCATTTTTCATTTAGCGGAGCGCAGAAAGCCGTTCTTTCGATTCGAATAAGCCGTTCTTTCGATTCGAATAAGCCGTTCTTTCCAGGAGAAAGGATAGTCCTTTCCAGAAGACAGAACAGTCTTGTCTATTTGTCCGTCCTCACTCATCAGCCACAACAAGAGCAAAAAAAAACTGGCAGGGAAAGATTTTTCGTCTTTCCCCGCCACAGTACCCCGACCGGGAATCGAACCCGGAACTAAGCTTTAGGAGAGCCTTGTTATATCCATTTAACTATCAGGGCTTCGGAAATTGGGTGCAAAGATAGTAATTTAAGGCGAGAAAAACGCCATTTTATAGTATTTTAGCATGATAAAGGCGTTTTTTATACAGATTTTATCTACCTTTGCACGCTGAAATGAAAAAAGCGGAACAAATAGTTCTGAAACTGTATTTTCTTGTGTTCATGTTTTTGAACAAGATACAGCTTTGGGCGCAGGATGATGACGAGGGTTTTGGCCGTGTTTCCCGGCGCGGCGACGGCTCTGATTTCCTGAACGAGGGTATGATGGACTACCAGCCCATCCGCTTCCGCATGAGCGATATTATCTTAGTGGTGTTGCTGCTTATTGCCTGTTATGTGTTTGGCAAGATCTGGAAGGGCTGCTCGTATCTGCTGCTGGCTTTTGCGGCGCTGATGTACTACATGCTGCGCTTCTGAAGCCCCTCCTACCTCCCCTGATTAGGAGAGGCTTTCAAGACTTTAGTTTTTCGGCTATTCTTTTGCTTGCCAGTCCGTCGCCATAGGGGTTGACGGCCCGGCTCATGGCGTTGTATGCCTGCTCGTCGTCGAGTAGCAGGGAGGCGCTCCGGACGATGGCGTCGTAGTCGGTGCCTACGAGCTTCACGGTTCCTGCGCTGACGGCCTCGGGACGCTCGGTGGTGTCGCGCATGACGAGTACCGGCTTGCCCAGCGAGGGAGCTTCCTCTTGTATGCCGCCGCTGTCGGTGAGCACGATGGTGGACTTCTCCATCAGATATACGAACTCAAGGTATTGCAGGGGCTCGATGAAGAAGAAATTAGGGAATTTACTATTTACGGATTTACAATTTACATTTTTTGTTTCATCCCCCTCAAAGACCTGTGCAATGGGCTTTCGCACGTTGGGATTAAGGTGCATGGGATAGACGAAGTCCACGTCGGGGTATTTCACGGCAAGGTCTTTCATCGCGGTCACCATGCGTATGAATCCCTCGCCGAAGTTCTCCCTGCGATGGCCGGTGATAAGAACCAGACGGCGGGATTTACGATTTTCGGATTTTCGGTTTTCGATTTCGCTAAGCCGGGAAATGTCATAGCCGCAATTCAGCAGTGTGTCGACCACCTGCCGGCGCAGCTTGCTGTCGTCTTTCAATTTCTTCACGACGATATGGAGGGCGTCGATAACGGTGTTTCCCGTAACGGTGATTTTGTCGTCGGCCACTCCCTCGTCGAGCAGGTTCTGGCGGCTGAGGGGCGTTGGAGCGAAGTTATAGGTGGCTATACGGCCCGTTAGCTGGCGGTTCATCTCCTCCGGCCAAGGGCTGTAGATGTTGTGCGTGCGCAGCCCTGCCTCGACATGTCCTACGGGTATCTGCTGGTAGAAAGCGGCCAGGGCGGAGGCGGTGCTGGTAGTGGTGTCGCCATGAACGAGCACCACGTCGGGCTTTACCTCCTTGAGTATGTCACGCATACCCGTCAGCACCCGGGCGGTGATGTCATAGAGGTCCTGCCCCTGCTTCATGATGTTCAGGTCGTACTCGGGCCTGATGTCGAAGATGCGCAACACCTGGTCGAGCATCTCGCGGTGCTGACCCGTAACGCAGACGATGGTCTCAAAATCTTCTTTCCGCTGCTTCAGCTCAATGGCCAGCGGAGCCATCTTTATCGCCTCCGGCCTGGTGCCGAAAACAAGCATGATTTTCTTCATAGTTTCTTAAGGAACAAGTAGTATTGCTTCATCTGCTCGGTGAAGGAGAATTCTCCTTTGGCGGCCTTAAGGCAATTGACACGGAACTGCCGGTAGTCGTCATCACTCATGTTTTTGAGCAGACATATATTCTCAGTAAGGTGTTTGTAGTCTCCTGGCGGAGATACCAGCCCCAATCGATAGTCGTTCACGATAATCTCTCCCTCTCCTCCTCCGCAGAAGATGATAGGCGTACCATGTGGCAGGAGGTCAAAAATCTTGGAAGGCACTGCACCCTTGATAGTGACTGCAAGGGGAACGATTGAAGCATGGTAGATGCCAAGCGCCTTGTTAATCTCCACTTTGGTCTTGTAGCCATGGCAGGTCACGCCACAGTCATGGATCTTCACATATTCCTCAATGTCCTCTGCCTGGTTACCTCCACCGTAGATGTGCAGTTCGACACCTAAGGCCTTGAAGTCAATGGCCTTCACGAGTCCAAGGATATCCTGGGCCACACCAAGAAGACCAGCATATACAAGACGCAAGGGTTTCCTTTCTACAAGTGTGTCAGCGGCGGCAAAATTAGATAATTCCTCATCAGCGGCGGGCTGTAGGTTGCGGTAGAGGAAATGGGGCTTATGATAGCCGAATTGCTCTATGTGGTCAACGATTTCCTTGCTTTGCCCTTGGTAGGCACTGGCCTTCTTATATACAAAGTTTTCCATCCACTTCAGCACCTTGTAATTAGTGCTACCTTCCTTAACGGCTCCTAACTCAACAGCTGATGTAGGCCATAGGTCGGAGACATTTAGGACGGTGCTCTTACGATAGAGACAGCGGAAGAGCAACATGGCCGAACAGCCAATGGGAAGCGGGGGACTCTGTATGATGACGTGGTCGTAACTGCGTATTCGCCTGAACTTCAGACCGAAAACCCATATATCGACAGCAAACACCAGCATGCCCAGTAGACGCGCTACAGCGTTCTTCGACACGGTGGCATACGTCCAGTACCGGAACACGTTTATGCCGTTTAAGGTTTCCCGTTTTGAAAAACGATGACGGTAGCCGTCAAAGATACGCCCCTTAGGATAGTTGGGCAGACAAGTAAGTACGTCCACGTCTGATCCCTGAGCCAACAACCCCTCGGCCATGTTACTGATGCGCGAGGGGGCTGCGCCCATCTCAGGTGGATAGTAGAAGGAAACGATGAGGACGTTCAATGTACGAATAACGAATTACGATTTCCTGAAAATTCCACAGAAGTCGAGAATAACCTTATTGTCGTTCCATTCCAACTTCTTGAAGGGGTCGTGGGCAGTGAGGAATACAACGATGTCAGCCTCTTCGTATGCTTTCCGATAGTCGGTGAGCTTAAAGACCTTGTGTTCCTGAATGTTGGGTTCTACGACAAGGATGCTGGCATTGTTCCTGCTCTGCATCACCTTGTTGACGATATATTTTGCAGGACTCTCACGAAGGTCGTCGATGTTGGGCTTGAAGGCCAGTCCCATCATGGCCACGACGGGCTTGCGTTTCTTCTCCAGTTCGAAGCGCAGAATGGCGTTCTGCACTTTCTCGGCACACCAGTCAGCCTTGTAGTTGTTCACCTCGCGTGCCATGGCAATCATGCGTGCCTCGTGAGGGAATTTGCTGGAGATGAAATAGGGGTCTACGGCGATGCAGTGTCCTCCCACTCCACATCCTGGCTGCAAAATGTTCACTCGGGGATGCTTATTAGCCAGCGCAATGAGTTCCCACACGTTAATTCCAGCCTTGTCGCAGATAATGCTCAGTTCGTTGGCAAAGGCTATCTGTGAGTCTCGGCACGAATTCTCCGTCAGCTTGCACATCTCGGCCGTCTTGCAGTTGGTGGGATGAAGCGTACCCTTTACGAACTGTGCGTAGAACTCCTGAGCCTTTTTTGTAGAAGCCTCGTCGAGGCCGCCAATGACGCGGTCGTTGTGGACCAGTTCATAGATGACGTTGCCGGGGAGCACGCGCTCTGGGCAGTAAGCAATATAAAGCATACCACGCAGTTCGGGACGCTCGCTGAAAATCAACTCGGCCATCTTGTCGGTAGTTCCTACGGGCGACGTAGACTCTATGACGTAGAGGTCGCCTTCTTTCAACAGGGGAATAACCATGCGTGTAGCTGCCTCAACATAACTGATGTCGGGCTCGTGGTTTCCCATAAATGGGGTGGGCACGACCATGAAATAGGCATCGCTGACCTCGGGGGTGGTACTGGCATGAAGCTTGCCTTTGCTGACAACTTCTTTCAGGATTACCTCCATGCCGGGTTCTATAATGTGCAGATGTCCCTTATTGGTCTGTTCAACAACTTGCGGATTGATGTCTACTCCTATAATGTCAACTCCATGTTTTGCAGCAATAATAGCGGTGGGCAGTCCGATGTAGCCCAAGCCCATAAAACATGCTTTCATACTATATATATAAATTTTTGTGCAAAGGTACTATTATTTTGACAAATACAAGAATAATTTTTAAAAAAAGTGTTTCTTTGCATCATAATTTCACATTTGCACATGAATAATTATTCTTTCTTGGTCGTTTTAATACTGTTATTTGTTTCTGCTGACTCAACAAGCAATGCTGTTGTAATAGATGATGGTGATTACACATTGGTATTCAGCGACGAGTTCAATTTGCCAGACGGAAGCAGGCCCGACAGCACAGTATGGTCATGCCCGCCGCGTTCCAATTCCGGATGGAACAGATGGGTCGCAGACTCGTCTGCCGTAGCATTTATTTAGAATGGAAAACTAGTATGTCGGGCAATTCCTAACAAATCATTGTATGCCGATACGGCCCAGATGCTCACAGGGGCTGTCTTTACAAAAAATAAATTTGAATTTCGTTATGGTAAGATAGAAGTTCGCATGAAGACAAATTTGCGAATCGGCAATTTTCCTGCAGCCTGGCTCAGGACGTGGCCTACCTCCAAGCAGCCTCTGTATAGTGAAATTGATATAATGGAAGTGTTTGGCAACAGGAAGATTTCAAATCACACTGCTCATTCTCAGCTGACGACTATCCGCAAGAATCATGGGCAGCACAATAAATTCAAATATCCTTGCGATGTCACCAAATGGCATGTCTATGGAGTAATCTGGGATGAGAAAAGTATTGTCTGGACAGTAGACGATGTTAAGGTGGGTAAATATCTAAAGTCTGACAACCCTGCCCTCCTTGCTGAAAGCCAGAGGTCGTTCGACCATCCCCTGTTCATTGTGCTTAATCAGAGTGTAGGCTCAGGTGGCTATGATTTCTTTATGCCACAAATGGACAAAGTCTATGAGACCCGCTTCGACTGGGTGAGGGTGTACCAGCTGTTGCCTTAGTCTTTTTCTTGTTGCAATTCCATGTCTCCAACGTAAAAAGAATTACGTTGAAAGAACAGTATATTTAAGGTATTGTACGAAATGCAGCGCAAGTACATTGCAAGACTGTAGCCGATTGTATTCAACTGACACGTAATCATTCTGAAGTTCCATGCGATGGCAGTGTTCCACCCTAATAGAGACATTCCCTATTTTAACCACACCATCTGTCTCTGAAACTATCTCAGCGTGCAACCCTGGAGCGAGATGCAAATAGCTTATTGCCTCAACCTCTTTTCCCACAATGCAGTCCTCTACTAAAAATGCACCGTCCTTGCAGGCGAAATGGCGTTCATGAACGGCTTGTTTACCAAATCCGTCATGACGGGCAACAATATCATTCAGTTCGTTCTTTACAACGCTAACTTTTGCTCTTCGTCCCACGCGAAAGCCTCCCCATACGTGGATAGAGTCTTTGCCGCCAACCGACACCGTGTTGTGTGCCGCTGTGCTGCGTTCATACTGGCGACGCTCGTTCTTATTATAAGTGGAGATTCCTGTATCAACGATGACTGGCCTCCCGTCTATGCGCAATTCGTAGCTGAGAGTATCGGCATGGGAATGGCCTGGTTGGTAAGACGCGGCAATGTTTCCTATGTCGGCTATCACTTCTATATGGCTGTCGCCCATTTTCCTGTAACCACATTCTTTGAGGGGAATTGGTATCCATGAGATGTTGAGCCTCCGTGCATATTCAAATAACTGCTCAGCATCAGGTGCGATACCGTATGCCGAGTCGTTCAGTATTGGAATAGTACCGTCACGATAGACAGTGCTCTGTAGATGCCCCAGCATCAGAGATGCTTTCTGCTTGAGCATCGTGCTGAAAGCCTCCTGACCCTTAAACTGAAGAGGATTGCTTACAGAGAAACTGATGCAGTCGAGCAGTCGGTCGAGCATAATGCAGTGATACATAGGCGATTGCTCATAGTGTGCACCGTCAGGAAGAATCTGCTCCTGCAACTGTTTTGCCAACAGTCGGGTTGCCTTTTTGAACAAATGGCTGTCTTTAAAGAAAACGGACACAATAAAAAGGGCGTACGCATCTTCCAGCAGATGGTTGCCCAGCAAGTGATATTCCAGCTTACGCTCCAACAGCAGGGTCTGGGCATACATGGAGTCGAGCCGCCTCTCGCTCCTGCACTCGGGGTGCTTGCTGAAGAACTTCGCCCAGTTGATGACACGCAGGGCGATGGGGTACGGGTCCTGGCCCACCCTGTTATCCGGCAGTTCGTCGATGAAGCGGTCAATCCACCGCAGACATTCATCCACTGAAATGTCCTCCTGCTCCAGCCAGTCCATGTAGTTCAGGTTATAGGCCCACAGCGCTCCATGGTCATCCATGTTCCAGCCTCGGAAAGTGTCGGCAATGTTCAGGAAGCTCAACCGCCCCTGACTGTCATAGCAGCAGGGCTTGGGTATAGGCTCTGTGAACAATGCCGCATCATGGTTAGCCACCACGAAAGTCTCAGTCCCCAACTTAGGCTTATAGAACCGGTGCCTAAGTTGGTGGACAACCTGCGTCAGCTGCAAGTGCCTCAGGGTTTCTAAATATCTAACAATCAACATGTCAGAGACCTCCTAACTATGAGTTATGCCTTCCATCCATAAGTTCGTTCAGCATACGTTCGTTCGTCTTTTCCGAGTCGAAATGCTCGCAAAACGAACGATATGCGTTTTCGCAATACACTGCATAGTTCCGCTCGTCGATGGAGGTTATGGCCTCCATTAGTTCCTTCTCAGTGCCAGGTGTCACAAGCCGTCCGTTGAAGCCGTCGGTTATGATTTCGGGTATTCCTCCCACTTGTGTGGAGATGACCGGCAGTCCTACGGAAAGTGCCTCGATGATGATTCCCGGGTAACCCTCACGGTAAGAAGGCAGGAGCAGCAGGTCATAGTCAGGCAACCTGCGCAGGACTTCAGCCGCCGACACCTCGCCTTTGTAATTCACCCGGTGAGCCTGCCAGTCGAAATTATCATAACAGTCCTCCTTGATAGCCCCATAGAAGTCCAGGCTGTAGTCCTCCGGCAACCTGCCGAACGCCTCTAACAGGCAGCCAACGCCTTTCTCGTTCGAGATGTGCGACATGTAGACCAGCTTCCTGGAAAACTGCGAGGGGTCTTTCCGCTGTGGCGCAGCCTTCCTAACGTTAGGAAACCAGTGAATCTTGTCCGTCTCGCCAACAAGTGTCTTCAGGTGGGCAATGCCTGCCTTTGTCTCAAAGAACACAAGGTCTGCGGCTTTGATGGCGCTGACGACCTTTCCTTTCTTGTCGTCGGGAACGTCCTGCAAGTAAATGTCGAAGGAGCCGCCGAACTTTCGTAGCACCACCTTCTTGCCCATTTTACGGGCTAAGGATGAGAGCATGGGAAACATGTTCACCGTGCCGTGGTCTGAGAAATTAAACATCACCGTGTCGCACCAAGGCAGCGCGGCGGCAAAATGCGTGATGAAGTAAAGCTGGTTGGCACGAGGGCGCAGCTCCAGCGTGTGTGGGTTGACATACTTGTTGGTCTGCACGAAACGATGGCCTATGCCTTTCTCGAGCAGATAGTCGCGGAAGTTCTTCATCAGCACCGTCGCACCGCCCCACTGACAGTTATACTTCTCGCAAGGGAGCGGTCCTACGACCAGGAGCCTTTCTTTGTTCTTACTCATCCCTACAAGTTTTTGTCAATGGCATTCCTGATGGCCTGGAGCCAGCCGTGTCCAAATTTCTGGTCGGGCTCCACATAGTCGCCCTCGCCCCACTCGTTCCAGGCTTTCAGGAATAGGATTTGGTGTTCAGACTGCTTGTTGGCGATGAGCTGGATGGCCTTCTCGGTGTAGTGCTGGAAACGGTCAGGGGTGCTGTCGGTCAGGATCTCTGATTTAGAGCCTGCTCGTGGTGTGCGGTCCCACTGAGGTAGCAGAGTGGGATAGACATTTTCCCATCGGTCTTCCTCAACATAGTAGTTATCCATGAGGCGGGAATAGTCTATCTTAGAATGAGACGGAAGGAAAGTGTTGAACGTCAGCAAGTTCCACATCATCTTTCTTCTTCCTTGTATCAGACCCACAGCGCGGCGAAACCCTTGTGACATCACAGCGTCAAACCCCATGTCCAGCACTGTATGGTAGTATTCCTTTGCCTTGTCGGCAGAATAGTAGTTGGCCTTTTCGCCGGCGAGAGCCTTGCCTGTGTTGTCAGTTTGGCCTACGAAATGTATTCCCTTCAGACCATTCTCCAAAGCCATCTTCTGCCACAAGTCGATGAACTCACGGCAGTCGGGTATGGCTCTCGGTGCCCATACCGCAAAGAGCGGTTTCCCGTCAACAGTGATATAGCGCGGGTCGCGGAAGGCGGGCAGCACATAATTGAAATGCCGGATGTAGTCCTCGCGGGAGTATTCCATCTTCATAATCATAGTGTCGCGCCGCAGGCTGCTTCCTTTTTCCCATGTCTTGCTGGTCCAGTCGTGGTTGGCCCAGCAGAGGCAGAAGGGGAAGTCGGGCTTGCCGCTGGCCAGCACCTCCTCGAACGGCCGCTGTAGCAATTGCTTGCCATTTCCAAACCAATAGTGGTAATAGCAGAAACCTTCCAGCCCAGCCTCGCGAGCCAGCTCGGCCTGCTGCTCACGCACCTCCGGCAGCCGCAGGTCATAGAAGCCCAGGTCGGCAGGCAGATGGGGCTGATAGTGTCCGCGGAACAGCGGACGGGCCTTTACAACGTTGTTCCACTCGGTGAATCCCTTCCCCCACCACTCGTCGTTCTCAGGTATGGGATGGTACTGCGGGAGGTATAGTCCTATGATTCTTGGTTCCATTTTTAATCATCATGCTAATTCTAATCCGCAAAGGTAATAACAATTTCTTGATTATACAAATTTTCAGACCGCGTTTTTGTATAATTAGCAAATTCCTCCTGCGTTATGGGGACAGGGGCATTGGCCCAAATCGGGGTCAGATGCCCATTCCCGAGCCCCCGCTACATGACTGAATAACTTATATATCCTTTAAGCCACTTGCTGCCTACCACAAGTCTTATGCGGTAAAGAGGCTTGTTGTTCCAGGCCCTGTTAATTGTCATATCAGTAATTTCCAGCTTCTCTATGACAGGCGTGAGCTGTGAGTCGTCATAGCGCACGTGGTGTTTCCCGCCCTCGCCTATCACGATGTCACCGCTGCCGTTCTGCCGCGCCTCGCCGCAGCAGACGAGGACAATCTCCGTAGGCTGTAGATACCTGTCAAGCACATAGTCCTCCGTTATCTTCAAGCCCCTGTCACGATCCATCTCTATCGTGCGCAGCCACCTGATGACATGTGCCTCTTCGGGGTATGCTCCAGAGAGGTTCATCGATAATGTAGTACACCAGTTTTCCTGGCTGTATTCCACCTCGCTCGCCTGATATTGTCTGCCGAAGTGCTGTTCCACACCATTGATGAAAGGCACATTGTGATAGGCCGAACGACAGTTCATCATCTCATAGCGCCTGTCACCGAAGGTCTCCGCCGTATAGGTGCCGGCACCGATGTCGACAATTAACGGGTTAGCATCGCCGTAAACGATGAAGTTGCCTACGTCGTTGTGATTATGACTCTCCCTGTTGTGTCCGCCTTTCGCCGCAACAAACATCCCTTTCGTGGTTCCTTCGTCAGTACGTGCTGCCATCACTTGTATGTTCTCCAGCCACACATCCTGTAGAAGAGGCTCGGAGGCCTGTATCTCCTTGAAAGCGTCATACTGGCTCAGGAACAGCAGTTCGCGTGACAGGCAGGGAAAGCCGCCCTGCCCGAACTGGGCAGCGAAGTTTATCGACTGTGCAAGGAACGCGGCATACCCTGTCATGTCCGTATCACCAATATATGCCCCGAAGGGAAAAAGTATCTCTATGCTGGCAAAGGGGTAGGCAGCTGCATCGGCAAAATTAACATACGAGCGGTTGCCTATGTACATCTTATATACAAAGCTTGCCAATGCCTTGAGTTTAGGGTCATCGGACAGTGAGAATTGATGGTCGGTAGACATATCAAGCAGGTAGGCACAAACAAAGAACGAGGCGGCAGCACGATTCCAGTAGGTGACGCCCTCATCGCAGCCCCCGTCGTCGGGATATCGGTCGTAGAACATCTTCATGCAGCCAAGAATCTCCTCCACATCCTCCATCTGTCTTTGATGGTCGTCCTCACACATCAGCACACAGGCAAGCCAGTTCTCGCACGTCCAGGCGTTCCAGTTGCTGTTGGTCTTCTTCCACCAGTAGTCGGCCTTCCTGATGGGTGTAAGCACACGCCGGTCTATCTCTTTTTTGACAGCCTCACATATTCCGATCTCAACAGCTTCCAACTCGTCGTGGAGCATATACACCGTCCATGCCAACATTCCTGCCGTCTCTGCATTGAAAATGTCCACCAGCTGGTTGTCTGCTTCAGGATGGTCAAGAGGATAGTGGGCCGGGAGTCCCCACCACACCTCCTCCTGAAAATAGTGCAGCCCCGCAACGATATCGGGAAGGAACCGCCCCTCATGCTCCATAATCTCGCCCATGACGAGGTTTGCCAACTGTCGGCGAAGCCCAAAATTCTTATTTTCGTAGTTCTTACGATTGCCTATGGTCTTAAACTCAGCGAAAAGACTGTCGGGAACAGCTTCCCACCGTTTCCCCTTAGCTTTTCTGGCATTGGAAATATAGCCTGCACGAACCTCAGTAGGGATGGCTTGTCGCCAGAAGGTGTCGGCAGCCTGAGGCACAGGCATGAACTGGGACGGCTCAGGGATAGACTCCAGACAGTCAAGGGCCTCGTCAATGGGGAAGAGCGGGCGCTCCTGGGCAAATGTCAGCAGCGGCAACATATAGAGAACGGGAAAGATAATCCTTGCAAGCTTCATGGTCTCTTTTATTTCCAAGAAACAACAAACCTATGGCTAATACGGTTCCTGCTCAAACTTCAGGTCTTTATACAGGTCGGGGCTGCCGTCCTTGCTCTCCGGAATGAAGTGGAGGCGCACACCCCGGATATGCTTTCTGACATCGAACTCCTCGGGCGAGTCCACCTTGTCGCTCTCTATCTCCAGCTTCATCAGGCCCCAGGTGTCCAAGTGCACACGGTCGCCCTGACGCAGGTGCTCGTTAATGACATGCGAGAGGCCCATCATCACGACGATGGCATCGCCAAGCGAAATACCGTCACGACGGGCCACCTCCTCCAGAATCTGGCGGGTGTCCACGGTAGAGCGGTGACTGGCCACCGCCTTGTATTTGCCGAAAGTAGGGAGATTCGGCTTGGTCTCTTTCTTGATTTTGTATTTCATCTGTATAGGATTTTAGGCATTATTTTGCGACAGATTATTCCTTTCTTGGAGAAAGGTCCGTCCATACTCTCCGTAAGCTACGTCCTCTCTCGTAGAAAAAGCCGTTCTTTCTCGTCAATTCTCTCGAGAATATGCGAGAAAAAGCCGTCCTTTCTCAGGGTCTTCTCCGTCCTCCCTCCGGGTTTGGACGTATTAAACTCCCCGACAACCCAGTGCATCGTGCTTCTGGGACTACACGCACACAAAAACATTGTTACCTAACCAAGCGTTGTTGCCAATCGCAACTGAACCCTTGCTATAAAGCGGCCTCGCGTTAGGAGTCATAGCCATGCGGTCACGTGGGGTTTTTGCATAGATTCGTGCCATATTTTTGAAGAATGTCTTTGTAGAAATTGTAAATTTGCCGTACATTACTTTCCTGAGTGTAAAGGCTATTAACCACCTTGAAGGCTCGTTCGGTGTAAGCGAGGTAGTGGTCGGCTATAGGCTGTGATGCCACCTTATCCAGCAGGATTGCCAATTCTTCGGCAGTATCAAATCGCAGACCTATCTCCTCTCCCGTCAGGCGAAGCCCGTTGTCCAGCTGTTCCTTTGTCCCTGAGGTGTTGCGCCCAATACAAAGACTGCCCTGAAACATAGCCTCTGGCATTACCCTACCGAAAGCCTCATGCGGCGAAGGAATGATGGTAGCACGGGCACCACGCATTAACTCTTCCACATTGTGGCACTCGCCAAGGAACTCAACACTCGACTGTAGCTTGTGTGACACAACAAACGACTTCAGCTTCTCCACATAAACACTATCGGCAAAACCGCCAGCAATACGGAGCTGTAAGGGCTGAGAAGTTTTGCTCGCATACAGGCTATAAGCTTCCAGCATTGAGTCCACGCCCTTAGCAGGCTGTAGGCGCCCGGCAAAAAGAAAAAAATCTTTGGGGCCGGCATCAAGTGGCATATTATCTTTTTCCGCACAGATAGCGTTGTAAATGACCGCAGCAGTGGGTTTCCCCTGCTGCTGGTGATAAGCCTGAATGTCGCGGGTAATGCTAATAGTGTAGGAACCGTCGGCTTCAAGTTGCCTGTAAAAGCTCTTCCACCTTGGGAAATAGCGTGCTCCGAAATCCTTTTCACCATATTCGCGCAAATGGTACACATGAGGCAGCCCCAAATTACGAGAAGCGCGAAAACCCACATTAACAAGCCCTACATTCGTGTGAACAATGTCAACTCTATGTTCTTTAAGAATACGGGTAATTACTTTTTCGGCTCTATTGTTAGAGACTATTTTTGCTACCATCCGGGGAATGAATAGCAATTTTTGGACTAACGTCTCTGTATGAGAATAGGTATACATCCTAAACGTGACTGCATAGACGGGAACTCCCATCTTTTCCAAGTCAGCGTAAATGCCTTCACGGTCTGGGACAATGACCACGGGCTTAACGCCCATTGTCACCAAACCTCTGAGCATCATCATAAATGATTTTGTGGCGCCACCAGTAGGAGAGGTGGTATGTAGGATATACGCTATGTTCATCTTTCTTTCAATATATGAGCAGGATTCCCAACGACAACAACGTTATCTGGTACATCCTTTACGACAATAGAGCCTGCCCCAATAATAACATTGTCACCTATATGTATGCCTCCCAAGACAATGGCCCCAGTACAAATCTGTACATTGTTCCCAATCACGGGTCTTGGACCTCCGTTATGCGCAACACCCACAGTTACGTTTTGCCATATCTGACAATTGTCACCGCATCTTTCCATGTGTAGTATCGTAGAATAGCCATGATGTAAGACAAGTCCGTTCCCAATATTTGCACACCCAAAGAATAGGGCGTATTGACCAGGTGCATACCAACGGAAAAGCCTTGACAAACCTCCAATGCGGTAATAGAAAACACTTCGATATTCTCTTAGCTGGAAGAACAGCCAGGAGAAAAGAAACAAGCTATTAGACTCTTTAATTCTCAGTATCTTTCCCCAGACGTATAGTTCTTCTTTTATTTTTTTATTTCTTAGGAGAAGGAATACAACATAAGGGAAAAATGAATACAATAATTGTTGTATTTTTTTGACAAAGCCTTTCATAATCTATTTTGCCAACCAATTAAGTCCAACACTTTTTTCCTGCTTAATGGATTTCCTAATACTTCCCATGCACGAGGCAATTCTAAAAAGGACTGTAGCAAAGGCCCCTACACGATACTGCCGACGCGGTAATTCATGGACATAGCAATTAACCAATATCGCGATAAGCATTTTAACTCGTGATAAACAATTCAGATTCACATTGCTAACAGTCAAGAGAACGTTATTATAAAGAAGGTTCTTATTGAAAACCTTTATGTTTCCGTGCAGCTCCCTGTCATGAAACATCGTTGCTTCAGGTACCACATAAGATTTAACATTATGGAAAGCCATTCTCTGATAATAATTCCTATCCTCCCCATATTGAAAGAACAAAGGATTGAAGCCTCCAATCTTTCTGATAAGGTTTGCTGGCATAAACCAACAAGCGGCAGCAAATTCGCCCGAAGGATATGCCGGTTTCAACTGCTTGATAACGAGGAGGTCGGACAGCAAGCCGTTGTCAAGCTTTCGCATGGTGTAGTTGCCGAACATCTTATCGAAGTCTGTTCCTTGCCCATTAAGTTGCAAAGGGGAATACAGCGACTCGCCATCGCAAGCACTTACCAGATGAGCGAGCGCCTCAGGAGCGATGGATGCGTCTTGATTCAGAAGCATAGCATAGTCGGCATTGTTGTCCAACGCATATTTCAGACCAATGTTGTTAGCCTGGCCGAAGCCGAGATTTCTCTCCTGAGGCAGCCATACTACATCGGGGTAATGAGCGGAGACATGCTCGCGCGTTCCATCGGTAGAGAGATTGTCTATCACTATGGCCGTAACAGGAATGGTGCTGGCCTGAAGGCTCAGCAGACAGCGGTCTATCCAGCCCCGCCGCATGGCATTATAGGTAACTATTATGGCGTATATCTTCATAAGTCTGTTGCAGATTCTTCTTCAGGTCTGGAATAAATAAATTTGTATTTGTCAGTAATGTACACGAATAATACAACAATAAGCATGAACGTGTAATGAAAGCTCATGTAACGGTAATAGAATATACCAAAAATCGGGATAGCCGAGAGGTAGAAGAAAAAGAGATATTCACCAAGAGTCAGTTCTTCCCTGTGAGGCTTTTTAAACACAAGCATTGAAATCACGAAGAAGCAAAGACACCAGATAACCATGCCTATTGGGGAGAGGTCAAGCATCACATCACCTATATATGATGCAAACACACTCATGAAAAAGCCTTGTTGACCAGATCTTTCCTCACGACGGTCAGCATTGTTGTCTTTATGAAGAACAAAATGGTTGTAAAGAGGAAACTCTCGCTCAGTGGTAATGTAATTGAAATCTCCCATCTCCCAGAAAAAACAGAAATTCAAGAAATTCTGGCCGCCATATTGCACCAAACCACCCGAGGATCCACTTTCTCTGTCGCCAAAGCGTGCCTCAGTCACCGCTCCTAAGTAAACGACAGAGGCTAACGCAAAAGGTATGAGGGATAAATTCAGTATTCTCTTTATCTTCTTTGAAAGATATTGATGAAACAGAATCAGGCAGGATATGAACATCATACCAAAAAACACTATCTCTGTGCGATCGACCGACTGAATGCCATATATGGGTAAACTCAAGGATGCAAACAACAATAGTGACAAAAACCACCAAGGCTTTTTCTCAAAACATATATAATAGAAGAATAATGGCAGCGCCAATAGTGTTGACACCTTAAAATAGTTGAGGAAGCCGATGATATATGGCAAGCTCTGTGCCTTAATATCAGCAGGAGACTCAAGTCCTCTACCGTGTTCCAATCTGACTGAACGAAGGTCACCTGACAGAATTTCCATTGTTGAACCCGCCACCAAATAAAGATTCAGAAATGCTATGCAAATAAGAAAAATGCTGAGCGCCATCGTAATGGTGGGATTCTTATTTGTTATTTTCTTGAGGTCCTTCTTGTATAGCAAGGAAAAGGGCATTATTCCAATAGTGATGAACAAGCAATAAAGCACCGTGGGTACAGGCGAAATCTCCATGATAAACTCATCAAACATCACACCACCATCTCCGGCCAGTTCTCCCAGTACAACTACTATACACAAAAACGCAGTAAAAGCATAAAGCCCTGACATGTAGACACAGACATCCATTCCTTTGTGCTTGTTCCACAAATAGACTGTCAGAATACTGAAAAATAAGAACGGAATGTATATCATTACTTTCCAAGAATGTGTTTTGCTCGCAATATATCCTTCCAGCCCAGCAACACTGCCTTTGTCTGGCACACAAACAAATGGCGATATGCAGGAATAATGGCATCTGCCAGATAGCCTGCCGCCACATTGCTGGCAATGGAGACGAAGGCAGCTGCCATTACCCCATAACGCGGAAGCAACAAGTAGTTGAGAGTCACACAGACTACACAGCCCAGACCATCGCGCAAGATGGCCCAACGTTGCAGCCCTTCAGCAATGAGCATCGTACCGGCAGTATTCGACAATGCCACACTTGCGGCCTTGAAAGCCATGACCTGCAACACTGCCACAGCTGGCAAATATGCTTCGCCGAAAGTAAAACGTATCAACCAATAAGCCAGAATGGAGACAAAAGCCGCTGCTATCAACGACAGCCAGAACGAAAGATTCATGAACTGCTGAGCCTTCATGAAGTAGTCGGCCTCACTACGCTCACGAACACGGACGAGCACCGGAGCAATGGTATGAGCGAGAATCATTGGCAGAAACACCAGTACCTCAGTGAACTTGGCAGCCACGGAGAAAAAGCCCACAGACTGTTTGTCTATCATCGTACCTATCATTACTTGGTCTATGCGCTGGTAGATGATAACTGCAGCGCTGGTAAGCAATAGAGGAAATGATTCATGAATAAGGAAACGGGCGTACTGACGGTCGAAGTTCCATTGGCGTATACGTCCCACTTTGGCATGATAGGCCATGATATAACCAGTGCCAAGGAGCACATAGTCAAACATATATGCAACGACAAACCACAGTAACGGAGCATGAACAAAGAGCAGGAAGCCCTTAATGGCAATGCCTATAAGAGTGCGGCTGATCTCGGCCTTAACAACATATTCGTTTTGAACAATAGCAGTGAAATAGTTACGGATAACTATCAGCGTATTAAGGATGATGGATAGGGAGTATATGGCCACAAGAACTGTGGTAAACCCATCGGCCTCCATGAGCCATGAAGTTAGGACGCTTAGGGCAAAGAAGAACACGCCAAACATTACTTTTAAGCCGAAAGCAGTGCCTATTACAGTCTGGTAAGGCACTTGGGAACGAGCTTCCTCGCGAACTTCAATTGAATCAAGACCAAATAGGGTAAGGGTTTGAAATAGAAAAACATAGCTCACCACATAGCTCATCATTCCATATTGTTCGGGACCAAGATAACGCGCCACTATGATACCCACCAAAAGGCCTCCTATCAGATTGACAATTTTGCCCGTCACAGCCCAAAAGAGATTTTGAGCAATAGCGCCTTTAGTATCTGAAAGATGAAAGTGTTTAGACAGAAAACGAACTATATGCATTTGCCCCTCTATTTCTTTCCCCTATTTGGGATTAGAAAGAAAAACGAAAATCTTTTCTCACAATGTAGATAGCTATTACAAGAGTTGCACAGACACACATACCCAAAACAAAAATCATGCGTTTCGGCTTGGACGCTTTCTGTGGCATATCAGCGCCTTTAAGCACGGTGAAAACGGGTGTGCGCTCCTGGACTTTACTGATGGACTGCTGTAAAAGGGTATTTAGTGAAGTGTACGTGTTGAACTTAAGAATCATCTCGTTTTCTATGTCATCCTGCTTCGACTTGTATCGCTGCAGGATTACGTTCTGGTTGGCATCTACAAGGGCATTGAACTTCCGTCTCACGCTGTCGTACTCTACTTTGGCGTCATGGGTGAGCTTCTCATAGAATTTCAGGTCGGTGCGAGCCTTGTTAGTTCGGTATTCGGTGATGAACTGTTGCAGGTGGATGCTCACAGAGTCGGCCAAGGTCTTGCATATAAGCGGGTCTTGGTCATCTACGAGAATACTGATGACACCTGTCTTTTTGTCCATGGAAAACTGTATGTTGCCGCGGATTGCATTACACAAATCATTGTCATCCTTGGAGAGGATGTAGGGACTGGGCTCGACCTGCCCCGTTCCAAGACCATCGTCTTTCTTTGACTTAAACAGGCTTTTAAACCATCTTATGCCACTGGACCACCACGGGCTGTCCTGATGATGTCGAAGGTATTCGTCGTAGGTCGTTTCCACGCTGCCATCTAATTTCTTCACTTTGACTTTGAATAAGTCAACTACAAACTTGTTGTCCTCCATGAGGTCTGGGTAAAGCATGGGCGTGATGGCATCGCCGGTCTCAATCTGAGTGAAATCGATACCCAGGTTGCTGGCCAGTGAACCAAGGGCTCCACCTCCGGGTGCATTGTTCACCTCTGGCGCCAGCTTGCAGGAGGTGGTATAGGTGCGGGGGATACAAATGATGTAGAGGCATGAGAGCACGAAAACGATGGGAAGGACTTTGACGAAGAGCATCTTGCGCGCCCAGATGCTTCGGAACACCAGCCGTAAATCTATAATATCTGATTCTTTCTTTTTTTCCATTTTTGCTATATTATTTTATTTATAACGCCACTTTGCGGCTTTTATTGCATTGTTGTAATGCGGCAGTTTCCTGAGCTGTTCCATTTGCTGACGGCTGACGATGATTCCATCTGGGTCGTGGCCGTAGAAGGGAATTTGCCGGTCAGGACTTTCGGTAGTCAGCCGGGAATAGACGTTTGCGGGCGGCGGTTCTCCTTCCCTGCAGAGCATCACGTTGCCGGAGACGACGCAATGGTTGTCGCCCTTGGAGCTGCCCTCGAACTTGATGGCGCGGTCTACGATGTTGTGTTCTATCCGTATATCCGTGTTAGCGCCTGAGAGTTTGTTCTCACAGTTGCGCGACTCGATGCTATAGCTGTTGACGACGTTGATGATGACGTTGCCATAAACGCTGAAGTGGCTGGCTCCGTCGTCGCAGAATATTCCACGGTTGAGGCACATGCCGTCGATATCGTGGATATAGTTATAGCGAATGGTGACGTCGTCGTTCTTCGGCCAGAGATAGATGGCTCCCGTGTCCTGCAGCGTGAACCGCTCTTTGTGGGCGATATAGTCGGGGTCGAGCCAAATCTCGTTATACTCCACGATGCCCGACGACTCCTGTTCCTTCTCATGCCCGAGCCAGATGCCGAGCCCCACAGCCGCATAGCCGTAATTGCAGAATTTGTTGTGGGCGATGTAGTAGTCCTTGCCCTTGCAGTTCACGCAAAACGTCTGCATCATGTTCTCTCCGCAGTCGCGGAACGTGTTGCCGACGACGCGTGTTTCTGCACAGGAGTTGGAGGAGAGAACGACATTGTTGCAATGCTCCACACGGTTCTTGCTGAAGCTGACGCTGGGCGAACGGTTGGCCCACAGCACATAGCTCTTGATGGCTTCGAAGCGACAATCGCTGATGCTGAAGCTGTCTGTCTCGACGCTGTCGAGCTTGATGAGGGAGGTGCCGTTTCTGTTGCCCAGGAAGTGAAGTCCTGAGAGGGCGAAGGTCTTGTAGCACGACTTGTCACAGTTCAGGAAACAGGTCACCCTACATTCGTGTAAGGCACCTACCCCTGTCCCCTCCCGATGGGAGGGCAGTTTGGAACTGCCCCATTGGGAAGGATTCCAGAGCCTGAAGCGGATGTTCTGTCCACCGATGAGGTAGTCGTAGTTCACGTTGTAGTCGCTGCGCTCTTTGCGCTCGACATACTTCAAGTTAGGCACAGTGAAATAGAGATAGCTCTCCTCGGCCTTTTCCACCTTGTAGGTGCTGCTGTAGAACCATTGAGGGATGTTGATGTAAAGCGGGGATTGCAAATCCCCTTGAACGGACCTCTCCCCCGACCCCTCCCCGAAGGAGAGGGGAGTTGAGACGGGCAGCCGGCAGAGCTTTGCCTCCTTGTCGACGACCTCCACCAAGCCCTCTGCATAGCGGCAGTCGTCCCAGAAGTCGAAAGCAGTCAGACTGCTGGTGTCGATGAAGGCAGCGTTCGGGTTGAGATTTGAGAGTTGAGAGTTGCTATAGTCGTTGCCGTCGGCTATGAGCACGGCGTCGTGTCCCTGTATGGTTACTGACACGTCGGGGCTGCGGTCGCTTCGGCGGAGCAAGTGATTCTCACGGAAATAATACACGCCCTTCGTAATGTCCATGACGATATCGGTCTCACCCTCGGCGATGGCCTTGGTCAGCACCGCGTTCATCTGGCCGAACTTCTCCTGGCTGTCAATGGTGAAGACAAAGGGAGCCGCCTCGGCAGACAATGACGAAAGCAGAAGCAGAAGGCCTTTGACCATTGACCTTTGGCCATTGACCATTTTATAGACTCCCCTGAAATTGGTAATGTGGTAATACACTTTTGGCAGGTAGAGTCTTATGGCACGCATGAGGCGAGCCATAGGGTATCGCAGGGGCATGTTGCGGCGCACGAGCAGCAGATAGTCACTGTCGCAGTGCAGGGGAGCGTTCACGTATTTCTTCCTTTCTGCAAGCGACATCCGCACCAGCTGTTGTGCTTGTTCTTTCAGGGATGAATGGTCGCGCTCACATTCCCCACAGACCATTGAGGTGGAATAGACGGGCAGTCCGTGACGTGCGGCCGTCATGCTGTAGTCGTTGTCGGCACAACTGTGGCGGTAGCCCTTGTGGAAGATGCCTATCTCATCGACCACCGTGTGGTGAACCAGCAAGATGTTGGCATGGGTCATGTCTATGCGCTGCGGTGTTCCCGTGGGCTTCACCAGCTCCTGCCGTCCCTTGGTCTTGTTGACGAAATTCAGCCCGCCGTAGGTTATTTCCTCCGGTCGTCCCGGCTGACAGGTGATCCCCGACGCCATGCCGTAGCGGCCCGTCTGGCTGTAGCCATACTCGATAGCCTCGATGAGCTGTGGGAACACATTATTATATAAATAGGTGTCGTCGTTGATGAGCAGGTAGTAGTCCCAAGTGGTGTCGCTGTCGATGGCAGCCTGCCACGCCTTCCTCATGCCTCCCGCCCAGTAGAGGGTGCCGTCGCCCTGCACGATGTGGAGGAGCGGGGATTGCAAATCCCTGCAAAAAGACGATTCCAAATCCCTGCAAAAAGATTGGACGGCCTCGGCGGTGCCGTCCGTGCAGCCGTCGTCAGTGAGGAACACGGAGATGCTAACAAGCCCGGCGGCAGCCTCAGCAGCCTCAATGAGGTGCTTGAGGCAGCTGACGGTCTTTTCCCGTCGGTTGAAAACGGTAAGTATGACTGCTATCCTCTTCATCAGACTGGCGGAACCAGATAAGCAAGATTCCCTACATTTTAACGAATAATTCATGCATTTATTGCAATAAATGTGTGGGATTGTTTGGAAGGTGAAAAAAGATAAAAAACGGTCTGCCACAATAACAGGGGCTTGTTTTCCGTTATTTGTCTAAATGCCCTTTCAGATGAAGGTATCAATCATTACAGTAGCAAAGAACAGCGAAAGGACGATAGAAGACACGATGAAGTCGGTGCTCGGTCAGACCTATTCTGACATCGAGTACATTGTCGTTGACGGCTGTTCGAGCGACCGTACACTGGATATCGTCAAGCAATACGAGGCTACGTTCAACGGGCGCATGAAGTGGACTTCCGGGCAGGACAAGGGCATCTACGACGCAATGAACAAGGGCATAAGCATTGCGACCGGCGATGTGGTGGGAATCCTGAACAGTGACGACTATTTCACCAGCAACGACGTGATAGAGAGGATGGTGGCTGCCTTTGAGGACGACCAGCTCGATGCCGTCTATGGCGACATCCACTTCATCCACGACGGCGAGCCCGACAAGTGTATACGCTATTATTCATCGAAGCTCTTCAGGCGTATGTGGCTGCGGTTCGGCCTGATGCCGGCACACCCCTCTTTCTATTGCCGAAGGGAAATATTCGAGAAGGCCGGGCTTTACAAGACCGACTACAAGATAAGCTCAGACTTCGAAATGATGGTGAGGCTGTTCTATATCCATCATCTTCGTGCACGCTATCTGCCGATGGACTTCGTCACTATGCGAACGGGCGGAGCAAGCACGAAGAATGTGCGGAGCAGGCTTCAGATTATCAAGGAAGACGTGCGCGGCTGCCGCGAAAACGGGATTTATTCGAACAAGCTGATGACCAGCGCGAAATACCTTTACAAGATTTTCGAGTTCAGGTTTTGAAGCATTTGTGTGATTTCGGCTTCAGAAGAGCTCTGGAAGATTTCCTTATTCTCTTTTAACAACGACGGGGGCAGGTTCCACCAGGCTGTCTGCTGTATAAGGCTAATGGTTTCTGGTGAGAAGCGATATCTGATGAGTCTGGCCGGGACACCGCCTACAATGGCGAACGGCGGCACGTCCTGGGTGACGACGGCTCCGGCTGCGATGACCGCTCCGTCGCCGATAGTGATACCACCCATGATGATGGCGTGAGTGCCCACCCACACATCATGGCCTATTGTAACGGCGGGACTCTCGTAGTCCCGGAAGTCCTGCTCCACCCAGGAGGTCTTGGCGGCGTTGTTCTTGACCGTGAAGACGGGCGACATAGACAGCAAGTGTGGGTCATGAACGGGCAGGCCGATACAACAATGGTCAGAGATACAGCAGAACCGGCCTATGGATGTATTGTCAACGACCGTACCTGCACTGACGAAGGAGTAGGCTCCCACCTTAGACCCTCGCTTCACCTTTGCCCATCGGTGTATGGTGGCTTGCTTATCGATGGTGCAATCGCGAGACACCAAGGCAAGCAGCGAGATACGCGGATTGAAGAGGTTTTTGAAGAAACCGATGATATACAGCAGATATTTCATAGTATTTGATGAAGTATTTCCATTTGGTAGTCAACATTCCATTTACGGTCAATCTCGGCAAAGGCCGCCTCTCTTGCCTTGGCCCGGCCTTCATCGTCAGTCGTGACCCATGCCCTTATCTTCTCAGCCAGGTCTTTCGTGTCGTCCTCTTTGAAGAAGTCGCCCGTCACACCCGGCTGTATGGCCTCGAATTCTGGCATCTGGTGAGCAAAGTTGTCGTGCGTTATGGCGGGACAACCGAACGAAAGCGCATGAATGGCCGTCAGCCCGATATTGCCAGGCGAGACACAGACATGAGCATTATAGAAGAGCTCGCCCAGCCGTTCGTCATCATAGCAAGGGCCGTAGAACCACACGCTGTCCTCAATGCCCAACTGCGCCGCCTGTTGCTCAAGGCCAATGCCGTCGACGTCGCTACCCACAATGACCAGATTGACCGGCGTTCCTGAATCCCGTAGGAGCTTAATGCTGTCGAGCAGCATGTCCAGTTTCTTGACCCGCTGGATGCGGCCGCAATAGATGACCGTGGGGTGAGCATTGCCGAAATGGCTGGAATAGATGTCGGTCACGGTGGTCTTCTTCCGTATGGCGAGGTTCCTGTCGCTGTCGAGCGAGTTGGCGATGCACCTCATCTTGCTGGCAGGAATGCCTTCCTCGGTCATCAGCCGGATGGCATATTCGCCATAGACCAGGATGTCGGTGCAGAGCGAGAAGTAGAGCCGCTTCACCCACGTCTTCACCCTCCCTTCACGGCCATACCACCCGTGAGTCCAGGCGACCATTTTCTTGCGGGATAGTTTTGCCAACAGGAGGAGGCACCAGGTGGAAAGGCAAAACGGTTCGCCAGTGAACAAATAGCAGTCGTAGGGTTTCCAGAACAGCCTCACAGCTCCCGACTGCCAGTAGAAAGGGCCCAAGAAACGGTTCTTGAGCGTGCACTTATAACCAGTGAGCCGCTCATAGTCGAACGACTTGACAGGCGTTTGAGTCCTGTCGCCCAGATAGAAGTCGCAATGCAGTTCCTCGCTCATTCGCTGGAAGACGGGGAAACGGTAGTGCTGGCCTTGGTTGGCGATATAGCAGACTTGCTTCATAGTGCTTATTTCTTAGTCCGTACATCCTTGATGAACAGGCCGATTCTTAACTTCAGGAACCTCCACAAGGACGTGCTTTTGTGCAGATAGACCATCGGCTTGTACGTGTCGGCAGGATGTTCTGGCACACGATAGGCGTAATGAGGATTATAGAAGGTCTCGGGATGAATTCCTCGCTGGGAGATGTCCCTGTGTGCCTTGATGCCCTTCTTCTTGCACAGCAGGCTCAGCACCGACTGGTCTTCGCGGTGCGAGACGAAGCCGTTGCCGTAATGTTTCTCCACCTTGTCATACTTTCCGAGGCCCTCGGATATGAGCACGTCGGTGTTGCTGCATAAATCGAAATACTCACGGAAGAACTTCCTGGTATAGTCATTCACCTTGAACAGGATATAGCCCGACTGAATCTGGTTGGTGTCCTTGAAAGCATGAGCATCCATCGTGTCGAAACACGAAGGCTTCGTCCAGCACGATTCCAACAGAGGAATATCCGTAACAAAAATTGGATTGTCGTCAGTTACATAAGCAAACAGCGGTGCAGGGTCGCGCATGAAGAACGCGCCGCTATCTAAATAAAATATGTAGTCTCCGTCGTTACATTCTTCGATAACCTTGTTGATGAAATAAGGTTTCCAAAGCCACATGCCATTCCCGCGTTCGTAAGCAAAGATGTCGGCATGGGCACGGCGGAAGTCCTCATCGACATCGTCAGGGCCGAATTCGCAGACCTTGTCGAAATGGGCGATGTGCCGGCCTGCCCACGAGTTGAGCCTTCTAGCGCGTTCAAACCTCGGGTTCGCATAGTTTATGAGAATCTTCATGAGGCAGTAAATTCTTCATTCTTCATTTAGACCGAAGACCGCGTGTTTAGCATCCACCAAGGTCTTCATCACCTTCTCTCGCAATATGCTCCTTACATCCAAGTTAGTAGAATAGAGATAGTAGTCCGCTTTTTTATCATTATCTGGCTCATGCGGACGCTTAGCTCCCACACTCGTGTCGTAGAGGAATATCTCGCGACCCTCTATCTCATGGAGCACATTCAGCTCCCAAGGCTTCATCTCCAAGGCATACGAGCGTACCACCTTGAAGGGCAGCTGTTCCCTTGTCAGCCAGTAGCGCCGGCCCATCCTGTTGCCCTTCGAACCATAGAGGTCAATGCACAACTCCTCATTCCTTACTCCTAACACTTCACTAAAATGCCCGTACAAACACTCCGCCTCAAAGAAACCGTCGTAGGTCACGGTAGGATTCAGGTTCCAATGCCTCTTCTCGCCCTGTAGCAACACCGTCTGCGTGTGCGTCTGCTTCTTCACGGCATGAGTTCCCAAGTCACAGAAACAAGTGCTCAGAGACGTATAGGGCACGACAAAGCTCTTGTCCTCCTCGATGCAATATCTGATATGGAACTTCAGCCAAGACGACTCAGGCCATTCACATACACCCCTCGGCAAGTGAGGCAGCACACCGAAAGGCTCACTGTGAACATCGTACCACTTCTTAAACTCCAACCACTGCTCACGCATCCACACCTGACCCCACGAAACAGCCCTCTTCATCAGAAAGACATCACTGTCAGTCACCATAGGCATAAACGGCTGACGACTATCAGCACAATACGGATACTTGTACAGGCTGATACCCGCCACACCCATATCGTCAGCAAATCGCTCCACACATTGCTGGGCATAATAGTAGAAACTGGGTGCAACATAGATGTCGTCTTCCAAGACCACAACCGCATCGAACTCTTCCAACCAGTCGCCAATGCTCAGGATGTGCCTCCGCAGTCCCAGATTCTCCTGGTGCTTCACCACACGCTTCTCGCCGTGACGCCATACATAGCCGTCGGCATACTCCTCCACCGCCGTCGTGTCGCTCTTGTCAATACTGATAATCAGCGTCACGGGTACGGGGTAAAAGGCAGCGTCAAGCGATGACAGCAACCTCGCCAAAGAATCCTTCCGGTTATAGCAGACCGCACAGACAGCAATACTTTTCATTTCTTCATTATTGTCATTTCGCGTGCAAAGTTAAGTAATTTTTCAGACTGAGCCAAATATCCTCGCGTTTTTTATCGTCACCCCTTGGACTTTAAACCGTTCTTTCTCATAGAATAAGCCGTCCTTTCTCATAGAATAAGCCGTTCTTTCAAATAGAATAAGCCGTTCTTTCTCATAGTAAGGACGGCTTAAAGTCTGAGGCATAATATTTCAATTATTATTACGTTATCTTTTTATATTGCAAATAAATATAATTGAAAACCAGTAAATCGTAGATATACAAGGTGGGCATCAAAAAGAATTTCCTCTACAGCAGCGTGCTGACCACCGCAGGCTATATCTTCCCCCTCATCACCTTCCCCTACGTGTCGAGGGTGCTGGGCGTGGCAAATATCGGCATCTGCAATTTCGTGGACTGCATCATCGGCTACTTCGTGCTGTTCTCCATGCTGGGAATACAGAACACGGGCATCCGGGAGATTGCCCGCTGTCAGGGCAACAAGGCGGAGCTCAGCCGCGCGTTCTACAACATTATTGGCCTGAACGTGATGCTCGTAGCACTTTTCGGAACGCTGCTGGTGATAAGCATCCAAGTCGTCCCACAGTTTGCGGAGTACAAGACGTTGATGTATATCGGCGTGGGCAAGCTGATTGTTGCCTTCGCCATGATTGACTGGCTGTACCGTGGCCTGGAGGATTTCAGGTATATCACCATCAGGAGCATCGCCATCAGATGCCTCTACGTGGTGGCGGTGTTTGTCTTTATCCGCAAGCCCGACGACTATCCCATCTATTTCGGCCTGACAGTGGCCACGGAGGGGCTTAATGCCTTGGTGAACTGCATACACGCCAGAAAATACCTTGACCCTCCCCATCTCCCCTCCGCAGACAGGAAGATTTCTTATTTTTCATTTATCATTTCTCATTTAGCCCGAAGGCCGAAGTACCTGAAGTCAAGCCTTACGCTGGGCAGCTACAGCCTGCTGACGTCGATGTACACGTCGTTCAACATTGCGTTTCTCGGATTTGTGACCAACACGACGGAGGTGGGACTCTACACCACGGCCACAAAGCTGCATCATATCGCCATAGGGTTCCTGCTGGCGTTCACCGGAGTGATGCTCCCGCGTATGAGCAACCTGATGTCGGAGGGCAAGACGCAGGAGTTCAGGGAGAAAATCCGCGTGTCGTTCTCCATGCTGGTGTACTTCTCTTTCCCGCTCATCATCCTTGGTGCCGTGTTTGCACCCGAAATCATCGCCATCATCTCGGGGCCAGGATACGAGAAAGCAGCCATCCCGCTGACCATCATCATGCCGCTGGTCTTTATCATCGGCTTCGAACAGATACTGGTGGTGCAGATTCTCATGGCTCAGAAGAAGGACGGCATCGTCCTCCGCAATGCCATCATCGGTGCCACAGTGGGCTTGACGGCAAACCTGCTGCTCGTAAAGAGCATGGGGTGCGTAGGCTCTGCGCTGGTATGGGTGGCGTCGGAAGTAAGCGTGATGATTGCGGCGCTCATTGCCGCAAAAGGCTATTTCCCGCTTCCTGAAGCCACACGGAAGACGCTAAAGAACATTCTCTACGCCATTCCCGCTGTGGCCGCCTGCATCGCGATAAGGCAGTTCGACCCTGTGCCCATCAGGGCCATGATTCTCGCTGCCGTCTTTGTCGCTGCCTATTACGGATGCCTCCATCTGTTTGTTATAAAAGACAAGAACATCCTCTCACTCCTCACTCATAACTCCTAACTCCTCACTAAAATGAATAATCCCCATCACTCTCCTCAGTCTCCCCTCCCCTCGGGAGGGGGTGGGTCCTTGGTCACCATCGCCATCCCTGCCTATAAGGCTACCTATTTAGAGGAGTCTATACGGTCAGCCGTCAATCAGACCTACAAGAACATAGAGATAGTGGTGGTCAACGACCATTCACCCTACGAGATAACGCCCATCGTCGAATCCTTTCACGACGAAAGGATAAGATACTACATCAACGAGGAGAACATAGGCGGCAAGGACCTCGTGGCACAATGGAACAAATGCCTGTCGTACGCACAGGGAGAGTACTTCTGCCTGCTCTGCGACGATGACACCTACGAGCCGCAGTTCGTGGAGACGATGCTGGGACTGTCGGAGCAGTACCCAGACGTTGATGTATTCCGCGCAAGGCTGAAGAAAACAGACAAGGAGGGGAAAACCGTAGACCTGTCCCCTGCTCCACCGAGTTACGAGACGGTCTACGACTATATGTGGCACAACCTGAGAGGCTACCGCACGCAGACGGTATCAGAGTTTATGCTCAGGACAGCCCACATGAGGGAAACCGGCGGTTACTACTCCCTGCCGAGAGCATGGGGCAGCGACAGCCTCTCGACATTCCTGTTCGCTATGGAAAAAGGCATCGCATCGGCCAACAAGCTACTGGTCAGCTTCAGACAGTCCGACGAGAACATCAGCTTCAACTTCAAGGACGATGCTCGGGAGAAGATGCAAGCCGCAGAATTGTACCGCGAGAAATGCCTGCAGCTGATTGCCCAATGTAAAGATGATGACTTGAAGAGGATGCTGGAGAAAGCCGAGCCGGAAAACTACAACAAGAGGGTGCTCTACATCCTCAACATGTCGAAGCTATCCTCCTTCCTCTGGATTATCTTTCACCACCATGTCGGCATAAAGCTGCTGCTGAATTCCTGTTACTCCCGCATCGCTATGCTTCTCCACCCCGTCACCGCTTTCTTCCGCAGGCACTAACAGCTGACTTACGCAGAAACCGATAAGCATAAAGAAAAAGGGTGAGAAGACAAACGTCGAGCTGAACATCAGCTTGATGATGCTTTGTGATATCAGGAAAAGCATAAACACCTTCACCATCTTGTTTCCCGACCGCCAGAAAGCCCAGCCAATCAGCATGGCCAGCACAACCATCAGCACGCTGCCAAGGAAATAACCAAACGTACAGAAGAAATCGAGCGGAAAGAAGTGCGGATAGTTGATGCCATAGTTACCGCAACCCAGCAATCCGATGCCGAAGAAATGGTCGCTGCGCTCCAGAGCCGCGTAGAGAATCTGGCGCAAATCACTCCGGTAGGTATCGTTGTCCAGACCGCCAAAGACAATCTTCTCCATGATGCGCGTACTCAGGTTCAGGCCAAGAAAGGCCTGAGCCAGGAAGAGGGCTATCTCCCTGAGAAAAGCGACGGTCAGCGCAACTAATGCCACGATGATGCCCTTCACGTAGATGGCACCGCGAAAATTCATAAAGAAGAGAAAGTAGACGAAGCCGAAGAAACCTAAGCACACCAGCGGACCGCGTGTGCCACAGGAAAGGAGGAACAGCACGCCGAGAAAGGTCATCACCAGCTTCCAAAGGCGGAACTCACGCAGCGTGGCCCACAGCAGCATCGTCACATGAGGCAAAGACAGGTAGGCACGGTGCATATTGTCATCGCCCGCCACTACGGCCATGTCCTTATTCGCTGGGGCATAGACCAGGAAATAGAACAAATCCATCAAGATGCAGGCGACAGACAGATAGAGGAACAGTTTGTAGTATTTTTCAATGTCAACGAGACGCCCTATGAAATAGTAGGGAAAGACGCAGCAGAGACAAAGGAAAGCGTTTTCCGTGAGAAAGATGGAGTTCTCAGGATAGGCCACGTAGTTCCACAGGTAGTAGAACACACAGGCGAAGAAGAACAGGTAGTCGGCCAGGCAGAACTTCTTGACCAGTGCCGGAAGAGCCAGCAGCGTCGGAATGACATAGACGGCAGCCAATACCCACTCGGAATAGTCGCCCAGCAAAGGCAGTCGGTTGACGATGCCCTTCGAGTAGCCCACAAGCGGAGAGGCCCACACGAGGCACACCAGCACCGTGACCATCGTCTCACTGCCCAGTGAGAAACTAATCCTTCGTCGACCTAAGACTAAATCCATTCAGAAACCAGATTGGTCAAATTTACGAACTCCGCTATCGTCAGCTGTTCCGGCCTTCGCGTCATCATCTCCTGCTCGAAGAAATCGGCTGGCGGCTGTTGGTCGAAGAGCTGACGCAGCGACACTCTCAGCATCTTGCGGCGCTGTCCGAAGGTGGTCTTCACCACCCGGCGGAAGAGATGTTCGTCGCAGCCCAGGTCTGTGACGTTGTTGCGGGTCAGGCGTATGACGGCGCTCTGCACCTTGGGCGGCGGATTGAACACTGAAGGCTCGACGGTGAAGAGATACTCCACGTCGTACCATGCCTGCATCAGCACCGACAGGATGCCATACTGCTTATTGCCGGGACAGGCGGCCATGCGCAGAGCCACCTCATGCTGTATCATGCCTGTGCAGCAGGGGATGAGGTCACGGTTGTCGAGCATCTTGAAGAATATCTGCGACGAGATGTCGTAAGGGTAATTGCCGGTAAGCACGAACGGCCGGCTGCCGAACACCTCGCTGAGGTCCATCCGCAGGAAGTCACCCTGGATGATTCTTAACTCCCCTCCCCCCGGAAGGGGTAAGGGGTGGGTCTTCAGATATTCCACCGACTCCTTGTCTATCTCCACCACGGCCAGCTCCCGAGGCTTCTTCGCCAGGAACTGCGTGAGCACGCCCATTCCCGGCCCCACCTCCAGCACGGGAATGTCCGCACAGGCATCCACCGTGTCGGCAATGCGCTGCGCAATTCCCAGGTCGATGAGGAAGTGCTGGCCCAGGTTCTTCTTCGGCCTTACCTGCTGTCTCATGACTTATCTCCTTTCCTGTTTCTCCCTTCCCTTCGACCACCGTGTCTCCGGCCACTGTGCCTTCTACCTTCCCTACGGAAGGAGCCGGAAGTAGGTTTTGCCTTATACTCCGGAGCTTCGCCAAGTCCTTCGGGCAGGGGAAGTTTCTCCACCTCCTTCTTCAGGAACTGCTCTATCTGCATGAAGCGGCGGATGTCCTGGTCGCCACTGACGAAGGTGATGGCCTCGCCGTCGCGCTCGGCACGGGCGGTGCGGCCGATGCGGTGAACGTAGTCCTCGGCATCGTGGGGCACGTCGTAGTTGATGACGATGGCAATGTCGTCGATGTCGATGCCTCGGGCCACGATGTCGGTAGCCACGAGCACATCCACCTGACCGGCCTTGAAGCGGTACATCACGTCGTCGCGCTCCTGCTGCGAGAGGTCAGAGTGCATAGGCGCACAGTTGATCTTCAGGCGTTGCAGGGCACGGTTGATGTCCTTCACACGGTCTTTCTTGCCGCAGAAGATGATGACGCGCTTCAGGTCGCCGTTCTGGAAGAGATGGTCTATGATTTTCAGTTTCTGCGGCTCGTAGCAGACGTAGGCCATCTGATGAATCTTCTCTGCCGGACGGCTCACCTTGAGCTTCACCTCCACAGGGTCTTTAAGGAGACTTACGGCCAGCTCACGCACCTTAGAAGGCATGGTGGCAGAGAACATCACCTTCTGGCAGTCAGGTGGTAACAGCTTGTTAATCTGAAGGATGTCTTCGATGAAGCCCATGTCGAGCATGCGGTCGGCCTCGTCGAGCACGAAGAAGCTGGTGCGTGAGAGGTCAAGGCTGCCCACCTTCAAGTGGCTGAGCAAGCGGCCTGGGGTGGCGATGACCACGGGAGCACCGCCGCGCAGGCTCTTCGTCTCCTGGTCGAAGCGCGAACCGTCGTTGCCGCCATAGACGGCTATCGAACTCACGCCATCAAGATAATATGAAAAACCCTCCATCGCCTGGTCTATCTGCTGGGCCAGCTCACGCGTCGGAGCCATCACCACGCAGTTGATGGCGTCCTCTGGAAAGCCGCCATCGTCGAGCATCGACAGGATAGGCAGCAGGTAGGCAGCGGTCTTGCCGGTGCCCGTCTGCGCCACGCCAAGCACATCGTGGCCTTCAAGTATTTCGGGTATACACCTCTCCTGAATAGGAGTCATCTCCTCGAAGTGCATGTCGTAGAGCGCGTCGAGGATGTTGTCGTTGAGATATGTTTGTTCGAATGTCATTCTTAACCCCCTAAGTTAGGGGGATGGGGGTCTGAACAAGCGTTTATCAGACTGAATATAGTGTTATACAGAGCAGAGGGCCTGCGCCTGTTCAGACCCCCAACCCCCTAACTTAGGGGGCTTATCAATTCGGTGCCTGTCTATAGCAGAAGAAGGCGATGACGGCGTAGATCATGTTAGGTATCCAGGCGGCCAGGATGGCCGGCATACCGGCATTGGTGGCGAAGGTGGCCGACACCGTCTGCAGCAGGATGTAGGAGAACGACAGCGCCAGGCCAATGCCGAGGTACATACCCATGCCGCCTTTTCGCTTCCGTGACGACAGCGAGGCGCCGATAACGGTAAGGATAAACGAGGCGAACGAGTTGGAGATGCGCTTGTGGTACTCCACCTCATACTGCACCACGTTCGTCGAGCCGCGCTCCTCCTGCTTCGAGATATAGCGTAGCAGCTCCGGCGAGGTGAACGTCTCCTGCTGACCCTTGGAGAACACCAGGTCCATCGGCTCCATCATAATCATGGTGTCCAGTTCGGCACCCGTCTCTATCTGTTCGCGCAGGCCTTTCAGCGTACGGATCTTGTAGTTGATGGCCTTCCAGTGGTTTCGCGAGTCGCTGATGGTGTCATACTGTATGACGTTGGCCGTCATGTGGCTGATGAGCTTCTTGTTCTCAAACTGGTCGAGCGAGAAGCCGTAGCCGCGCTTCGAGATGTCGTCATACTGCTGTATGTAGGCGATGATGCCCGGCCCCACCTGCAGCTGCACGTTCTGTGCCGAGGTATTCTTCTTGTTGTTCTTGTATTTCACCTCGAAGGCCTGCCGCGTCACGTTGCCGTGTGGAATGACGTAGGCTCCGAGGTAGTAGTTCACCGCAGCAATGAGCGCCGCCGAGATCATATAGGGCCGCATGAGCCGGTTGAAGCTCGTACCACTGGCGAGCATGGCGATGATTTCGCTGTTCGAGGCCAGCTTCGACGTGAAGAAGATGACGGCAATGAAGACGAAGAGCGGCGAGAAAAGGTTGGAGAAGTAGGGCACGAAGTTCACGTAGTAATCGAAGATGATGGCCCGCCACGGCGCATGGGTGGCCGCAAACTTCGCCATGTGCTCATTATAGTCGAACACAATGCTGATGCTGATAATCAGCACGATACTATAGATGTACGTGCCGATGAACTTCTTGATGATATACCAGTCGAGACGTTTCAAAGAATATACGATTTACTGATTTTCGACCTTAGATTATCGACCTTAGACCTTTTATTTATCACCATAATGCCCGTATGCCGAAAGCGCATCGACATGCACTTCGGTCTCGAAGATTTCGTAAATCAGGCGATGCTTCTTCGTGACAGTCCTGCTCCATTGTCCGCTGCGGTCGCCTTCAAGCTGTTCAGGATGGCCGGTGCCCGTTTTGGGATGAACCATCAGCTCATTCAGTAACCTTACAGCCTTTTTATGTACCGCCGGTTCGTTGCGACGCAGGAAAGCAAGATCGGCTTTAGCCTTATCAGAAAAAATAATGTCGTACATGGTCAGAGGGAATTAAGCCAGATGTTCATGGCCTGTGGGTCAGAGAATCGGGTTCCTTTCCCCTGCCTAATCTCCTCACGTGCCTCGTCCACACGGCGGAAAAACTCTTCCTTCGTAAGCAGCGTAGGGTCTTCTTTCTTGGCAACAAGCTTCTTGGCATACTTCAACACCTTAGCCAGAAGTGCCTCGTCTTCGGCAATGATGCCCATCGTGCGATAAAATTCCGCATTCAACTGTAGTGCTGTCATAACTCACGTTTGTTTTGTTTCAGCGTGCAAAGGTAGCCACATTTTCCGAGACTGCCAAATTTCGGGCAGAAAACTTGTATGAAGGTCTGAGAAAGCGATGCAGTTCTAACGCACAGGTCGAACGGATTGTTTGAGGCTGCGGATTCTGATACTCCTGTTCGCACGGTTCTTATCGATTTCGAGGTTGAAACCGTATTCATAGGTGTTTGATACGGACGACCAGTAGTTGCCGTACTCGCCGGCTTCGACCAACTCACCGTCCAAGACGGCACCCGCAGCGGGTAGGAACACAGCCCTCTTGTTGATGCCGGTGAACCTCATCCCTTCCACGCCGTTCTGCGTGGTCCATTTGTAGTCTGTGTTTTCAAGAAGCTCACTTATCTGGTCTGTCGAGGGCGGATTGTAGCGCTGTGCCTCGTCGAAGTCATAGTGGTTTCCGTATTCTTCAATAGCATTTGCCCCCACGTTGCAGCATGCCCACAGCGTGCCGCTGGCCAGTCCCAGGTCTATCCAGTGGGGGTGGTGCTCGTCGGGGCATTTCAGGCTTGCCGGCTTTATGACAACGTCCTTTCCGGCCATGATGTCGATGATGGTGCCGATGTCTGCCACGTCGACGGCATTGTCGGCGTTCACGTCGCCAATCGGGTCGTTGGTGCCTTGCGCCATCACGTCGATGACGCTGCTGATGTCGGCCACGTCGACAGCCCCGTCGATGTTCACGTCGCCAGGCACCACAAACTCCTTAATCCTCTGGAAAAGGTTCCACGCCGGCGTGGCTTCATATTTCTTCTTCGTTCCCTTGGGCACCATGAGGGTGGCAGAGGTAAAATTACCTTCCCACATGAATATGCTTTCACTGATTTCAAAGGGATTGTCAATGAGCGAAGTGACGGTCAACAGGTTCCTACATTGCTCGAAAGCCGATTCTCCTATGCTCCTCACCCCGCTGCCGATGGTGACGGAGAACAGTTCTGCACCAGAGAAAGCATGCTCTCCTATGCTCGCCACGCTGTTGGGAATCGTGAGAGAGTTCAGGTTGCAACCTTCGAAGGCACTGCTTGCTATGCTCGTCACGCTATTGGGAATAGTGACGGAGGTCAGGTCGCAGTAAAGGAAAGCCTGCTCTCCTATGCTCGTCACGTTGTATGTCGCTCCGCCGAAGGTGACTGAGGAGGGGATGACCACGCTGCCGGAGTAGCTGCTATAACCATCGTAATCACCACCCTTGCTGTTGGTCACTTCGGCCTCCTGCGTGTCCTGGTTCAGGTTGTAGTAGATGCCGTCGATCAGCACGGCAATGAAATTCCCAATCTCCTCAATCTTCTGGAACTGATTCCAACCAGAAGTGGCTTTATATTTATCCTTCGTTCCCTTGGGAACGTAGAGTGTGGCGGAGGAATAGTCAGGGAATACATTTTCATTGATTGCAAAGGGACTCTCAATCAACGAAATGACGGAAGTCAGGATGCTGCAACCCCAGAAAGCATTCTGTCTTATGCTCGTCACGCTGTTGGGAATGGTGACAAAGGTCAGGGCGCTGCAACCAGAGAAAGCAAAGTCCCAAATACTCGTCACGCTGTTGGGAATCGTGACGGAGGTCAGGCCGCTGCAACCAGCGAAAACATTCTGCCCTATGCTCGTCACGCTGTTGGGAATCGTGACTGAGGTCAGGCCGCTGCAACTAGAGAAAGCATAGACTCCTATGCTTGTCACGCTGTTGGGAATCGTGACGGAGGTCAGGCCGCTGCAACCAGTGAAAGCCCAGCTTCCTATGCTCGTGACGCTGATGGGAATGGTGACGGAGGTCAGGCCGCTGCAACCATCGAAAGTAGAGCCTTCTATGCTCGTCACGCTGTTTGGAATCGTGACGGAGGTCAGGCCGCTGCAACCAGAGAAAGCATACTGTCCTATGCTCGTCACGCTGTTGGGAATCGTGAGGGATTTCAGGCCGCTGCAAACACGGAAAGCAGAGTATCCTATGCTCGTCACGCTGTTGGGAATCGTAACGGAGATCAGGCCGCTGCAATTCACGAAAGCAAAATCACCTATGCTCGTGACGCTGTATGGCACCCCGTTGTAGTCCACCGTGGGTGGGATGTTGACGGTGCCGGAATAGGCGTTTTGGTTGTCCAAATAATCATAGTACGTAACCTCTGCCGTCTTTGCAGACTGGTCAAAATTGTAATAGATGCCGTTGATTTTGTCATCATACGCGCTGGCCATCGCGGGCAGGACGGCAAGCATGAGAATAAAGAGTAGCTTTTTCATTGTGTTTATAGTTTAAGTGAGAAGTCAGAAAACAGTATCGTCGGCAAAGATAATGATTATTTCTGATACGACCAAATAATATTTAAAGAAATTAGGGCCTGCCTCAGTTCCGTCGGTTTGAAAACCCAACAAAGCGGAGAAGGAGGATAGTGGGGTCCTGACTTCGTGAAAAATTTGTCTAATATTTTCTTGTTGCTGTAAATCAGTTAGTTACAAATCTACATCATCTCAAATGGGTGCCT
>CAJOOC010000021.1 GCA_905236165.1 uncultured Prevotella sp. | reverse complement strand
AGCCCGCTATGCTCCATCAAGAAACTGCCACTCTGCCCTCGAAACAAAACCAAAAACCTGTCAAAGCGAATTAATAGAACCCACCTTTTAAAAAAACGTAACCACTCATTTCGTTGTGATAACGAGTGGTTACGCTGAAGATGCCGGTGGCATTTGTTTTGGAAGTATCCTAAGTGGTGGATTACTTCTTGATGTTGCCATAGCGCTGCTGGAAGCGGTCTACACGACCTGCGGTGTCCACCAGCTTGCTCTTACCGGTATAGAATGGGTGAGAGGTGTTTGAAATCTCGACCTTTACAACGGGGTAGGTCTCACCCTCAAATTCAACTGTGTCGTTAGTCTTGCAAGTAGACTTTGTAAGGAACATATCGCCGTTAGACATGTCTTTGAACACTACTGGGCGATAGTTTTCTGGATGAAGATTCTTTTTCATTTCTTTGTTTTGTTTATGCATGCCGCAAATAGGTCATGCCAGTGAAAATTAAAATTGCGGGTGCAAAGGTACAAAGAATATCTGACATGACCAAATATTTTCGATGTTTTTTGCTCAGATGTCGTTTTCATTCTACTTTATACGGCGCATTAAGAAAGAAAATCACTAACTTTGTGAGCGAGATGTGGCGTTTTTGCGCCTTTCTCCCTATATCATTAATCTATACACAAACAAATATTCAACCCAAAAGACAAGATGTTAGACGTAAAAGAAACCCTCCATGACGCCGAAGAGCGTATGGAAATGGCTGCGATGTTTCTTGAGGATCAGCTCTCTCACGTCCGTGCCGGTCGTGCAAACGTGGCTATCCTTGATGGTATTAAAGTAGAGTCCTATGGCATGAAGGTGCCACTTAACCAGGTAGCTACCGTTACTACACCTGATGCGCGCACCATCGCTATCAAGCCTTGGGACAAGAAGTCTATCCGCACTATAGAGAAGGCTATCATGGATAGCGACGTAGGCATTACTCCTGATAATAATGGCGAGGTGATACGCCTTGCTATCCCTCAGCCCACCGAGGAGCGACGCCGCGAGCTTACGAAGCAGTGTAACAAGATTGCGGAGAAGGCCAAGATAGAGGTGCGCAACGTGCGTGGTGATATCAAGGAGAAGCTGAAGAAGGCTATCAAGGACGGCTTGTCAGAAGACCTCGAGAAGGATGCCGAGAATGATTTGCAGAAACTTCACGACAAGTTTATTGCCAAGCTGGAAAAGCTGATAGAGGAGAAGACCAAGGAGATAATGACTGTATAAGCGGGTTCTTTTTATTCGCTTGTGCTGACAACTATGATACATCCGGATGACTGGATTGGTTATTAAAAACACCGGTTTTTGGTATACGGTGCTTCTTAAGGATGGTGCTACGATTGACTGTAAGGTAAAGGGGAACTTTCGCCTCAAGGGCATTCGTAGCACTAATCCTGTTGCCGTAGGCGACGTTGTTGAGGTCTCCGTGCCTGATACCGAGATACCCCATGATGCTTGCATACAGGCCAAGGGTGAAGGCCGGCGCAAGGGTGACATGCGCCGTGATGATGCTGCATGGATTACCGACATACACGACCGCCGTAACTATATCATCCGCAAGGCTTCTAATCTCTCCAAGCAGAGTTCCATCATTGCTGCCAACGTGGATCAGGCTATGCTTATCGTCACCATCAATTATCCAGAGACGAGCACAACGTTTATTGACCGTTTCATAGCCTCAGCGGAGGCCTATAGGGTGCCCGTCGTGCTGGTGTTCAACAAGGTTGACCTGCTTAACGACGAAGAGCGGCATTATCTCTCGATGATGTGCGAGCTATATAATACGATAGGATATGAGACGGTGCAGGTGTCGGCTCTCGACGGTACGGGCATAGAGCAGCTGCGCAGCATGCTGAAAGGGCGGATTACGCTCTTCAGCGGCAATAGTGGGGTAGGGAAGAGCACCCTTATCAACTCCCTCGTGCCCGGCGTGAACCTCAGGACGGCAGAGATTAGCGATGCACATAATCAGGGTATGCATACTACGACGTTCTCGGAGATGATACCGTTGGGGAACGATAACGGGAACGGATATATTATAGATACCCCTGGTATTAGGGGATTTGGCACTTTTGATATTGAGCGTGAGGAGCTTACGAGTTATTTCAAGGAGATATTCCATTTTTCGAAGGACTGTCGCTTCTCTAATTGTACACACACTCACGAGCCTGGATGTGCTGTTCTGAAAGCTTTAGAAGAACACTATATTTCACAGTCACGTTACCAGAGCTATCTCTCCATGCTCGAGGATAAGGATGA
This sequence comes from uncultured Prevotella sp., assembly GCA_905236165.1. GTDB lineage: Bacteria > Bacteroidota > Bacteroidia > Bacteroidales > Bacteroidaceae > Prevotella. Next base: position 13,946 of record CAJOOC010000021.1, on the reverse strand, counting down.
CGGGAAATACCGAGCGGCGTTTTAAGCATTGACCATTAACTTCGTTGACCCGCTCAGGACGCTCCTTGAAACGACAAGCGTTTCATAGTCGCCTCGTTCGGGGTTGACCATTGAACCATGAACCTTTAACCTTTATTAGAAGGGATACCCTATTGAGAAGTTCAGGCATTGTGCTTTTTTGAATGACGGGATGTTGAAGAATCCTGAGCTTGATGTTATGTAGGGCACATGAAGTCCTATGCCCCAGTCAAGTCTGAGCACGAAGTAGTCAAGGTCGTATCTTATTCCTATTCCAGTATTTACTGCGATGTCTCGTTTTACGGAATCAAATCCCAGCGCTTCAAAGATTTCTCTCGCATCGTGTTTCAGATACCAGATATTTCCGGCATCAAGAAAGAGTGCCCCGTATAGTGACCCGAAGAGATGTGGTCGGTATTCTAGGTTCAAAACCAGCTTCATGTCTCCATTGCAGAAGAGGTATGAGAAGTCTCGGTCATCAATAAAAGTATCACCTGGGCCTATAGAGCGTTGCGTGAAGGCTCTCAGGTCATTGAAGCCGCTGATGTATAGCAGTTCGGAAAATGGTCCGCTGTTATCGTTGCCGTAGGCTCCCATGAGGCCTCCGTAGAAGTGGAACACGAAGGCGTCTTTCTCTCCCAAGGTCCACGTCTTTCGTATCTCTGTCTCTATCTTTACGAACTGCGAGAAGGGCGTTCCGAGAGCTTTCTTATTACGTTCACCCCATTTCTGTCCCGTGAAGGCCATACTCAGGAGGTTGGTGACATTGCCGGCCAGAGTGAGCGTGGAGCTCCAGTAGATAGGATTACGGTATTTCTCTGGAGAGGTATAGATGTATGTGTACCTCATCTTTGGAATGAATTCATCTTCAAGCGCCATTATCCCCACTACAGACTTCCACATCTTTTCCTTGTAGGCATCCGTTGTGTTTGTTGTGTATCCGTATGACAGCGACAGTGGTGTGAAACGGTACATGGAGGTTGCTGAGGGCTGGAAGACGTAGGTATATTCCGCAGCAAAAACGATGCGGTTGAAGTAGCCTGCCCGTCGTGTCAATGTTCCCGATACGTCGATGAGCGTCGAGGGTGTGGTATACCAGCGGCGCTTCTTCGTTATCAGCTTGGGGATGACGAGTCGTGGGAAATTCAGCGTGGCCCCTAAGGAGAAGTCATAGCTGCTGCCCAGCGATGCATCGTCGCTGAGCTGGAACTCATAGTTCACGCCGGCATTGAGGTTGAGCATCTCTCCGCCCCTGAAGGCGTTGCGCTTTCCTAATGAAATGTTCACTCCCGGACCCAAGCGTCGCGATGTCTTACCCATCACGTTGGCTTGGAAGGTGAGGTCGTAGGGCTTGTCGAGTATGGTGTTTACCATCATGTCGAGTATTCCTGCTCCGGCCCGCTCGCTGCCTTGCAGGGCTTTTACGGTGTCGGGTACGGCAGCGTAGGTTCCGTCGTCGTTCCTGCGAGGGGTGAATGAGATGTCAACGCTGGAGAATACGCCCTTTGTTGAAAGACGGTTGATGGACTCTTCATAGGCATCTTGCGAGAAGAGCATTCCCGGACGCAGTTTCGTGTCGGATAGTATGATACGCGGACGAATGGGGGGCTTGGGCTTACCGAAGCAAATCTTAAGGAATCTGTGCTGAAGGCTGTCGGTGATAATCTCGGCAAACTGCCTCTTTATCTGCACCGTAGTAGAACCTATAACCCATTTCCTCATAGCCTCTGACGGCAGCGAGTCGGCAGTCTGCACCTGCAGCCTCACCTTTCCCGGAGCATTGATGGTGTCGGCAAGGAAGATGGTGTAGGAGGGTTGGTAGTAATAATATCCTTCGTTGCGCAGCAGGTTGTATATGCGTTGTCTCTCGTTCTCTAATTTTTCTATTGAGAACGGTTCTCCCTGTTTGAGCAACGATGCTGTCTCGTTGACGGGAAGCGTTGGTGTGAGCGTGTCGCCCTTGTCGAAGGTATGTTTGAAGGCTAAGGTGTCGATGGTGAAGAGATGTCCGAAGTCTACGTGGTATTGTATCTTTGCCTTGCGTGGCTTGAGCGTAGTATCGTTCTTCGTTGTCTGGGGTTTGCCCTCTATGATGTCGTAGGTCACCTTCCCGTTGAAGTATCCGTTATTCTTCATCACGCTCTCTGCTACTGATGTTCTCAGCGGCGGGTTGATATTCTGCATCAGCACGGGAGCCTTGCCGAACGATTCTGTCATCCATTTGGCAAAGCCGGTATCTTTGTGTGAATATGCGTTCCATATCCAAAGGCCATAGGGAAAGGGTGTGCGGTAATAGCTCGACCCGAAGAGCGCGCCGTTGGGGGCTGTGGCCAGCGCGGCTTCTATCTCCTCCTTCGTCTCATTGAGGTGTACGGCGTTGCCTTTCTCCGATGTCTCTGCATAGTCTATGTGCTTGAGGCCTATGAAGAGCTGTTCGTCGTCTTCAAGGTGTGACGTTGTCGAACATCCCGTCAAGAGCACGGTGGCTATGAGTATGTACCATATATTCTGTTTCATTCGTTGGGGCTTTTATTTATGGTGGGAATTAACAGAACCCTCCTTATTCCATTGGCTTGGCCAGTGAGTCCCTTCGTGCTGAGGGCAGCGTAATCATTGGAGGCTGCTGTTTGCCGAAGAGTTCGCGCAGCGTCTGTGCCTTTCTCTTCCACATGTATCCTGCACCGAACTGACCTACGTATCCCTCCAGATAGTCATAGACGGAGCGTTTGTAGAACATCGTGACGTATTTGTTGGCCGTTTCCGACAGACGGTATTGCACCTCTACGTTGTCGAAGAATGACTTGTTCTGTCCTGACACATCGGGTCCGGTTGATATCTTGCCGCCCACGGCGATGTTCAGCCTGTTGTTCCAGAAGCGCTTTGCGAACTTGAACGTATAGTCCGTATGCACGGTACCATCGGCCTCTGTTGAGCGATCCAGCCCGAAGGACAGGTCTATAGTCTTCAGCGCTGCTCCCGTAAGGTTCTGTATCTCGGCCTGCAGGAAGTTGTTCAGGGCAGAGTTCATCGAGAAGCTTGAGGTGTTGCCGTCAGAGAGATACATTCCTGTGGTGAGCATCGTTACGGCAATCTTTCCCCTTTCCTCCTGCGACATTGTCTTCAGCTCGTCGGCCACCATCTGGTTCTCTGGGGCGCTGATGATGAATTGCAGTCCCATGTCTTTCAGCGTCTTGCTCAGCACCACTCCCGTCTCAAAGGTGCATATCTGGTTGGTACCGTCCTGATTTACTGTGGCGCGCATCTGCTCCGTTGCCGTGATGTTGAGCCTGGGGTTCATCATGTCGCCCGTGAATTCTATGTAGCTGTCGGGGGCTATGGTAAAGGTTTTCAGCGGTATGATGGGCAGGGAATATTTCATTTCGCCCTCGCTGATGGTGAAGCGTCCCGTCAGCTTTATGTCGCCGCTGTTATATCTCATACGCAGGTCGCCCTCACCCGTGAAGTCGAGGTAGTTCTTGTGGTCCGGGCTAATCCAGCATTTTATGTGTGCTCCCTCATTGACGCTGATGGTGAAGTCGGCATTGAGGTCATCCCTGACGGTGTGTACGATGCTGATGGGCTCTTCTGACGAGAGGTCGGTGAAGGTAACGAGTTCTTTCAGCCTGTTGTCGGCTGTCAGTGGCGACTCCCTCAATATGTAGTATAGGTCGGTTGTGGGAAGAATGTCCAGCTTGCCGCGCATTCTCAGCTTCGACAGCTCTCCCCTGATGCTGCAGAAAATGTTGATGAAGGCCTTGCCGTAGGCCTCAGATGTCTTGGTCTCCTTTGCATCGATGAGCTGCAGGTTCTTTGCCATCAGCCTCAGTGAGGCGTAGGGGTGTTCGGTATCGGCAAAGTCGATGCTGCCGTTGAGGGTTAGCGGACTGTCGTTGCTGCCCACGAGGTGCGCGTCAGCAATCTCTACCTTCGAGTTGTTGATGCTTATCTTGTCGTCGATGATTTTCAGTCTTATGCCGTAAGGCAGGCTGAGGAGATAGGCGTTGTCCATCGCCAGCGTGCCGTTGACAACGGGTTTCTCCGATGTGCCGCGAATGTCGAGGTTTCCTTCGGCCATTCCCTGCAGGCCTATGAGCTGGTTGGGGATGAATCCGTTGACGATGTCCATAGGGAATTGTGTCAGCGACATCACGGCATTCACGTTCTTGTTATCGAAATTATACTGTCCCTTCAGCGTTCCTATGCTTCGCCCGTCAAGCTTTATGTCGCCGTCGACATAGTGCGAGCCGTCAGCCTTGGGGATATACACCAGTTCCGTTCCGAGATTTCCTATGAGGCATCCCCCGTAAGTCATCTCCGTCATGTTCATGTCGGTCGATATGGTGAAGGTCTTGTCTTCCTGTTGTATGAAGTGGAAGTCGCTGTAGAGCAGTCCGTCGATATCGGGTGCGTATGGGATAGACTGTGCCAGACGGCCAATGTCGAGGTGATACAGCGATACGGTGAGATCCTGTAGCAGCGTCTCGTCGTAACCTATGTCGTCGGGCTCCGTGCTTAGTATCTGTATGCCCGTATTGTCATCTGACCTGAGGTTCACGTAGGCCGTGATTCGGTTCTTGCGGTTCAGACGTATGTAGTTGTCCTTGTTCAGATTGAAGGTCTGGTAGCCTAAGACGGGATTGTCGGGCACGAGGTGCAGCACCAGTCCCTCTTTGTCCATCGTGGCCTCGGCTCCCATGTTCAGTCCTATCTCATGGTTGCTGTCATAGATTAGTGCGTTTGTGGAGATGCCGTGTTCGAGCAGGTTGCCGTCCAGGTAGGCGTCAAAGACATAGTCGTTTGGCGGCTGGTTCTGTATGTGTGCCTTGTATGAGATGTTCATCGGGTCGTTGCTGCTGCTCACGTTGAGGGTCAGCGTGTCTATCTGGTATCCGTGAGTGTCAAGGCCTCCTATGCTGATGTCGCCGTTGATGCCGTCTTCGCGCGAGGTGTTGAAATCGGCGCAGATCTCACGGTAGTCGATGTCCTTGTAGTTCAGCATGCGGTAGAGCGGGTTCTCCTTGCCCATCTTCAGGTGGAAGGTCATCCTTGGCAGCACCTGCCTCAGTTCCTGCTGGTCTATGGTGTGCTCCTTCATCTGCTTCTTCACCACGTTGCTGATGCGGTCGGTACATCCCAGCAGCCATTTATATCCGCCCTGGGCCCTGAGGTCGCATTCCAGGTCGCCGCAGTACACTTTGCCATAGGTGGTATCGCGTCGGGTCAGCAGGTCGAATACTACGTCATCAGGCGAATAGGTCTTGGCAGAGTCGGTTAGATGTATGCCGCTGCAGAGTCCGTTCACCTTATAGTATTGGTCCATATCGGTGTCGATGTCGATATGTCCGCAGAATACGGCCTTAAGGGGCTGGTCTGCGAAGCCGAGCTGCTGGAAGTCTATATGCTGTATGTCTGCTGTCAGGGTGCCCTGAAGTCTTTTGCTGCTGTTCAGGGCATTGATGCTCACGTTGCCGTTGAGGAGCTTGCCTCGTGCGGCGGCGGTAGCTACGATGCGCTTGTTGTTGATGTGGGCATCAGCATTGACAATACCCAGGCGGTAGCCCTTCAGCACGTGGTCGGCATTGAAGTCCTGCGTCTTCAGTCGGGCATCGTAAGCCTTGCTGAGCATGTTGTAGCGGCCCTGCAGGCTTGCCTGCCCCTTGCCCTCCTTGATGTTGGCAGTAAGGGCATAGTCGGCACCCTGGATGTCGGCATTGAAGGTGGTGGAGAAGGCGGGGATGTTTATCATTCGTGCGGTGCCCTTGTCGAGAAGCGACTTGAGGAAACTGGGGTTTGTCATCTGGGCGTCGCCGTGCACCGAGGCGCTGAACTGCGGTGAGTAGGGGTTGTCAGCAAGTGCCATGAATCCCTTTGCCGAGCCAGAGAGGTCGGCTCCACCCATGCCCGGAACGTCGATGCTCAGCGAGGGAACGACTACGGAGCGTGTGTTGCCGGAGGCGCTGCCCCTGATGTTCAACGTCTGTGGCACATAGTCTGTGGCGATATCCTTCACGTCGGCTATCTGCAGGATGGTAAGGATATCCTTCCTGCATAGCGAGGCATCGATGTTTGCGCTCAGCTTGCCGGGCATGCTGTCAGAGAAGGCGTTGAGGTCCATGTCGGCCTTGGCCGTGAGGATGCTGGCGGGAGTCTTGGCTGTACCGTCCACCTTCAGCCTGACGGAATCCATCTCCACAAAAGCCTTCAACGATGTCACATCAAGACCGTGTCGCTCTGTCAGCGCACATTGTCTGATGTCCACATTCAGCTTGTCGCCCTGCATCCCGAGGCTACCGGCAAGCTTGCTCACGTCAATACCGAGCGTCTCCTCCTTGAGGCTGCCGTGCCTAATGCCCACAGACAGTCCTGCCGGGCTATAGGCCAGGCTGTCGATACCCGTATTGAGGTTAGTGAAGACATATTCTGCCGGAGTCTCACCCACACCTGATGCTGCACGCAGGCTGTCCTTTCTGACTGCAGAGGCAAGGGTGCTTTGTCGCAGTTGTGAAGGAGTGATGGAGGGGATGAGAGTCAGTCGGCTATCGGAAATGTCGATATGCCGGAAGAAGACGGTCCAGGCTTCGCTCTTCGTAGTGTCGGCATCGATGGTGTCGATGAGGGCCACGTATAGGTCGGCCTTGTCAATAAGGGCTGTGGCGGCAGCTACGCTGTTCCTCTCCAAGTCCACCTCACCGACGGCGCCAGCCTTGGGAGGCTCTTTGCCCTCGGGGTTCTCTATTGCAAGGCGGCCTACGGCACCTTTTATGTATATCTGCGGAATGAAGTTGGATGTGTTTACCTTCACGCCCATCATCTCCACAGCCTTCAGCTGAATGTCCTTGTCAAGGAGTGGGCGCATCTTGATGTCGCATACGGCGCGCGCTATGCGTAGAAGCGTATCGCGTTGAAGGGTCATAGAGTCGGTGCCGACACACCTTACGCCCTCGAGGCTCACGTCAAGAGGGAAGGTCAGACGCACGCGGTCTATATATACCTCCATGCCAGTCTTCTCTGATGCTATCTCGCATGCTTTGTGAACTGCCCAGTTCTGTACCGGAGGGTAATACAGCGCACCAACCACCATCATAATAACAACGATGGGAAGCAGCAGCAGAGCCAATATGAACCATGCGGTTTTCTTCATAACTCTGCAAAATTAAGCAATTCTTTCCATTCTGCCAAATAATTATACCCGATTTTCCCGATTACCCCGATTTTTTACCATTTCACCTTTTCACTTTTCCACCTTTTCACTTTTTCACCTAAAACTGTCAACGCCCCCTAACCCTCTCTAATCTTAGAGGGGGCCAGGGGGCGTTGTCCACCAGGGGACGTTGTCCACCAGGGGACGTTGATTCTTAAGGATTTAACCTTGTTTAATAGGCTCTGACAGAAGGTCTGCAACGACGTAGGAGGAGCCTCCAACGAAGATGAAGGCATCCTGCGGTGCTTCGGTCAATGCAGCGTGATATGCTTCGGCGACGGTGGGGTAGGGCGTGCCGCATAGTCCGGCCTCGGTGGCAAGGGCCGTGAGGCGCCCTACGGGTATTGCGCGGTGTGTGTCGGCCTGCGTGAAGTAGTATGTGGCACGACTGGGTAGCAGCTGCAATACTCCGTGGATGTCTTTGTCATCTACCATCCCGAAGACGATGCGCAGGGGCCTCTGCTGCGCCTCACGCTCTATCTGCGGTGCGAGATATTCCCATGCTGCGAGGTTGTGGCCCGTATCGCAGATGACGGTGGGCTCTTCGGAGAGCTGCTGCCAGCGTCCCATGAGTCCGGTCATCGTGGTAACACCTGTGAGTGCCCGCCGCAGGGCTTCTGCAGACGTGATGCCGTTGCGGGTGAGTGGCAGCCCCGCATGTTTCATGGCTCGCGCCAAGGGTATGAGGCTGTTGAGTACGGTGTTGAGGTTGCGGGCCTGATAGGAGCCCTTCAGCGCATACTGTCCGAGGAGCTGAGGCGTCACGAGACAGCGGTCGTCGGCAAACCGTATCGGCGCGCCAGCCTCACGGGCCTTCTCCTGAAACACGCGGCGCACATCGTATTCGGCGCGATAGCCCGGGCTGCCGCTGTCCATGCGTGGTGCCTCACCGATGACTACGGGTACGGAGGGTTTGATGATGCCTGCCTTCTCGGCAGCTATGGCGGCAAGGGTGTTGCCCAGGAACCCCGTATGGTCGTAGGAGATATTCGTGATGACACACAGCAATGGGCTGATGATATTCGTGCAGTCGAGGCGCCCGCCCAGTCCTACCTCTATGACGGCGATGTCCACCTGTTGCTCTTCGAAGTATTTGAAGGCCAGCGCGGTGGTGAGTTCAAAGAACGAGGGCTGCAGCGGTTCGAAGAAGTGACGCTCCTCCCTGACGAAGCGTATGACGCGTTCGTGGGGTATGGGCTTGCCGTCAATCCTTATGCGCTCGTTGAAGTCGGCCAGATGTGGCGAGGTGTACAGTCCCGTCCTGTAGCCTGCTGCCTGCAGCAGGGCGGCGAGGGTGTGTGAGGCGCTCCCCTTGCCGTTGGTGCCAGCCACATGGATGGTGTGGTAGCTGCGGTGGGGATGTCCGAAGTGCTCGTCGAGGGCAAGGGTGTTGCTCAGTCCCTCCTTATACGCACCAGCTCCCACCTTTTCGAAGGCAGGAGCTGCGCTGTACAGATATTCGAGTGTTTCTTTGTATTCTAATGTCATGATATAAGGGAGGCATCATAACGCAGTAGCGTTATATCGTTGTGTGTTGCCATGATACTACCTTGTGAAGTAGCTGCTGAATTTGTCGAAGAAGCTCTGCTTGGTGTCTTTGTCGCACTTGAAGTTCTCGGAGTCTCTGAGGCTTTCAAGTATTCTCTTCTCTTCTTTCGACAGGGTCTTTGGGATATAGATGTTGATATTGACCAGAATGTCGCCGTTGCCATATCCGTAACCCTGTACGGAGGGCAGTCCCTTGCCTCTGAGCCGCAGCGTCTTGCCGGGCTGTGTGCCAGGCTCTATCTTCAGCCTGAGCTGTCCTCCCTCTACCGTCGGGATGTTGACATCGCCGCCGAGGGTTGCCGTCGGCACATCGAGCACAAGGTTGTAGATGAGGTCTTTGCCGTCGCGGATGAAGGTATCGTTTTGCTCTTCTTCGATGAACACCTTGATGTCGCCGGCAGGGCCGCCGTGATGTCCGGCGTTGCCCTTGCCCGGAGCGTTGACAACCATACCGTCCTGCACTCCTGCGGGGATGTTTATCTCGACAATCTCTTCGCCGTGCTCCACACCACTCCCCTGACACTTCGGACACTTATCCTTTATTATAGTGCCCTCGCCCTGACAGGTGGGGCAGACGGACTGTGTCTGCATCATGCCGAAGATGCTCTGCTGCTGGCGTATCACCGTGCCGGAGCCGTGACACGTGGGGCAGGTCTCGGCCTTTGAGCCCGCTGCCGCACCCGTTCCGTGACAGCCTGTGCAAGTGATGTCTTTTCTCACCTTGAACTTCTTCGTTACGCCCGTAGCCACCTCCATGAGGTTCAGGCGCACCTTCAGCCTCAGGTCGTTGCCGCGATGTACGGCTCTGCCGCCCCTGCTGCCGCCGCCACCGAAGCCGCTGAAGCCTCCTGCACCGCGACCGCCGAAGATGTCGCCGAACATGGAGAAGATATCGTCCATCGTGAAGCCTCCGGCTCCGCCTCCGAAGCCATCGAAGCCGCCAAAGCCTCCACCCATGTTCGGACCGTTGAACCCGAACTGGTCATACTGCTGGCGCTTCTGGTCGTCGGAGAGAACGGAATAGGCCTCGGCGGCCTCCTTGAACTTCTCTTCTGCCTCCTTCTTCTCCGCATCGCTCTTGTCGCCCTGACGGTCAGGGTGATACTTTATCGCGATCTTGCGGTATGCTTTCTTTATGTCTGCGGCGCTGGCTTTCTTGTCTACGCCAAGCACCTCATAGTAATCTCTTTTTGCCACGAGCCTTATCTCAAATTAGCGAATTAACAAATTAACAAATTATACCCCTACGGCTACTTTGGCGAAGCGTATCACCTTGTCGTTGAGGGTGTAGCCTGTCTGTACGCAGTCTATCACCTTCCCCGACTTATCGTCTCCCATTCCCGGCACTTGTGCTATGGCCTCATGGTAGTCCACGTTGAAGTCGGCATCGTCGGTGTCTATCTTCTTCACTCCCAGCCCTTCGAGGGTCTTGATGAATTTCTGGTAGATGAGCTTCATGCCTTCCTTGATGGCAGCGGGGTCGTCGCTGTTGTCGGCCATAGCGCGCTCCATATCGTCGATGACGGGCAGTATGGCCGTGATGGTTTTCTCGCCGCCACCCAGGATAAGGTCGGCCTTCTCCTTCATGACGCGCTTTCGGTAGTTGTCGAATTCTGCCTGCATGTAGAGCATCTTGGTCTTCAGCTCCTCTATCTCGCCAAGGGCGATGTCGAGAGGGTCTTTGCTTTCTTTGGCAGCCTCGCCTTTAGAAGCCTTGCTGTCAGCGGCCTCGGCCTTCTCTGCCATATCGTCAGCAGCGGACGTCTTGCCATCCTGCTTCTGACAGTCAGCGCCGGCAGCCTCGTTGGCAGCCTCGTTGGCAGCATTCGTGTTCATCTCCTTTTCTTCGTTGTCTTTTATCTCTTCTGGTTTCATGATTTTTTTGAGTTTCTTGAATAATTTTGTCATCTTGAATACAACAACCGTGCCAAGGTGCGGCACAAGTTCTTATGCATACATGCCGGCCTTCTGTTCCTTTATCTGCTCATCGTAGATGTAGTCATCGTAAGTCATGAGCTTGTCTATGGTGCCCTTAGGCGTGAGCTCTATGATGCGGTCGGCAACGGTGTTGATGAATTCGTGGTCGTGGCTGGCAAAGAGGATGTTGCCCTTGAAGGTGATGAGGTTGTTGTTGAAGGCCTGAATGGACTCCAGGTCGAGATGGTTCGTTGGGGTGTCGAGGATGAGGCAGTTGGCATTCTTCAGCTGCATGCGTGCTATCATGCATCGCATCTTCTCGCCGCCTGAGAGCACGTTGACCTTCTTCTCCACCTCTTCCTGCTTGAAGAGCATGCGCCCGAGGAAGCCTTTCATCACTACCTCGTTGCCCGGGCCGTACTGCGAGAGCCAGTCTACGAGGTTGAGGTCTGACTGGAAGAACTCCGTATTGTCAAGTGGCAGGTATGCTGTGGTGATGGTGATACCCCACTTGAATGTGCCGCCGTCGGCCTCGCGGTTGCCGTTGATGATTTCGAAGAGTGCCGTCATTGCCTTGGGATTGTGTGAGAGGAAGACGGTCTTCTGGCCTTTCTCGATGTTGAACGACACATTGTCGAAGAGCACCGTGCCGTCGGTATCCACGGCCTTCAGGCCTTCCACCTCCAGGATCTGGTTGCCTGGCTCGCGCTCCATCTGGAATATGATGCCTGGATATTTGCGCGTAGAGGGCTGTATCTCCTCCACGTTGAGCTTCTCCAGCATCTTCTTGCGCGAGGTTGTCTGCTTCGATTTCGATACGTTGGCAGAGAAACGGCGTATGAACTCCTCCAGCTCCTTGCGTTTCTCCTCAGCCTTAGCCTTCTGGTTTTGGGCCTGACGCAGAGCCAGCTGACTGGACTCATACCAGAAGGAGTAGTTGCCTGCAAACATCGTAACCTTTCCGAAGTCGATGTCAACCGTCTGGGTTGAAACGGCATCGAGGAAGTGACGGTCGTGTGACACTACGAGTACCGTCTGCTCAACGTTGGAGAGGTATTCCTCGAGCCATTGTACCGTGTCGAGGTCGAGGTCGTTGGTGGGCTCGTCGAGGAGCAGGTTGTCAGGATTTCCGAAGAGGGCCTTGGCCATCATCACGCGCACCTTCTCATTGTTTGACAGCTCAGCCATCATCTGATAGTGCTTGTCTTCCTTGATGCCCAGCCCGGAGAGCAGCTGTGCAGCATCGCTCTCGGCGTTCCAGCCGTTCATCTCGGCAAACTTCTCTTCCAGTTCGGCAGCGCGGATGCCGTCGGCCTCGCTCATCTCGGCCTTGGAATAGAGGGCGTCGCGCTCCTGCATGTTCTCCCACAGGGGCTGATGACCCATGAGGACGGTGTTCATCACGGTATAGTTGTCATACTTGAAGTGGTCCTGCTCAAGCACCGAGAGGCGTTCGCCCGGACCAAGCTCTATCGTGCCCTTGTTGGCTTCCAGCTCGCCGCTGATGGCCTTGAGGAGTGTTGACTTACCGGCTCCGTTGGCACCGATGATGCCGTAGATATTGCCTGGAGTGAACTTGAGGTTTACATCCTTATACAGGACGCGTTTGCCAAACTGAATGGCGAGGTTGGTTACTGTTATCATATATTATTTTAATCAAGTTTTGCATTTGCTCAACTTCTTAGTAATCAGGAGTAAAAGGATTTATCGCTTCGCTCGCCCTTCGGGCAGGAGTTAAGACGATACACACCACTTTCGATGTCATATCAGCTATAGCATCTGTCTTAACTCCTTAACTACTGACTCCTTAACTACTTCAGAAAGTTGAATTATTTTATCTTCCTTGCGTTGAGGGCTGCGGAGTATTTTGCAGCGTTTTCCAAATGCTCCTGGTATGTGCGGGCAAAGTTATGCGAGCCGGAGAAGTCTTCCTTGGCACACATGTAGATGTAGTCGTGCCTGGTCATGTTGAGTACGGCCTCTATGCCTGCAATAGTAGGTATGCGTATGGGGCCCGGTGGCAGTCCTACGTTCATATATGTGTTATAAGGTGACACCGTTTTCAGCATGTTGTTGTAGATGCGTTTCAGGGAGAAGTCGCCAAGGGCATACTTCACCGTCGGGTCGGCCTGCAGCGGCATACCCTTCCGAAGACGGTTGTAGTACATGCCGGCTATCATAGGCTTCTCGGCATCGTTGGCCGTCTCCTCGTCTATGATGCTGGCCAGCGTTATCACCTCCTCGGGAGTGAGCCCCAACGACTGTGCCTGTGCTGCTCGCGTACCGTTCCAGAAGGCCTTCGACTCGTCAGACATACGACGCAGCAGCTGCTTCGGCGTAATATTCCAGTAAATCTCGTAAGTGTTTGGAATAAAGAGGCATATCACGTTCGTGGTGTCTGTTTTGTAGAGAGCCAGCGAGTCGTTGTCGGTGAGATAGTCCATCAGGTCATCCTTTGTCATCATCAGCTTGGTGGACAATGCCTCAGCCAGCCTTTCGGTGGTGCGTACGGGAGGGATGGTGAGCTTCACGGCACTCTGGTGTCCGTTACGCAGGTGGCGGTAGATGAAGAAGGCACCTTCCGAGGGCTTTATCTCATAGCGTCCGGAGCGGATATGGTCGGCATAGCCTGTATGGCGCGCCATCGTCATGATGCCTGCTGTGCCATAGGGATGACAGATGGTGTCGAGCTTGGCGGCGATGGAGTCGATGTCGTCGTCAGCGTCGATGTAGAGGAATGCAGAGTCTGACAGCCTGCTTGCCGGTGCGAAGGTGTAAAGCACTATCGTGCCCAGAATGGCGATGATGAAGGCACCGAGGCCCCAGGGGTATAACTTTTTGAAATTTAACATTATGGATACGTTCTTGAATGGCTACATAAACGAAATGGGACGCAAAGTTACAACAAAAATCTCAAGAAACCCAATAAAAGCGCCAATAAATTGCTCTTTCGTGTTAATAATAATTAAAAGTTAGTGCGCGCGTACGTGTATGTGACAATTTATTACTACCTTTGCAGCCGATTTTCCCAACGAAGGGACTATCATTAAATTTTTTAATTAACAATATGTCTAACTTTAAAAACGTACAGCCCCTCGAGAACTTCGATTGGGAAGAGTTCGAGAACGGCGGTATTTCAAACGCTAGCAAGGAGGCTCAGGAAGAGTCTTACGACGCTACCCTCAACAAGGTGTCTGAGGGCCAGGTGGCAGAAGGCACCGTTATCTCCATTGACAAGAAGGAGGTTATCGTAAACATCGGT
>CAJOOC010000020.1 GCA_905236165.1 uncultured Prevotella sp. | reverse complement strand
TCAGTCGCATAGCCCGCTATGTTCCTTCAAGGAACTGCCACTCTGCACTCGAAACAAAATCAAAAATCTGCCAAAGCTAATTAATAGAACCCACCTTTAGAGTTTCAGAAAAAGACGAAGCAGCCTTGAGACCTACGCAGTGCACCTGCGCTGCTGCGAAGCAGGACGCATTCCTGATAAAGAGTGCTACCCCCCGCTTAGTATGGCCACACGTCCGTTTCTTTATGCAAAAATACAAAAATCACCTAAGATGAGCAAAAAAAACGTGAAAAAGTTTCCGCTTTTGCAACATTTTTTGTAATTTCGCATCGAAATACGAATAATTATTTACCTATTTTTATACATAACAGACAGAAAATGGAATTACAAGGCAAGATTATTGCAGCGCTCCCCGAGCGCAGTGGCACCAGCCAGCGTGGAGAATGGAAAGTACAGGAATTCGTGCTTGAGACACTCGACTCGCAGTATCCTCGCAAGATGGTATTCGACGTCTTTGGCGCAGACCGCCTTCAGCGCTTCAATATACAGGTAGGACAGGTTGTCAACGTGGCCTTTGATATTGATGCCCGCGAATATAACGGACGCTGGTATAACTCCATCCGTGCTTTCGACGTGCGTCCTGCAGACCTCAGTCAGCCCGTGGCAGCACCAGTGACACAGCCCGCTGGCGTCAATCCACCCGTATCACCAGTGCCAGAGGGAACAGCAGCACCAGTAGCGGCACCTGTGACAGCACCCATAGCACAGGAACAGGACACTTCAAACGAAGACCTGCCATTCTAAAGCAGGTTTGCTGAGAGCCCAATTATACAGAACTCATCCCTAACATTGTGAATAAGTCAGCCTATAAACCCGCCATACTTGCAGAGGCACGCAGGTGTTTCTGTAAATATGGTGTGCGGGCTGTCAGGATGGATGACATCGCCAAGAACCTCAACATCTCAAAGCGCACCATATACGAGATATACAGTACCAAGGAAGAGATACTCCTTGCTGTGCTTGGCGATATTCTTCAGGATCGTATAGACTATATCAACGACTATGCATCCACCCACGACTCTGCCTTCGACGTAATGCTGGAGGCATTGCGCATTCAGCTCAACTTCTCCATCACCACCAACATGCGCTTCTTCATAGACCTCAAGCGCTATCCGGCTGTCTCTGAGGCTTTCATGAAAAACCTAAAGAAACAATCCAAACGGTCAAACGAGTTCTTCCAGAAGGGCGTTGACCAGGGATATTTCCTCAGCTACATCAACTACAGCGTCTTCCATAGCATCGTCAGCGGAGCTATGGAGATGATCCAGCGCAGTAAGGATTACCAGAAACTGACGTATCGCGAGCTCTTCGTCAACTTCCTCGGAGTAGTAATACGCGGCATCTGCACCGAAAAAGGCCAGCGACAGATTGACGCCTTCACCGCGCAATACCTGTAACCTCCCCAAACAACCACCAGCTATTAAAGAATGGAATATATTGTATCAGCACGAAAATACCGTCCTATGACATTCGACTCTGTCGTGGGACAGAGTTCTCTAACCACTACGCTCAAGAATGCTGTCAGGCAGGGAAAACTGGCTCATGCATATCTCTTCTGCGGGCCTCGTGGGGTGGGGAAGACCACCTGTGCGCGTATCTTTGCCAAGGTGATAAACTGCACTAACCTCACGCCGGAGGGTGATGCCTGTGGAGAGTGTGAGAGCTGCAAGGCTTTCGACGAGGGACGCTCGCTGAATATCTTTGAACTCGACGCGGCCTCCAACAATGGCGTGGAGCATATCAAGGCCCTGATGGAACAGACGCATATACCTCCACAGACGGGACGATACAAGGTGTTCATCATCGACGAGGTGCACATGCTCTCCACACAGGCCTTCAATGCCTTCCTTAAGACGCTGGAGGAACCACCTGCCCATGTGGTGTTTATTCTCGCTACGACGGAGAAACACAAGATTCTGCCTACCATCCTGTCGCGATGTCAGATTTATGATTTTGAGAGGATGACGGTGGCGAACATAGTGGGTCACCTCAAACACGTGGCAGAACAGGAGGGCATAACCTACGAGGAGACAGCACTGAACGTTATTGCTGAGAAGGCTGACGGTGGCATGCGCGATGCTCTGTCAATCTTCGATCAGGCGGCATCGTTCTGTCAGGGTAACCTGACTTACGAGAAAGTGCTTGAGGACCTGAACGTGCTGGATGCGGAGAATTATTTCAACATCATCGACCTCGCTCTGCAGAACAAGTCTGCCGACATCATGATGATTGTGAACGACATCCTTTCGCGCGGCTTCGATGGCGGACATCTCATCAACGGGCTGGCATCGCACGTGAGGAATGTGCTCATGGCCGTTGACCCTCAGACAACGCAACTCATTGAGACCAGCGAAAAGGGACGGCTGCACTATGCTGAACAGGCCAAGAGGTGTCAGCCACGGTTCCTGTATCGAACCCTGAAGGTCCTGAACCGTTGCGACCAGGGATACAGGATGAGCAGCAACAAACGACTGTTGGTGGAGCTGACGCTGATAGAGGTAGCTCAGATTACGCAGGCTGATGACGACGATGACGGTTCGGGGCCCCGGCCCTGCAAGAGACTAAAGAAACTGTTTGAAGAACTGATGGTCGCAGCAAGACCGTCAGCAGCCCCGCAGGGCACCGTCGCCGCTAATGGCAGCAACACGATGGCACCGGCAGCAATGGTGGACAATGCCATCACAGCTACAACAACTGCCACATCCCCCCAGGCTGGCCGCAATGCGACGCCTCTGAGACTAAAGAATGTGGGTTTCTCGTTCAGGGGTGCGAGAGAAATGGAACAGGAGCGTCGGCATCGGGGCGAGGACGTGATTGTTGCCAATACCACCGAGAGCAGACCCTTCACCATTGAGGATGCGAAGAGGGAGTGGCTATATATCATCAATAGTATGATGCAGGACAAGGGACTCCTTTCCATGGCTCAGCGCATGAAGAACGTCAGGCTGAGTATTTCGAAATTTCCCCAGATTGTGGGAGCAGTGGAGAACCAGTTTCTACTTAACGATATGAACAAAAGCCGCAATAAGCTACAGGCCGAGATGGCCGACAGGCTGAGAAACTGGCAGCTGACACTAAACTTCGTGCTCGATGAAAGCACCATTGATGCGAAGACCACCATAACGCCAGAGGAGTTCCTACACTCACTAATGGAGCATGACTCGCTTTTCCGCAATATGCAGCAGGAACTGCAGCTGGAGTTGCAGAGGTAACGGGAATAAATAACGAAAGAAAGCAGGCCTGAAGCCTGCTTTCTTTGTTATAGATGCTGTCAACGACTTGTTTTAGACATTGTCAACGACTTGTTTTTAGATCTTGTCGATGCGTAGCTGGTGGCGTCCAGCCTCAAACGGTGTCTTGAAGAATTCGTCGATGATAGCTGCTGCCTCGCGGTTTGTTATGAAACGTCCTGGGAGCACCAGACAGTTGGAATTGTTGTGCTGGCGGATGAGATGGGCTATCTCCGTGTTCCATGCCAGGCCGGCTCTCACACCGTGGTGCTTGTTAAGGGTGATGGCCATTCCCTCGCCGGAGCCGCAGATGCCGATGCCGCAAGAGACGACGCCTGACTCTATATCTTCTGCCAGAGGATGGGCAAAATCAGGATAGTCACAAGAACGGTCGCTATACGTTCCGAAATCCTTATATTCTATACCTTTCTCCTCAAGATACTGGAGAACGAACTGCTTGAGTGGGTACCCTGCATGGTCGCAGGCGATACCGATGATTTTCTTCTTTTCCATGTTTTTTGTGATATCGACGGCTACGCCCCCGAAGACGGTGTTTCGGGAGACGTGCCAAGTTAATGTGAATTACAGAATTGACTTAACCTGCTCGTAGACATTCTCTGCGGTATAGCCCAATTTCTCGTCGAGCACCTTGTAAGGAGCAGAGAAGCCGAAGCTCTCCAGACCCCAAATCTTCGACTTGGAGTCGGCGCCGATAAGGAATGCCTGCAGATTGACTGGCAGACCTGCTGTCATGCCGAATACCTTGGAGCCTGCAGGCACTACGCTCTGCTGATACTCCACTGGCTGCTCGCGGAAGAGCCCCTCAGAAGGTACTGATACGATGCGCACCTTGATGCCATCCTTGCGCAACAGCTCTGCTCCGGCAACGAGGGTAGACACCTCTGAGCCTGATGCCACACAGATCACGTCGGGGTTGGCATCAGAGCCAGCCACGATGTATGCTCCCTTTGCTACCTGAGAGTAGTCGTTGCCCTCTGGCAGGTCGTTGATGTTCTGACGAGAGAAGATGAGGGCAGTAGGAGTGGACATATTGTCCATAGCGAGTCGCCAAGCCTCTGTGGTCTCCTTGGCCTCAGCAGGACGCAGCACGAGTACTGATGGCTTGCCGCTGTGGTTGTGGAGCTTCTCCATAAGGCGTATCTGTGCCTCCTGCTCTACTGGCTCATGGGTAGGACCGTCCTCACCTACGCGGAATGCATCGTGGGTCCAGATGAACTTCACGGGCAGCTCCATGAGGGCAGCCATACGAACTGCTGGCTTCATATAGTCGGAGAAGACGAAGAATGTGCCGCAGGCAGGTATCACACCGCCGTGCAGTGCCATTCCGATACAGCAGCAAGCCATGGTGAGCTCAGCCACACCGGCCTGGAAGAATGCACCGCCGAAGTCGTCCTTGGTCAGGGCGCGTGTCTTCTTGAGGAAGCCGTCGGTCTTATCGGAATTAGAGAGGTCGGCTGAGGCGCAAATCATGTTTGGCACCTGCTCTGCCAGAGCGCTCAGACATGCTGCCGAAGCGCTTCGTGTGGCGTCGTTGGCCTTCTGTGAAACCTTTGTCCAGTCTATCTGAGGTGCCTTGCCGCTGAACCAGTCCTCCACCTGTGAGGCCTTCTCAGGATTAGCAGCAGCCCATGCCTTCTCCTCGGCATAGCGCTCTGCGCAGATGGTCTCCAGCTCCTTTGCACGGTTGGCATAGAGCTCCTTCACATCGTCGAAAATCTGGAAGGGGTTCTCCGGGTCGCCACCAAGGTTCTTTACGGTATTGACGAAGGCACCGCCACCGAGAGGGGCACCGTGGGTCTTGCAGTTAGCCTCATAGGAAGAGCCGTCCTCCTTCAGGGCACCCTTACCCATGATACACTTACCGATGATGAGCGTGGGCTGTCCCTTTACGGCCTTGGCCTCTTCGATAGCCTTGCGGATCTGAGCGGCATCGTTACCGTTAATCTCAAGCACCTTCCAGCCCAGAGCCTTGTATTTTGCTGCGGTGTCTTCGGTCATCACGTCCTTCGTCTCGGTAGAGAGCTGAATGTCGTTGGAGTCATAGAACATGATGAGGTTGTCAAGACCCAGCACGGCAGCGATACGTGCACCACCCTGTGAGATCTCTTCCTGAACGCCACCATCGGAGATATAGGCATAGATGGTCTCCTTCTTGAAGGTAGGGTTGCCGGTATGCTCAGCGAGGAACTTAGCAGCTATAGCAGCACCGATTGCATAGACGTGACCCTGTCCGAGAGGACCGGAGGTGTTCTCTATGCCGCGTGCTATCTCAAACTCAGGGTGTCCCGTAGTGGGTGAGCCCCACTGACGCAGCTGAGCCAGCTCGTCAAGGGTGAACTTGCCTGCCAGACAGAGTTGTGAATAGAGCATGGGAGCCATGTGACCTGGGTCAAGGAAGAAACGGTCGCGGCCTACCCATGAAGGGTTCTTGGGGTCATACTGCAGGTACTCAGAATAGAGTACATTGATGAAATCTGCTCCACCCATGGCACCGCCAGGATGTCCAGACTTGGCTTTCTCAACGGCAGCAGCAGCAAGGATACGAATGTTGTCTGCTGCATGGTTTAATACTTTGATGTCATTTGCCATAATTAATTCAATTTTTTATTATAGATGTAATCTTCTGTGAATTTACCTAATCTCGTATACGTCTTATAAAGTTCGTTGTATACGGCAGTATTCTCTGCAATGGGCATGAGCTGCCTGGAGAATCCCGCGTTCATGGCCTCGATAGCCTTCTCCACTTTCTCATATACTCCTGCAGCCGTAGCGGCTATCATGGCTGAGCCGAGGGAGCATACGTAGTCGCTGTTGATGACCTTGACGGGCTTGTTGATGATGTCGCACAGGGTCTGGATGATGAAGCTGGACTTCATGGTGTAGCGTCCCACGATGATGACATCGTTGACAGGAATATCCTGTGTCTCAAACTTCTCTATGATGGCCTTTGCTCCGAAGGCTGTCCCCTCCACGAGAGCCTTGAAGATCTGAGGTGCCGAGGTGCTCAGCTCATAGCCCGTAATGGTACCCTTGAGGAACGAGTTGGCATTGGGGCTTCGGCGACCGTTGAACCAGTCTGTGGCCACCATGTCGTTCTCTGAGAGAGGGAGTTTCTCTGCTTCTTCGCACAACTTGCTGATGGTATTCATACATGCCTCGTCAACAATCTTGTTCAGCTGTTCCTCCGGGAGGTAGTCCTTCAGCGTTGGTATTATCATCTTATCAAGCGGGAAGCGCATCAGACGGGTAAACATTTCATAGACATCGCCATAGCTTGACTGTCCGGCCTCAAGGCCTATCATGCCAGGGATGACGGAACCGTCGACCTGTCCGCAGATGCCATCGATGCATTTGTCGCCAATCTTTTCTTTGCTGGCAATCATGATGTTGCAGGTGGACTTGCCCAGCAGCGTTACCATGGTGTTCTCGATAACACCGGCACCAACGGCTCCGAGGTGGCTGTTGTAGGCACCGCCCGCAATCCTTACGTTTCCAGGCAAGCCTAAGCGCTGCGACCATTCAGGACTGATGATGCCTACGGACTTGTCGGCTGTGAGCACCTTGCCTGAGAACTTATCCATGATGTTTGACAGCTTAGGCTCCAGTCCCAGAAGGAATGACTCAGGAGGCATGCCGTTCCACTCTTCATGCCACATGGCCTTATGGCCCAGGGCACATCGGCTGTGGATGACCTGTTTGATGTCGGTGACACCGGTGAGCATGGCAGGAAGCCATTCGCAGCATTCTATGATGGCCTGAGCCTTGGAGGTGACGGCCTCGTCGTTGCGAAGCACGTGGATGGCCTTGGCCCAGAACCACTCTGCTGAGTAGGTGCCGCCAACATACTTTGTGTAGTCCACGTCTGCTGCCTTACATGCCTCCGTTATCTCTGTTGCCTCAGCAATGGAGGTGTGGTCCTTCCAAAGGAGAAGCATAGCGTTGGGGTTCTCGGAGAATTCCGGATAGAGCGACAGCGGTGTTGCCGTCTTGTCGACAAAGACCGGCGTGGAGCCTGTAGTGTCAATACCTATGGCCACGATATTGTTCACTACATTGGGGGCGCAGAAGGACAGCACATCCTTGATGCTGCCTTCAAGCACTTCGATGTAGTCCAAGGGATGATGGCGCCACTGGTTGATCTTTGCATTGCAATAGAGACCCTGCTTCCAGCGAGGGTATTCCATCTCGCTCATAGCCACATTCTCGCCTGTGTCGGCATTGACAACGATGGTGCTGACCTTATCGGTGCCGTAGTCCATTCCTATTACATATCGAGCCATAGGTGTTCTTTGTTAAATTTTTAATTTCCCTTGTTTTCTATTGCTGCCTTTTCTATTGGGAGGCATGCCTTGTAGTTTTCAAGGTATCTGTTGAAACCTTCTACGTCGGCAGCGGTAGGCTCTATGGTGATGCCGCTATTGCCTGCGAAGACAACATTGTCGAGCCAGTCGGCAAGCGACATGTCCTTTTGGTCGTTCACCACGAATGCAGCAAGCAGCGCTATGCCCCATGCTCCGCCCTCACCGGCTGTTTCCATGACGGTGATAGGAGAATTGAGTGCAGCGGCTAGCATGGACTGTCCCACCTTCGGTGTGGTGAAATAGCCTCCGTGCCCCGTGAGGCGGTCTATCTTCACATGCTCATCCTTAAGCAGTATGTCATTGCCGAATTTCAGTACTGCGATAGCACCATAGAGGTGTGCACGCATGAAGTTTGCAAGAGTGAGCTTATCGTTGGCTGAACGCACGATGAGGGGTCTGCCGTCCATACATCCCGTAACGGGCTCGCCTGAGATGTAGTTGAACGATACGAGGCCACCGCAGTCAGGATCGCCCTTTGCAGCTATCTCGAAGAGACGTGTGTAGAGTTCTCCGGTGTTCTGTTCCACACCCAAAAGTTCTGCATACTCCTTGAGCACTTTCACCCAGGCGTTGATGTCAGAGGTACAGTTGTTGCAATGCACCATAGCTACGAGGGAACCATCGGGGGTGGTCACCATGTCGAGCACCTCATAGGGCTTTGACAGTGGTTTCTCTAGAACGATCATGGAGAATGACGACGTGCCTGCGCTAACGTTACCCGTGCGTACCTTTACGGCATTCGTGGCTACCATGCCCGTACCGGCATCGCCCTCGGGAGGACACAGCGGGATGCCTGGCTTCAGATGTCCTGACACGTCAAGGCGCTTGGCACCCTCAGGAGTTAGGAAACCGGCGTTCTCGCCTGCATTGAGTGACTTTGGAAGGATATCGAGCAGTTTCCATGCCAGGCCTTTGGGTGCTATCAGCTCATCGAATTTCCTCACCATCTCGGCGTCGTAGGTCTTCGTGGCTGGGTCAACGGGTATCATGCCTGAGGCATCGCCCACGCCCAGTACTTTCTGTCCCGTCAGTTGCCAGTGGATGTAGCCGGCGAGGGTGGTGAGGAACTCTATGTCGGTCACGTGTTCCTCATTGTCGAGGATGGCCTGATAGAGATGTGAGATAGACCAGCGCAGCGGAATGTTATAGTTGAACAACTCGGACAGGGCTGCGGCAGCCTTGCTGGTATTGGTGTTGCGCCACGTACGGAAGGGCACGAGGATTTCGTTGCCTTTGAAGGGCAGGTAGCCATGCATCATGGCGCTGATGCCAATGGCCGCAAGTGCCTCAATCTCTATCTCGTATTGTTCAAGCACGTTCTTGCGGAGGTCGGCATAACAGTCCTGAAGGCCATACCATATTGCCTCCGTGCTATAGGTCCAGAGACCGTCAACGAGCTGGTTCTCCCATGTGTGGCTTCCCTGGGCGATGGGTTTGTTGTCGGTATCAATGAGGACAGCCTTGATTCGAGTAGAACCGAACTCTATTCCCAGTACGGCCTTACCTGATATGATAGTTTCTTTTGCAGTCATAATTAAAAAAAGTGTGCATTAAGAATTACGAATTATGCATTACTTCAGAGCCTTACTGAGCATGTAGTACAGTTCATTGTTCTGAAGTTCCTTCTTGAACTCGCTGATGGTGGTGTTCTTGTTAATCTGAACATACTCTAAGCCAAGGATCTCAGCAAAGTCTTCCCAGTATTCAGCATCGATGTCGTAGGAGAAGGCGCTATGGTGTGTGCCTCCTGCCAGTATCCATGCTGCTGCACCAACCTCGAATGTAGGCATTGGTACCCACAGTGCAGATGCTACGGGGAGGTTAGGCATGGGCTTAGGTTCGATGCACTCCACTTCCTGCGTGATGAGGCGGAAGCGATTACCGAGGTCTACTACGGTGGCTTTGATGCCAGGGCCTACCTTCGACGTGAAGACAAGACGTGCTGTCTGCTGCTTGCGTATGCCGATGCCGAGGAAGTGTACCTCCAATGTTGGCTTGTCAACGGCGATGAGCGGACAAACCTCCAGCATGTGTGACTGAAGGATAGAACTTTGGTCACCAGCGAAGTTAAGGGTGTAGTCCTCAAGGAATGAGCATCCCTTGGGCATTCCATGCTGTATTACCCACAACGTGCGATAGAGGCAGGCAGTCTTCCAGTCGCCCTCGGCGCCAAAGCCTATGCCCTCTGCCATAAGACGCTGAGAGGCAAGGCCAGGAATCTGGTCGAAGCCTACGAAGTTTGGATCGTTGATGTCAGCATCGCCGAGGTCGTCGAAATTGGTAGTAAAGGCTGTGGCGCCTTCATCGGCAAGAACCTTGCGAAGGGCTATCTCGGCCTTGGCGGCATTCCTTACCTTCTCCCAGTAGACAGTCTCGCCAGACTCATCAATCTTGATGGTATACTGTTTCTTATACTCTTCCACTAAGGCATCGGTCTCAGCATCAGTGACCTTCTTGAAATAGTTCATCAGCGATGATACGGGATAATAGTCCACATGGTATCCCAGTCGCTGCTCGAACTCTACGCGGTCACCATCGGTAACGGCCACGTTGTTCATATTCATGCCGAACATAAGGCAACGCACATTGTGGGCATCGGCAATACCGGCAGCCACACGTGCCCAAACAGCAATCTTCTTCTGTGCCTCCTCGCTCTTCCAGTAGCCAACGACCACCTTGCGAGGCACACGCATACGGCTGCAGATGTGGCCGAACTCAATGTCGCCGTGGGCACTCTGGTTAAGGTTCATGAAGTCCATGTCCATTGTGTCCCAGGGTATCTCGGCATTATACTGGGTGTGGAAATGTAGCAGTGGTTTCTGCAGAGCCTGCAGACCCTTTATCCACATCTTGGCAGGAGAGAAGGTGTGCATCCATGTGATGATGCCGCAGCACTTGCTGTCGTTGTTGGCGGCTTTCATCACGTCCTCTACCTGGGCAGAGGAGTTGGCGGTACCCTTATAAATTACTTTTATAGGGATGATACCGCTATTGTTCAGACCGTCAACCATTTCTTTTGAGTGACCGTCAACTATCTTTACAGTCTCGCCGCCATAAAGCAGCTGGGCTCCCGTTACCCACCAAAGTTCTAAATCCTTATACATAGTTTTGATTCTTCTGTTTTTTCTGTTTATCTGTTTGACAATTAGATGATTCTCAGTTATTGGATTGGACAGTTTGCTATGCAACTATTCTATTAGTGTTTTTGTCCCTTCTGTCCGTAATATGCGTTTGGTCCGTGCTTGCGGCTGTAATGTTTCTCAACAAGGAGTGGATTCATCGTTGTCAGAGGATTGACGGAGAAACTGACAAAGGCCATCTTGGCACACTGCTCCATAACTTTTGCATTATAGACGGCATTGTCGGGTGAGGTGCCCCATGAGAAAGGACCGTGGTTCTTCACCAGCACGGCAGGTGTGTGGTCGGGGTTTATCTTGCGTATGTTGAGGATTTCGTCAACGATGACATTACCCGTTTCAAGCTCATACTGTCCCTCTACCTCTTCCTTTGTCATGTCGCGGGTGCAGGGTATGGCCTTATAGAAATAGTCGGCGTGAGTAGTACCGATATTGGGAATGTCCTGTCCAGCCTGTGCAAAGGCTGTGGCATAGGTGGAGTGGGTGTGTACTACACCCTGGATGTTTGGGAAAGCCTTGTACAATACAAGGTGTGTGGGAGTGTCTGACGAAGGGTTAAGGTTGCCTTCCACAACATTTCCAGTCTCAAGGTCTACTACCACCATGTCATCTACCTTCATGGTATTGTAAGATACCCCAGAGGGCTTGATGACCACCAGACCTTTCTCGCGGTCAATACCAGAAACGTTGCCCCAGGTGAATATTACGAGCCCTTGCTCTACGAGGTCAAGGTTTGCTTTGAATACTTTCTGCTTAAGTTCTTCTAACATAATGCTTTTGATTTAAGGTGTGGTATTCTAATTTGCTTTGAAGGATAAAAAAAGCTAAATGGTGTACAATGCATGCAGGTGTTCCCTGAGCATGCAATGTACACCTTATTAATATATAATTACCAAAGTACCCAATAGAGTATTACGAGGATGATGATTACTCCTGCAGCGCCGATGTTGAATGTGCGGTCGGTCTTGAAGATCTTGATGTCTACACCGATAGACTTCACGTCCTCCACCTTGTCTCTTGCATTGCTCAGCAGATAGAGGTAGATGCAGAACAGCATTGCTGCCATGAAGAAGAATGCCTCGAAGCCGAGCTCACGGAACTGCTCGCTGAGGAAGCACTGGAGACCCAGCACGAAGCAAGCGAATGCCAGACCGAGAGAGATATGTGCATACTTATAGAGCACGCGCTTTGTCTTCTCTGGCAGCTCCTCTGCTGGCTTGGTGTTCTTAGACATGAATGAGATGCCGAAGAACAGCGTCACGAGGCAGAAGAATACATAACCCATGCGCAGGAGGAATGGCACGTCTGGCAGGAGGAACTTGAAGAGTATTGAGAATGCGAAGGTACCGATAGCCGTAACGACGGCAGCAGTACCGCTGGCACGCTTCCACAACAGTCCGAGACCGAAGATTACCACGATACCTGGGTATACGAAGCCGGAATACTCCTGGATAACCTGGAAGGCCTGGTCAGCACCGCCCATGATAGGATAGACGGCAACGAGAGCCATCAGCAGGGCGCAGACAGAGGTCATGCGACCAACGTTCACGAGTTTCTTCTCGGAGGCGTTCTTGTCCAGATAGTGCTTATAGATATCCATCGTGAAGATGGTGGAGGTACTGTTGAACATTGATGCCAGAGAAGAGATAACGGCAGCAGCGAGGGCAGCAAATGAGAGACCCTTCACGAATACCGGTGTGAAGTTACGGATGAGGTATGGATAAGCATCATCGGAACGATCGATTGAACCAGCGAGGTGAGGCAGCTGGTCAATAACTGGAACGCCGTTGTATGTGCCGTGCATGATGTAGAATGCACAAACGCCAGGAATACAAACGATGAATGGGATGAGGATCTTAAGGAATGCAGCGAAGATCATACCCTTCTTGGCTTCTGCAAGAGACTTGGCAGCAAGACCCTTCTGGATGATATACTGGTTGAAGCCCCAGTAGCCGAGGTTGGTGAGCCACAGGGCACCTACGATAACCACGATACCTGGAATGTCGAAGTATGGGTCGGCTCCAGGCTGTGTCTTCAGAATCTCACCAGTAGAGTTAATGATACCGTCTATATCAGGATAGATTTCATCATTACGTGTTACGACGAGGTTGAAGTGTTTATCTCCTTCAATACTTCCCAAATGGTGATAAATCTCAGAGAAAGCACCAAGGGCACCGCCGTCGATATGCAGTTCAGTACCAATAACGCTCAGTGCAGCGTAAGCCGTGATGAGACCACCGCCAACGAGGAATGTCACCTGCATCACATCGGTCCATGCCACTGATGCCAGGCCGCCATAGATAGAGTACAGACCAGCAATGAGGAAGAGGATGAGGATGATGGTCAGAAGCGTGAAGTCCACCTGCATGCCTGCCAGAGTGCCCATTGTTGCGGGGAGTCCGAGGATCTGCTTGATGGCGAGTGCTCCGAGCCATGCTACAGAGGTGAGGTTGATGAAGACATAGAGGAACAGCCAGAAGATAGAGAAGCTGAGTCCCACGCCGTCGTTGTAACGGTCGCGCAGGAACTGCGGGATGGTGAACACCTTCTTCTCAATCATCAGAGGCAACAGGAATTTACCCACTACTATCAGCGTTGCTGCTGCCATCAGCTCATAGGCCGCCATAGCGATACCAGAGTTGAAGGCTGAGCCAGACATGCCGATAAACTGCTCGGCAGAGATGTTGGCTGCTATCAATGAGGCACCCACGGCCCACCATGTGAGGGTGTTGCCTGCAAGGAAGTAGTCAGTAGATGATTTCTCCTCGCCTTTCTTTCCGCGACTCAGGAATACACCTAAGCTGACGAGGATGATGATGTAAACGATAAATACAAGATAGTCAATGGTTGCGAAGCCATTGTTTTGTAGCGCTTCAATTATGCTCATTGTTTTATTGTTAAGTTAGTTAGTTGATTGTCTTGTAAAAGTAATGATGCTTACGTAAACAAGCTTTCCCTACACCTTATATATATATAGGGTGCAGGGAAGGCTGTTCATGTTATTTCACAGAGAACTTGTAAGCGGCACGGCTATAGTATGTCTCGCCGGGCTTTAGAGTGGGCTGTACCCAGTCCTTCTTGTTGGGAGAGTCAGGATATTTCTGGCTCTCAAGGCATACACTGACGTGCTTCGGATACTTCAGGCCGTGCTTTCTGACGATGTCCTTGTCTTTGCCCACGCCCTGGAAGTTGGCAGAATAGAACTGCACGCCGGGCTCGTTGGTGAACATCTCCATGAAGATGCCTGTCTTGGGAGAATAGAGCGAAGCACACACCTTTGTGTCGTCTCCCTTACCCTCCTTGTATGTGTTGAGGCACCAGTTGTGGTCGAAGCCTCCGGCATTCTGCACCTGGTCGTACTGTGAGTCGATGCTGTCGCCAATGGCGTGTGGCTCACGGAAGTCCATTGGTGTGCCTTCAACGCTTCTCACTTCTCCCGTGGGGATATACTCCTTGTTGGATGGTGTGAAGTTGTCGGCGTCGATGAAGAGCACCATGTCAGTACCTTCCTTGTCAAGTTCACCATTCAGGTTATAGTAGTTGTGATTTGTCTGGTTGATGATTGTTTCCTTATCGGTCGTTGCGCTCCATGTGATGTCGAGAGTGTTGTCGGCTGTCACCTTATATGTCGTAACTGCAGTGACGGTACCGGGGAAGCCGTTCTCACCGTCTTCGGCCACGATGGTTAGTTTGAGGATAGAGTCACCCTCCTGCACTGCATCGTAAACCTGATTCATCCATCCCGTAGTGCCTCCGCCATGCAGGCAGTTGGCGTTGTCATTCTGCTTCAGCTGATAAGAGGTGCCGTTAAGGGAGAACTTTCCTCCGGCGATACGGTTGGCATATCTGCCTACGGAAGAGCCGTAGTCGCTGGGGCTGTTAAGCGTGTCGGCATACTGGTGGATATTGTCGAAGCCCAGCACCACATCGGTGGGCTTGCCGTCTTTGTCAGGTACTACGAGCGACACCACGCGGGCTCCATAGTTGGTGATGCACACCTCCATGCCGTTGGCATTCTTCAGGGTGTAGAGCTTCACCTGTTTATCGTTGATGATAGTGTCGAAAGCGGCTGGATTGAGACCGCTCTTCAGTTCTGAAGAAGCCTCTCCGGCTCCACCGCAGGCAGAAAGTAGTGCTATAGCACCCATTGCAATTCCGAAAAATGTTTTCAAGTTGGCCATTTTATTGTTTATTAGTTAGACGTTGTATTTTAATCTTCATTCCCCATGCGGTTGCTGAGTGAGGTCAGCGGAATGTCGTATGGGGTTACACAAATTTGAGCGTAAAGTTACACTTTTTTTTCTGAATTGACAATAGTTTCATTCCTTTTTTTATTTCAAAGTAACAAAAAACGTTTAATTTGGTTATTTTTCGCAATCCCACTTTGCAAGTTTCGGGAGATTTTATTACTTTTGCATGCTAAATCGGCATACCTGTGATGCCCACATTTTCATAACGCATTAATACTTCGAATCATAATGACCAAAAAGAAGGTTTCAAAGTCGGGCAAACCAACGAAAAAGACATCCTACGCCAATGCCGTAGGATTCAGCAATATATTCGCTAACGACAAGACGAACTTTACCGTCGGGATAACGTTGCTTGCATTGTCCGTCTTTATCATAACGTGTCTGATATCCTATTTCAATACCGCTGCCGAAGACCAGAGTCTTGTGATGCATCCCCTCCCGGGTGATTTTACCAACAGCGGCCATGAATTCAGCAACTATTGCGGCTCATGGGGAGCATATATCAGCCATTTCCTCGTGTCGATGTGCTTTGGCATACCGGCATTCATGGTGCCGCTGTTCTTCGTCGTCAGCTCCCTGGCGTTCATGGGGGTATACAAGCTGAACTTGTGGAAATGGTTCTTCTCCATGATGATTATCATGATATGGAGCAGCATCTTCTTTGCAAAATTTATCAATCCTATGTTCGACGATCTGGTGTTCAATGCTGGTGGCGGACATGGACAGTTCATATGTCAGTATCTTGAGAATATCGTAGGACCTCCGGGACTGACGGCGGTTTTGGCGCTGACGGCTATATTCTTCCTTACTTATATAACGTCAGAGACCATCACCGTCATACGTAACATCCTCAACCCCATCGGTTATCTCACCAATAAGGTGAAGTTCACCATCTCCAATATTGGTAAGGATGGCGAGAAACTGGAGGTGCCATCTTCCGAAGAGCCTGCAATGGTTTACGACGACCCGTCTGAGCAGACTGTCACATTTGACAATGATAAGGTTGTGGTTCACGATACTGGTTATGATGCAGGTCCATCTTCTGTTAGGGAACCTTCCGCTGACAAGGCCGCAGACGTTGATTTTGCCATAGAACAGGGAGATAGCGAGGAGAGTCCAGCCGGGAAGAGCCTCGTTGCCGACAAGGAGGTGACGCCGTTCGACCCCAAGGCCGAGCTGTCACGATACAAGTATCCAACGCTTGACCTTCTGAAAAAATATGATTCTGATGGCAAGTCGTTCATCGATGTAGAGGAGCAGACAGCCAATAAGAACCGTATCGTAGAGGTTCTCAGTAACTTCGGCGTTCAGGTATTGAGCATCAAGGCTACCGTAGGTCCTACCATCACCCTCTATGAGATAACACTTGCTCCTGGCATCAAGATTTCGAAGGTTCGTTCCCTTGAAGACGACATAGCCCTCTCGCTGGCTGCTTTGGGCATACGTATCATTGCCCCAATACCCGGCAAGGGCACCATAGGTATCGAGGTGCCTAACGCTACGCCGCAGATAGTCAGCATGGAGTCCATCCTTAACTCTAAGAAGTTCCAGGAGTCAAAGATGGAACTGCCGCTGGCATTGGGCAAGACCATCAGCAACGAGATATATATGGTAGACCTCGCGAAGATACCCCATCTGCTCGTTGCTGGAGCAACGGGACAGGGTAAGTCAGTAGGTTTGAATGCCATCATCACATCTCTGCTATACAAGAAGCATCCTGCCGAGTTGAAATTTGTGCTTGTAGATCCTAAGATGGTAGAATTCTCCGTCTATAAGTCCTTGCAGAACCATTTCCTTGCCCAGATACCGCCAGAGAGCGATGCAGACGAGCCCATTATCACAGATGTTACTAAGGTTGTCAAGACTCTTAACTCCATCTGCCAGGAGATGGACGACCGCTACAACCTCCTCAAGTTTGCCAATGTGCGCAAGCTTGACGAATACAATGCCAAGTTCAAGATGCGTCAGCTCAATCCGGAGAACGGTCATCGCTTCCTGCCATACATCGTAGTGATTATCGATGAGTATGGTGACCTTATGATGCAGGTGGGTAAAGAGATAGAGATGCCTATCGCACGTATTGCCCAGAAGGCCCGTGCCGTAGGCATCCACATGATTATCGCCACACAGCGACCGACTGTGAATATCGTCACCGGAACCATCAAGGCCAACTTCCCCGGACGTATGGCTTTCAAGGTGATGTCACAGATAGATTCCAAGACCATTCTCGATGGTGGTGGCGCAAACCAACTCATAGGACGAGGTGATATGCTGATACTTGACAAGGGTACGCCCGTGCGTGTGCAGTGTGCCTTTGTTGATACACCGGAGGTCATTGCCATCAACGAGTTTATTGCCAACCAGCCAGGTTTTGGCGGACCATTCGAGTTGCCCGAGCCAGTCAATGCCGAGGATGATACACCGAACGGCAATGGTGCCGACCTTGAGAATCTGGATCAGCTCTTTGCTGAAGCAGCACGTGTCATCGTCTCGATGCAGAGTGGCTCCACATCGCTCATACAGCGCAAGTTCTCAATAGGATACAACCGTGCAGGCCGACTCATGGACCAGCTTGAGAAAGCCGGTGTGGTAGGTCCTACACACGGCTCTAAACCACGCGAGGTTCTCATACAAGACGAGAACACACTGCAGTCGCTCTTCAATACGCTGGGATGTAGTTGATTGAAAATTGAAAATTGAAGATTGAAAATTGAAATTCTTACGTTATATCGTTATCACGTTAATTCGTTAATTTGTTAATTTGTTAATTTGACAGTTATGCGCAAAACGCTCTATACACTTATCCTTCTGTTCCTGTTGGCCTTGACCATTTCGGCAGCAGGCAACAATTCGTCAGCAGCGCGGAAGGTGCTTGACAAGGCTGCTTCAAAGGTGAATATCAACAAGGGTGCAACAGCCAATTTCTCTATCAGCGGTGGTAATGTGGGTACCCGCACAGGCTCAATCACCATCAAGGGCAACAAATTCATTGCCCGTACCGAGGGAGCCATCATGTGGTATGATGGTAAGACGCAGTGGGTCTATGACACCAGGAGCGACGAGGTTAATATCTCCAAGCCCCGTCCTGCTCAGCAGCAGAGCATGAACCCATACAGTTTCCTCAACCTCTACAAGAAAGGCTATGATATGTCGCTAACAAAAGCGGCGAGTGGCAATGAGGTGCATCTTGTGGGCAAGGGAAAGTCAATTAGCGAGATGTATATCCTTATTGATGCTAACTACGTCATCAAGCAGGTGAAGATGTTACAGAAAGGCAAATGGTTTACCATCAACATCTCCAACTTCAAGCAGACTAACATCTCTGACGCAGCCTTCACCTTTAACAAGAAAGACTATCCTCACGCAGAGGTGATTGATCTTAGGTAGTTTCAGGTATCAAGTTTCATGATTCAGCTTTATAGTTTCAGGTCTGAGATCAATTCGTTAATTAGCTTCGCTGACCCGCCCAGGATGCTCCTTGAAACGACTTAAGCGTTTCATAGTCGCCTCATTCGGGGTTCGTTAATTTGTTAATTCGTCAATTCGTTAATCCGAATCCAGTTGCAGCCTTTCAACATACATATCCTCGGGTGCGGCTCGGCTCTGCCGACGAAGCACCACAACCCCTCATCACAGATTGTAGAGATTAGGGGTAAATACTTCATGATAGACTGCGGCGAAGGGACCCAGACACAGGTGCGGCGCTCCAAGACCAGTTTCTCTAAGCTTTATGCTGTTTTCATCACCCATCTTCATGGTGACCATGTGCTTGGGCTCATCGGCATGATAAGCACCTTTGGGCTGCAGGGACGTACGGCTCCGCTGCATGTCTATGCCCCCGAGGCCTATGGAGAGCTCTTGCAGATGGAGTTGCGGATGTTTTGCTCAACACTCGACTATCCTGTACATTTCCATCCCATTGACACCACGCGTCAGGAGGTGATTTACGAAGACCGCTCACTGACCGTTGAGACAATCCCGCTCCATCACCGCATGCCGTGTGCGGGATTTCTGTTCAAGGAAAAACCTGGTGAACGGCATATCAATCCAGAGATGCTGCACTTCCACAATGTGCCGCGTTCACAAATCAATAATCTGCGTGCCGGCCTTGACTGGGTCAATGAAGAGGGTGAGACGATATCCAACGATGTACTCACTACGCCTCCTGATCCTTGCAGGGCTTATGCCTATTGTTCTGATACTTCATACTTGCCCCACTTGGGGCAACTGCTCAGGGAACTGACACCTCAGCATCGTCTCACGCTCTATCATGAGTCAACCTACGGGGAGGATATGCACGATAAGGCTGAGAAGTATCTCCACTCCACAGCCCGCGAGGCTGCCCTGACCGCCAAGGCTGCCGAAGCACAGCAGTTGCTGCTCGGGCATTACAGCCAGCGCTATATGGACGAGAAGATATTGCTGAAGGAAGCACAGGAGGTTTTCCCGCATTCATCCCTTACCGACGAAGGGATGGTAGTGCAATTATAACATATTGTTACAATCGCGAAAGTATCTGATACGAAAGCCTACC
Source organism: uncultured Prevotella sp. (assembly GCA_905236165.1). GTDB lineage: Bacteria > Bacteroidota > Bacteroidia > Bacteroidales > Bacteroidaceae > Prevotella. Next base: position 11,012 of record CAJOOC010000020.1, on the reverse strand, counting down.
AGCATATTCGGAGTTTCTTAGTACCTTTGCACCCGAAAACAAATCAATCAAATCGGATGTAATAATGGTAAAAAGACTACTAATCAGCATTATGGCCTTCACGCTCTATGCCACGCAGGCCTCTGCCCAGCTCTCTTCCAACAAGGACAAGTTCCTGGGCAACATCACTACAACATGGTCCAGCGACATGGACTTTGAAGGCTTCATCTTCTCCAACTATTGGAATCAGGTGACGCCTGAGAACGCCACAAAATGGGAAAGCGTTGAGGGTACTCGCGGCAGCTACAACTGGTGGGGCTCAGACAAAGCCGCCAACTATGCTGCTCAGAAGGGGTTCCCCTTTAAGTTCCACACCCTGGTATGGGGCTCGCAGTTTCCAGGTTGGCTAAGGGACATCTCGGCTGAGGAGCGTTATCAGGCAATAGTGAACTGGATGGATGCCGTAAAGGCCCACTATCCCAATCTGGCCATCATCGACGTTGTCAACGAGGCCGTAGAAGGCCATCAGGGCGAGACCTATCTGATGATAGAAGCCCTTGGCGGTAAGGGCGTTACGGGTTATGACTGGATAATCCGTGCTTTTGAGATGGCAGCAGAACGTTGGCCCGATGCCATCCTTGTCTATAACGACTTCAACAGTTTGCAGCATAACGTACCGCAGTTCGTAGACCTCGTGCGCACCCTTCGCGATGCCGGAGCACCCATCGATGCATATGGCTGTCAGGCCCATGAGCTCTACGGCTGCTCGAAGGCTACGCTAAAAGCCTCGATGACCAGTACGCAGAATGCGCTGAAGATGCCTATGTATATCACCGAATACGACATCGGCACCCAGAGCGACAGTGAGCAGCTGAAGTACTACAAGGAGCATATCCCCACGATGTGGGAGGCCGACTACTGTGCCGGTGTGACGCTGTGGGGATGGTTCTACGGTCATACTTGGACCAACGACGGTGCCGGCTATTCCGGCCTTATCCGTGATGGCAAGGAGCGTTCAGCCCTCACGTGGCTGCGTCAATACATGCAGACCGCTGCAGCCAAGAATGCCAAGAGTCCTTTCCCCGGAATGGTGAAGGAGGCCTCGGTATATGTCAAGCCATCGGCCCTGCGTGTGACTCAGAATACGCCTGTCTCCATAGAGGTAAAGGCACGTTTGCGCACTAAGACAATATCACGAATAGACCTCTATGCAGGCACCACGCTCCTGCAGAGCTTCACGCAGCAGCCCTACACCTGCTCCTTCACGCCCGATGCCTCCGGCCGCTATGAGCTGAAGGCTGTAGTGACCGCCACCGATGGTTCTACATACGAACGTCTCTCCGGCGTTACCGTAAGTGATGAATTCATTCCACAGCCTGGTGTGACGGCAGCAGTGGGCAAACGCTATACCTCTGTGGCAGAGATAGATACTCGCACCTTTGCCATCGTCAATGAACAAGAGGGCAAGGCCATCTATGGTCCGAATCTTCAAAACCTTGGCTATGATGATTTCTCCACAGTGTTCACTAATGAAGTTGCTGGCTACTACTTCCGCCTTGAGAGCCTGAAAAACGATGCCGACCCGGATGTGCGCAACTACTACAGGCTTCGTCTCATCGACCCGCTGGGCAACGAATACAACATCTGGGGCAAGCCCGGCTACCTCAACTCGCAGCCCGTAGAAACCGGCTGGTGCAGCTTCATCCTCGGACTCACCGCAGGTAACGGCGAAGACATGAAGAACGGAGCCGTATGGGATGTGCAGTATGTTGAAGGCAAAGGCTTCACCCTGCGCAACATTGGTACGGGCCTCTATCTTCATGATGCCTTACCGGCCAAATACGAAGAGCCAGCCTACTTTACCTTCTGCTCCCTTAAAGCCGCCACTACAGGTGTGAAGAGAGTAAGTGGGGTAGGGAAGGACACAACCGCTACCAGCGAAGATGCCGTCTATAACCTGCAAGGGCTGAAGGTGGGCAACGCTGCGCATCTTGACCTCCTGCCACGGGGAATATACCTTGTAGGAGGGCGCAAAATGGCGGTAGAATAACATTCGATGCAACCAATAATAGATATACAAAACCTATCAAAACGATTCGGCGACCGCGTGCTCTTCTCCAACATCTCATTCAGCGTTGGAGAGGGGCAGCGTGTTGGCCTTATAGCACAGAACGGCACAGGAAAGTCAACACTCCTATCAATTCTTACAGGAGAAGAAAGTCCTGATGAGGGGCAGATAATATACCGTAACGGAGTCAGAACGGGCTATCTCAGGCAGACTCCCGTCTTTCCAAAGGGGGCCACAGTCCTCGAAGCCTGCTTCTCAAACACACACATTACCGATGAGGCCCAGCTGAAGGCCAAGCAGATTCTCACCCAGCTGCGCATCACTGATATGGAGCAGCCTGTAGAGCAACTCAGTGGAGGTCAGCAGAAGCGCATAGCATTGGCACAGGTGCTCATCTCCAATCCCGATTTCCTTATCCTTGACGAGCCCACCAACCACCTCGACCTACAGATGGTAGAGTGGCTGGAAGGATTTCTGCGTCGTGGCAACAAAACACTCCTGATGGTCACCCACGACCGTTACTTCCTTGATAACGTCTGTGGCATCATCCTCGAGCTGGCCGACCAGACCATCTACACCTATCGCGGCTCCTATTCCTATTACATAGAGAAACGTCAGCAGCGCATCGATACCCTTGCAGCCAATATACAGCACGCCAATAACCTCTATCGTCGTGAGTTGGAATGGATGCGACGTCAGCCTCAGGCACGAGGCCATAAGGCGAAATACCGTGAAGAAGCCTTCTACGAGCTGGAGCGTCAGGCCAAGCAGCGCATAGAAGAGCGTCAGATAAGACTCAAGTCGACAAACGTGTATATCGGCTCCAAAATCTTTGAGTGCCGCTATGTGTCGAAGAAATATGGCGAGAAGGTAATCCTCGACCATTTCTACTATAACTTCTCGCGTTTCGAGAAGATGGGCATTGTGGGAAATAACGGCACAGGCAAGTCAACATTCCTCAAGCTTCTATTGGGTCATACCCCTGCCGATGAGGGCTCTTTCGATATTGGTGAGACCGTCAGCTTTGGATACTTTTCGCAGGAAGGACTTCAGTTTAACGATCAGCAGAAAGTTATTGATATAGTGCGCGATATAGCAGAGTATATAGATCTCGGACAGGGACGTCATTACTCAGCTTCGCAGCTACTGCAGCACTTCCTCTTCACCCCTGATCAGCAATACAACTACGTATACAAACTCTCTGGCGGTGAGAAGCGTAAGCTCTACCTGTGTACCGTACTGATGCGCAATCCAAACTTCCTTATTCTTGACGAGCCCACCAACGACCTCGACATACAGACGCTCCAGATTCTGGAAGAATATCTTCAGGACTTCCCGGGTTGTGTCATTGTGGTGAGTCACGACCGCTATTTCATGGACAAGGTCGTTGACCATCTTCTTGTCTTCCACGGTGAAGGCAAGATACAAGACTTTCCTGGCAACTACACACAGTACCGTTCCTGGAGTAAGACGGTCTCTTCCGCTTCAGAATCAGCAGAAGCCAAAGTCTCAGCCAAAATCGAGACGAAAAACAGCGGTCCACGCGACCCCAATCTCCGTCAGAAGCGCAAGATGACCTTCAAGGAACGCCGTCTCTTTGAGGAGACCGACAAGGCCCTGCAACTCCTCGCGGCAGAGAAGGCACAGATAGAGGCAGAACTGAGTAGCGGTAAGGCTACCGTCGAGCGTATCACCGAACTCTCACGCCGCCTCCCTGAACTCATTGCCGAGATTGACGAGAAGGAAATGCTCTGGCTTGAACTCTCCGAAATAGAAGAACAGTAAAACATACAGGGATACGGATTCTTTTTTCAACCACGAATTACACGAATGACTCGAATTTGCTTTGCAATACCATTACTCCGTAATCGTTTAAATCGTGTAATTCGTGTAATTCGTGGTCGTTGTATGATTACTATGATTACTAAAGTCGCTCCGGAAGCGTAAATATATGTTAAATCCTTCGGAATGCCGTTTTTTTTTCTTAACTTTGCATTCTTAAAGGGGGGACAAATATACTAACGACACGAAAAACCTTCAGTTATTTGTCAAATCCTTCAAAATTATAGACTGCGTGTAGTGTCTGGATAGCAGCGCTGACGTGCAGTTTGAGATAATGGGAACAGAGTGGAAATCAATTCACGTGACGGTTACGTCGCGCTGCAATAGGCGGTGCGGTGTCCCCACGCAGTCTTTAAGAGCAATCTCAGTATGAATTCAACAAACGATATAATGGACAGAATCTTCAGGGTCATAGCCTTCTGTCTTGATGATGAGGGTCAGTCAGCCTCGGTGTTTGACGGACTGAACTGGAAACTGTTCTTCCGTTTCTGCAAGAGGAATACCATTGACGGTGTTGTCTTTGCCGGGCTGAAGAGGTATAATGAGCGCACAGGGGAGAAGCTTCCCATAGATGTCGACACTCTCACCGACTGGTATGCAGCAGCAGAGGGCATCAAGAGGCGTAATGCTCAGACAGACCTCCGTGCCTGTGAAGCTATGAAATACTTCACGGACAATGGTTTCAGATGTTGCATACTGAAGGGTCAGGGCAATGCACAGATGTATGATGACCCGGAGTCGAGGTCGCCTGGTGATGTTGATGTGTGGCTTGACGGTACGAAGAAAGAGATAGTGGACTTTGTCCATACCATTTTCCCCACGATGAACGTTCAGTATCACCACATGAACTTCCATCTCTTTGAGGACATCAATGTGGAGGTTCACTATAAGCCTTCCTATTGTTACAACAAGTGGCACAACCATTACCAGCAGGACTTCTATAAGCGTCATGCTGATGAGGTGTTCAACAACAGGGTGCTGCTGCCTTCATGCGGAGAGACCATCTGTGCTCCCACAAAGCCGTTTAACCTGATATTCATGTTGTCGCACACCATGAGGCATTTCTTCACTCAGGGAGTGGGAGTGCGTCATGCTGTGGACTATTACTATCTGCTGAAGCAGGACTTTACCGACGAGGAGAAAAAGGAATTCGTCAAGGAACTACACCGCTGCGGCATGTATAAGTTCTTCTGCGCGCTGATGTGGATAGAGACAGAAAAGCTGGGCCTGAAGAAGAATACCGACATCGCCCCTGCCAACAAAAGTGCAGGTAAGCTACTGCTCCATGAAATGCTCAAGGCTGGTGATATGGGCCATTATTATAAACACAATGTTCAAAAAACACCGCTGAGGCTTCACTCCAGCCAGATGCTCTACAACCTTCGCTACATCATGGAGTTCCCTTCAGAGCCTCTGTCCCGTCCATTCACCCTCGTGTGGGACTATATCAGAAAGCATATCGTAGAGCGCAGACTTTGGATGGATTATAAAGGTGGGTTCTTTTAACCCTACCTAAAAAGTAGGATTATCGACATATACCCCATCGTTCAATATCCAATTATTCAATTTTCAATATTCAATATTCATTCTATAGAAAAGTGGATACTACCAAAGACGAATATATCGTAGACGGCATGAACGAACTGGAGCGCAACATCAAGAGGCTTTTGGACCTCTGTGTAGCTTTAGTTTGTCTTGTTGTATTCTCACCAGTGATGCTGGTATGCTATATTGCTGTGAGGAGAGAGGATGGCGGTCCTGCAATCTTCAAGCAAGAGCGCATAGGGCGTTTCGGACGACCATTCTACATTTATAAGTTCCGCAGCATGGTTGTGGATGCAGAGAAGGACGGCCCTGCCCTTTATCAGCATGAGAATGAGACACGTATGACAAAGGTAGGCAAGTTTATTCGTGCTCACCATCTTGACGAACTGCCCCAGTTGTGGAACGTGGTGAAAGGTGAGATGGCCTTCATCGGTCCCAGGCCGGAGCGCAAATACTACATCGACCAGATTATGCAGCGCGACCCCCGCTACGTGTATCTCTATCAGGTGAGGCCCGGTGTGACATCCTACGCCACCCTCTACAACGGCTATACCGACACGATGGAGAAGATGCTGCGCCGTCTTGAGTTGGACCTGTACTATCTGAAGCATCGCTCCCTGTGGTTTGATGCCAAGATGCTCATACTGACGTTCATCAACATCGTGTTCGGAAAGAAATTCTGAGTTTTTCTTGAGTTTACATGAATAATCTATCTGTCAAAGGCGCATTCTGGAGCATGGTGGAGCGATTCTTCACTGTAGGCATCCAGATGCTCTGCATGCTGGTAATAGCTCAGTTCCTGAAGCCTTCAGAATTTGGTCTTATCAGCATGATGACGATATTCATGGCTTTCTCATCCATATTGATAGACAGCGGCTTCGGTCAGGCTTTGATACGCGAGCAGAACGTGACTCAAGAGGATTACTCTTCAGTTTTCTATTTCAATATCATACTTGGTTTTATGGTATATGTCGTTGCATACATTTCTGCACCGGCAATAGCAGCATTTTATAATGAACCGCAGCTAACAGACCTTGTGAGGGTGTCATTCCTTGCCCTTGTCTTACAGTCTTTTACTGTCGTACAACAGGCACAGTTGTTTAAGAACGTAGAATTCAACAAGGTGTTCCGCATATCACTTGTGTCTGTTGTCATATCCGGAATAATAGGCATAGCAGTATCTGTGATGTACAGGAATGCATGGGGCTTGGTTGCTCAGTCGCTGTCATTCGCCCTGCTTCGTACATCTTTGTTTTGGATTTTGAACAAATGGAGGCCTTCTTTGCAGTTTGAATGGTCGTCAATAATGAAATATCTGAAATTCTCTGCCAATGTGCTGGGCAGTCACCTGATGGCCGCAATAGCCGATAATATGGCAAACCTGTTCATTGGCAAGGCTTATTCTTCAACGGTTCTGGGAAATTACTCCGTTCCAAATAAAATACAGTCAACAATCTCCGGTACGACATCCTATTCCATTCATAGAGTGTCATATTCTGTAATGGCAACATTCCAGGACGATGCGGAGCGCCTGAGACAATACAGTCAGAAGGTAGTGGGTATGGCATTCTACATCATAGCACCCATTATGCTGTTCCTTATGATAGAGGCCGATGACTTCTTCAACATCATCCTTGCTTCGGAATGGTCTGTTGCTGCACATTATTTCAAGTATCTCTGCATAATAGGTGGCATCTTTTGCTTTGCAGACATCAACATGGACATCCTTCTCGTAAAGAACAGGGCCGATATGGTATTTCGGATAGAGTTCGTAAGGAAAGTGCTGCTTGTAGTAGTATTGTTCATCGGCATAAGATATGATATGGAGATATTGCTGATGATACTGGTAGCATACAACGTGTTCAATGCAGTATTTGTGTCATACTTTGCCGGACGTGAGATAGAGTTTGGACTTTTATCTCAGGCTAAGGCAATACTGCCTACTTTGGTATGCCTTGCGGTGATGGGAAGTCTTGCATATTACCTTTGCCAAGTGGATATAGATTACCGCATACGATTTACAGTCAATCTACTGACTGCAATTCTGGTATATTCCTTCATATCATTCTTGATGAGAAATCCCTACCATAGCTACCTTGCTGAAACCATAAAGGGATATGCTCGGATGCTGAAACAGTAAATGTATAACGTTAGTGTTAATTATTAGGTTAACATGTTATTCATTATTTTTTATACATTCCTATTCTTCATACTCCACTTTTATTTAGGTAGAGGAGAGTCTTTTAGAAGAGGTAAATTGATAGCGCAGTACATTCTGTGCTTTGCCCTTCTTTTCGGATTTTTCGGCTTCAGGGATTTACCAATACTAAATGATACTGCTCACTATTATGAGCATTTTAGAGATATTATCTATGATGATTATTTTGAGCGACTTCCTATTTATTACTTAGAAAAATTTGATCGGTTTGAACCTGGTTATCAAATATATGAGCGTATAGTAGGAAGAATATGGTATGATCCATACGCCATTATACTTATAACCTCACTAATTATATCAATTGCTTGTGTATGGTTAGCAGGACAATATACAGAAAAAATAGCTTTGTGGATATTCATTATGATGTTGTCTGGATTAGGTTCAATATATAGTGCGCAAAGGCAAGCAATTGCTGCGATAATATTTTTTGTCTCATTTCGCTATTTTTATCCAAAGCATATATTCTGGTACTTATGTAGCATATTACTTGCAATGTTATTTCACAACTCTGCGATAGTGTTGTTTGTTGTTCCACTCATTTGTAAATTTGAATTAAATATGCGCAATATTTCTGTTTTTGTAGTTTCTACTTTTTTTATTGCATTTGCAATATTAAATATTATATTGTTGTTAGACTATGGAGAATCATTCTACTATAAACAAACCCTGCAGAGAGAAACGACCCCATTGGCTGCGATGCTGAATTTTACTTTGACGTTTATATTGATGATTGTAATTTATGGGATACATAAAAAGAATAGTGTAATTGATGAATATGAACGTCCTCTATGGTGGATGAGTTTATTGTGCGTGAGCATCCTTTTTATAAGTATTCCATTCTTGATTTTTTCAAGATATGCCATGTTTTTCCAACCATTCATGTACATTCTGCTTGTTCGTAAAATTTACCAATGTAATAACATCCTAAATAGAAGAGGAATCTTATTGTCTATTATAGTGGCATTGTTCTTACGTTTCTACATTGTTTTAGAGTATAAACCTGAATGGGCACACTATTATCCGTATGCTTTTTATGATTTCAATGAACTATACCATGAAACACGTTTAGGTTACTAAATTCAACAATATGAAGATTGCGGTTCTATACATTTGTACGGGAAAGTACAGCAAGTTCTTTGAAGGCTTTTACTCGTCTGCAGAGCAAAATTTGTTTTGTGATGCTGAAAAGACTTATTTTGTTTGGACGGATGATGATTCTTTAGGGGCGGGGAAAGATAATGTCCGTCTATACCATAAGGAATGTGCGGGATTTCCTAAGGACTCCTTGTTCCGTTTCGAAATGTTCATGAAGGCTGAGCAGGAGTTGAAACAATATGACTACATTTATTTCTTTAATTCCAATGCTCTGATAATGCAGCCCGTTGGTGACGAGCTCCTGCCTGATGAGACTGGGCTTGCTATGGGAATATGGCCAGGAAAGGCTCAGGCACGTCCTGCAATGTTCTATCCATACGAGCGTAACAAAAAGTCGCTGGCATACGTTGCTCCATACGGGGGGAACTATATCTATTTCATGGGAGGACTTAATGGTGGCACGGCATCAGCATACCTTGAAATGATAAGAACGTTACGTAAAAACATTCAAGATGACTACAATAGAGGTATCATTGCCTGTGTTCATGATGAGAGCCATATAAACGCTTATTTGAGGAAGCATCCTTGTAAAGTCTTGGGACGTGACGGCTATGTAATGCCTGAAGAATGGATTAAGGAAGATGCGCCTAAACCACATATTATTTTCAGAAACAAAGTGTTGATAGACCCTTATTATAATAAGGGAAGGAAGTTCACTCTCTCGGCCAGGATAAAGAAGGCATCACAGAAGCTATGTAATGCAGCAAGGTGGTACCTGCTGATTTGAATCTTACCCGAAGGATATTAAAAGTGAAAACAGATATGTTTATGGTGAAGGAGATCGGGGGCTCATTTTTTACATTAGGGATAAAACATTATCCAAAAGTGATATCATGGTATCTGTAAAGAAACATTATGATGAGATAGACATATACAAGGGCATTGCCATGTTGCTTATCATTTTGGGACATTGCTTTTGTTCGCATCCAGTGGATTTCGGAGAAAGTGGATTTATAGGTGTACAATCTTTTATTGCATCTTTCAATCTGAATATGTTTTTCATTGCATCGGGCATTTTGTTTTCAGTAAAAGACAAATGGGTTCCCTTCCTTAGGAAGAAAGTACAACGTTTATTATTGCCGTGGTTTGCTTTCATATTACTATCCCTGTTCTTAAGATATATCTTTTCGACCTATACTCATGGTCATGTTGACAATGTCTTTAGAGAAATCTTCCTCAGTATTCTCTGTGGTAAATACTATTGGTTTCTATATGCTTTATTTGTGATGATGGTTATCACGAAACTGATAAGAAATCGTTATGTCTTGGCAATATTGGGTGTGGGGATGTTAGTGTTTCAAAGCATAATCATAGATTTCGCCCCTAATCCAAACGTATTGTGTGCATCAAGGATTGTGCATTACTATCCTTGGTTTATTATAGGCTTTCTGTTGAAGAATATCTACCCAACAATGAGAGAACAAATGTGTGACAGGCAGTCTTGCTTAATATTCATCTTTTTGTTTGTGTTATTGTTGGCAATCAATACGTTGGTACCATTGTGGGTGAATCTCTATATAATGCCATTATTGGGCTGCATAGCTTTTTGGTATCTGTCCGTAGCGTTACTCAATATTAATGATTTACGAAAGGTGTTCTCATTCATTGGTAGATATTCATTGCAGTACTATCTTAATCACCTATTAATAATGCTTCCTTTATATTATGTTGGAGCTTTGGTGTTTTCCAGTAGCCCATTGCTGGCTCTCACGCTCATATTCATCATGGCCATAATTGTTTCGTCGATTATGATAATAATAGAAAGAAAGATGCCTTATGTAAATAAGGTGTGTGGTTTCGTTTAAGGGCTATTAACTTGCCAGAATAATAATACCCATTAGTTGACAGATGTTTCCCCAAAATCGTCGGAAAATATCTTTAGAATATAGAAAATGATTTCCATAGCAATGGCCACCTATAATGGTGCAAGATTCCTCAGAGCTCAGATAGACTCTATATTGCGTCAAACAATACGAGACATAGAACTTGTCGTCTCTGATGACTGTTCATCTGACGGAACGTGGGATATACTGGAGGAGTATAAGAAGAAGATTCCTTTCATGGCTATTCATCGAAATCAAACGATAGGTATAGGCGCTTAGACCGCACTAATCTCACAGATTTTTGCTACCTTTGCACCCATGAAACCAAGAGACATATTCAAAGGCGTGAATTCTATTAAGTTTTACAATCGCTTTAGGAGCG
>CAJOOC010000019.1 GCA_905236165.1 uncultured Prevotella sp. | reverse complement strand
CAGTTGTAGTTTGGGTGCACTATTGCGGGGGCAAAGGTACAACAAAACCACAACTGCTACAACGGGTAATTCTAAGGATGCTTACGAATGAAAGTCAGTCAACAAAGTTAAACGCTTCGCTACAGAGTTCTTACGAAACGGGACATATGTCCCTACGAAGACGAAGGCGGCGGGACGATGTGAATAAAAAAAACGGACGAAGCTTTTGTGGCCCGTCCGTTTTTGTTTGGTGTGTATGGTTTATCAGTCTTTTGGTCTGATGTTCATTGCCTGAAGCATGTTGGCTACTTCTTCGTTGATGCGCTTGCCGAAGTCCTGCATTGACATGACGGCCTGCTCGCCGCCACCCTGCTGGCGCATGGCTACGTTGCCTTCGGCCTCTTCTTTCTCACCGACGATGACCATGTATGGGATGCGCTTGATTTCGTTGTCGCGAATCTTACGGCCAATCTTCTCGTTGCGGTTATCGACGATGGCGCGCACGCCAACGGAGGTGAGGTAGTCCTGCACCTTGTCTGCATAGTCGTTGTACTTCTCGGAGATAGGCAGGATGGCCACCTGCTCTGGTGTGAGCCAGAGTGGGAAATGTCCTGCGGTATGCTCGATGAGCACGGCTGTGAAGCGCTCCATGGAACCGAATGGTGCGCGGTGAATCATGACAGGGCGCTGCTTGCTGTTGTCATCGGCGGTGTATTCCAGTTCGAAGCGCTGTGGGAGGTTGTAGTCAACCTGAATGGTGCCCAGCTGCCAGCGACGACCGATGGCATCCTTCACCATGCAGTCGAGCTTAGGGCCGTAGAAGGCTGCCTCGCCTGTTTCGCGACGTGCATTGAGGCCGCGCTCTTCGCAAGCGTCGATGATGGCCTGCTCGGCGCTCTGCCACATCTCGTCGGTGCCGATGTATTTCTCCTTGTCCTCAGGGTCGCGGAGAGAAATCTGGAACTCTACCTGGTCGTCCTTGAATCCGAAGATGGAGAATACGGCCTGTATGATGTCGAGTACGCGCAGGAACTCTGTCTTCACCTGGTCAGGGCGGCAGAAGATGTGTGCATCGTCCTGAGTGAATGAGCGCACACGGGTGAGTCCGTGGAGCTCTCCAGACTGCTCATAGCGGTATACGGTGCCGAACTCAGCGCAGCGGAACGGCAGCTCACGGTAGGAGCGTGGCTTGCTGGCGAAGATCTCACAGTGGTGAGGGCAGTTCATTGGCTTGAGCATGTATTCCTCATCCTCTTCGGGGGTGTGGATAGGCTGGAAAGAGTCCTTGCCGTAGTGAGCCCAGTGGCCGGAGGTGACGTAGAGGTTTTTCGAGCCGATATGCGGAGTGATGACCTCCTGATATCCGAAGCGCTTCTGTATGGTGCGCAGCATCTCCTGCAGGCGCAGGCGCAGGTCGGTGCCTTTTGGCAGCCAGATGGGAAGTCCCTTGCCCACACGGTCTGAGAACATGAAGAGCTCCATCTCCTTGCCAATCTTGCGGTGGTCGCGCTTCTTGGCCTCTTCGAGCATGACGAGGTATTCGTCGAGCATCTTCTTCTTTGGGAATGAGACGCCGTAGAGGCGCTGCAGCTGTGCCTTGGTGGCATCGCCGCGCCAGAAGGCACCTGCAATGGAGGTGAGCTTGATGGCCTTGATGATGCCGGTGGATACGATGTGCGGACCCTTACAGAGGTCGGTGAAGTTGCCCTGGGTATAGGTGGTGATGGAACCGTCCTCGAGGTCTTGCTCGATATGCTCCACCTTGTAGTCCTGACCCTGAGCCTTGAACTGTGCCACAGCATCGGCCTTGGATACTTCTTTGCGCACTACTGCCTCGTCTTTGCGGGCCAGTTCCTGCATCTTTGCCTCTATGGTGGGGAAGTCACCTTCCTTTATCATCTCGCCGTTAGGCAGCTGCACATCATAGAAGAAGCCGTTCTCCGTGGCGGGTCCGAAGCCGAACTGTATGCCAGGATAAAGCTCTTGCAGGGCCTCTGCCAGGAGGTGGGCTGAGGTGTGCCAGAAGGCGTGCTTGCCCTCGTCATCGTCAAAACGGTAGAGCTCAATCTTTGTATCGGCATCTATGGGACGGTTCAGTTCAGTCGTCTCGCCGTTGATGCCGCATGCTACTACGTTGCGTGCCAGGGCGGGGGAAATGCTTTCTGCAATCTGAAGACCTGTGGTGCCGCTTTCGTATTCGCGGACGGAGCCATCAGGAAAGGTTATTTTTATCATAATAGTATGTTGTTTGTTGTTTTGTTATTGTTGCGTTGAGAGGGTGCAGTATCGGCTGTAGCAGGTGACGTGGGCTACAGGGATTCGTCGTCGGGGCGCTGTATGCCCGTGCGCTTGGGAGAGGAGCGCTTGTGGCTTTTCTTGGCAAGCCACAGGGCTTTGCGGCGCTCATAGTCCTCGCGATGATATTCCAGATAGTTGTCGGCCATGACTGTTGCTCGCTGAAGCTGCTGTTGGTTTACTCGCTGAAGTTACTGTAGATGACCTTCAGCACGATGTTGTTATTGTCGGTAGAGCCCCGTACCAGCTTAGTGCTTGTTAGGGACATGTCGTAGGTTACTTTCGTCAGCTCGCTTGAGGACGAGAGGGTGGCGTAGGTCGTCTCTACGGGTATTATCATCACCTTGTTCCAGTCAGGATGCAATGCGGCATATTCCTCGTTGCTCAGCCCTGACATTGCACGCTCCTGGTACATTTGGGAGATGAGGTATGAGATGTTGCCGAAGGTGTAGCCGTTGTATGTCTTGGAATAGGAGGAGAGGTGTGTGTTGCGATAGTCCACCAGCTTCTGCTTTGCGAAGAAGACGTCGGCGCTGTCTTTCTGCACCAGCAGCAGCGTCTTTGGCACAGGCAGGCTGTAGTCGGACAGGTTGCTGTTGTTGATGCGCGAGATGAAGAGACGTGCTGTGCTCAGGGTGTCTTTGCTGTGTTCTTTTGACATCACTTCGTCAACGGGCAGGGTCAGCTCGGTGAAGATGCCTGCGGGGGTCTTGAGGTATGTGCAGGAGTTGTCTTCCACGAGTTCCTCCATCTTGTTGGTCTCTTGTGAGATGTATGTCTTTTGCAGCACCTCTTCCGTAGCTCCGAAGATGGCAGCGGTGTGGAAGAGCGTGTCATTGTCCATGAAGGAGTAGTATACGAGGAGGCCGGCATAGTCGATGGTGGCCATATTGCCCAGTCCGCCGGATGTCTCGAAGTAGAAGCCCGGACAGATGTTGTGGTTGAACTGATACTGCTGCTCAAAGTATTTCGACGTTGCAGGGTTGAAATACTTGCGCATGATGTATGTGCCGTAGTTGTTGTAAGTGTTGCCCTCGATATCGGTATAGGGCTCGTTGATTGTTACTACGATGTTGTTGGAGTAGTTTGTGCTTGTGCGGTCTGCCAGCGAGTACACGCGGTTCGACGTTGTGTATGAGAGCTGCTTGTGTATGGAGCCGTTGTCGGTTCTGATGTAGCCTTCGTCGATGGGGTTGAAGTTGCTGGGATAAGCCACTCCTTCCTCATATGGTATCCTCATCTCATGGGCCGTCAGCTTCATCTGCTCCAGTGAGTCTCCATACCATGTTGGCATGTAGAGCATGATGGCGCATGAGTCGCACTTCACCTGTGACCAGCGCGGCAGAGAGGGGTTATAGTCCTCGACGACGATAGAGTCGAGTTCCTCGAACTGTCCCAGCATGAGCGGCCTGAACTGCGTCATGTAGTTACCCTGTATGTATAGACCCGTTTCGGGGTCCTTGATTTTGCCGAGGTATCCTGTGGTTGACCTTGATACCAGGTTTGTTGCCCTGACGGAGCGCGACGCCACATTGAATTCTTTTGTTTCAATGTGTATGGTGTCGTTGATGTCAATGAGCGAAGAACCGAGTGTGTCGGTGGTGTCGTCGCAGCTGACGAGGGTGATGAGGAATGTGGTTATTATAAAGAATATCTTCTTCATTGATAGAGAGAGTCGTAGAATTTTATGTATTTAGCAGCGAAGTCTTCCTGCTGAATGTCGGCGAAAGGCTTTTCGGCAGCGGTAACATATTCGAGGAGCTTGGGGTCAATGTCGGGGCTGGTCTGTATCACGCCGTCGGAATGGTCTATGGCTATCTTCTGGAATTCCAGGATGTCCATAGCGTCCTTGTAGGGCAGCAGCGTTTCCTTTGTCACGCTTCCGAATACTATGCAGTCCTTGACGTTCTTCTCCAGTTTTATCTTCTTGGGTTCGGCAAAGAGCGATGTCACCACTTTGGCGTTGGCCACGGCGGGGTCTTCGTTGTATAGTTTCTTGACGAAGAGGGGCACAAGTGATGTCATCCAGCCCTGACAGTGTATCACGTCAGGTGTCCATCTGAGCTTCTTGATGGTCTCGATGACTCCGCGTGCGAAGAAGGCGGCGCGTTCGCCGTTGTCTTTGTAGGCCTTGCCGTTGGCATCTGCCGTCTGTCCCTTGCGCTGGAAGAATTCCTCGTTGTCGATGAAATAAACCTGCACCTTTGTTCCCACGATGCTTGCCACCTTGATGATGAGCGGATGGTCAATGTCATTGGTGGCAATGTTGAGTCCCGACAAGCGTATCACCTCGTGCAGCTGTCCTCTGCGCTCATTGATATTGCCCCAGCGTGGCATGAAGGTGCGGATTTCGCAGCCTGCTTCCTGGATCATCTTTGGTGCTAAATTCCCCATTCGAGCCAGTGCCGTTTCTGCTACGTAGGGTATGATGTCGTGGTTTATGAAGAGAACTTTTTTCATTATAGTGGGTTTTGGTGAGATTTATTGTTAGATGTAGTGTGGCGGCACACCCTATCGCCTGACAGGGTGTGCCTGCTGAAAAACTACATAGGTATGCATCCGTGTTTCTTTGCTGGCAGCATCTGCTTCTTCGTGGCAAGCTGTGCAAGAGCCTTGATGATGCGGAATCGGGTGTTGCGTGGCTCGATGACATCATCGATATAGCCATACTTGGCTGCCTGATATGGGTTCTGGAAGAGGTCTGTGTATTCCTTTTCCTTCTCCTCGATGAATGCAGCCACGTCGCCGCCTTCCTCCTTTACCTGCTTGATGCCCTTGGCCTGCAGCACCGCTACGGCACCTGATGCGCCCATCACGGCGATCTCTGCTGATGGCCATGCGAAATTGATGTCGGCGCGGAGCTGCTTACAGCCCATCACGATGTGTGAGCCGCCGTAAGACTTGCGGAGCGTTACGGTAACCTTTGGCACGGTAGCCTCTCCGTAAGCATAGAGCAGCTTGGCGCCATGCAGGATGACGGCGTTGTATTCCTGACCTGTTCCCGGGAGGAAGCCTGGCACGTCGACGAGGCTTACGATAGGAATGTTGAATGCGTCGCAGAAACGCACGAAGCGTGCTCCCTTGCGTGATGCGTTAACATCGAGCACACCGGCATAGGCTGATGGCTGGTTGGCCACGATGCCTACTGACTGGCCGTTGAAGCGTGCGAAGCCGATGATGATGTTCTTGGCGAACTTTGGCTGTACCTCGAAGAACTCTCCGTCGTCGGTGATGGCAGAGATGACCTTGTACATATCGTATGCCTGGTTGGTGTCCTCAGGGATAATCTCGTTGAGCGAGTCGTCAAGACGGTCTATTGGGTCGGTACACTCGCGGCGTGGAGTCTGCTCCATGTTGTTGGAAGGCAGGTATGACATGAGTGTCTTTATCATCTCGATACCCTCTTCCTCGGTCTGTGCCGTGAAGTGTGTCACGCCAGACTTTGAGCCGTGTACGCTGGCTCCACCGAGGTGCTCGGCATCCACATCCTCACCAGTGACGCTCTTTACCACAGCGGGTCCGGTGAGGAACATGTAGGATGTTCCCTCCATCATCAGGGTGAAGTCGGTCAGGGCTGGAGAATATACGGCACCTCCGGCGCATGGGCCATAAATCATGGATATCTGTGGCACTACTCCTGATGCCAGGATGTTGCGCTCGAAGATTTCGCCGTAGCCTGCGAGGGCGTCGATACCTTCCTGTATGCGTGCGCCGCCAGAGTCGTTGATGCCTATTACGGGAGCTCCCATGGTCATCGCCATGTCCATCACCTTGCAGATCTTCTCAGACATCGTCTTTGAGAGTGAGCCGCCGTTGACGGTGAAGTCCTGTGCGAAGATGTATACGAGACGTCCGTCGATGGTTCCTGAGCCTACCACGACGCCGTCGCCGAGGAAGTGCTTCTTCTCCATTCCGAAGTTGGTGCAACGATGCAGCTTGAACATATCGTACTCTTCGAATGAGCCTTCGTCAAGGAGCATGTTGATGCGCTCGCGTGCTGTGAACTTACCGCGTGCATGCTGCTTCTCAATGGCCTTCTCGCCACCGCCAAGGCGTGCCTTCTCGCGGTTCTCTATCAGTTTCTTTATCTTTTCTGACTGTGTTGACATATTTCTTGCGAAAGTTATGCAAGTGTTGTTCTTGCTAAAGTTATAAAGTTGTGAGTTACTTTTTTGGTTCGCAGAGTTCTGTGAGGATGCCTGCTGTGCACTTTGGGTGCAGGAAGCCTATCATCATGTTCTCAGCACCTGGGCGTGGGGCCTTGTCGATGAGGCGAATGTCCTTGCCCTCGCATTCTACGAGTGCCTCGGCAACGCCGTCTTCTACGGCGAAGGCTACGTGGTGAACGCCTTTGCCACCCTTCTCGAGCCATTTAGCCACGGCGCTGTCGGGAGATGTTGGCTCAAGGAGCTCAAGTTTTACCTCACCCACCTTCAGGAAGGCGGTCTTCACTTTCTGGTCGGCTACCTCCTCAACGGCGTAGCACTTAAGTCCGAGTACGTTCTCAAAGAAAGGGAGCACAGCTTCGATGCTCTCAACACCTATTCCCAGGTGGTCTATTCTTGAAATCTTCATAGTTTTGGGGTTTATGCTTTTTTGATTGATGTTACGTTATGTCGTTATCGCGTTATTACGTTATTACGTTATACCGCTGTTATAATATAATAAGGTGTAGCGGCTTAGTTGACAAAGAAGCCGAGCAGGGCTCCTGCTGCTACTGCCGATCCTATCACACCTCCCACGTTGGGACCCATAGCGTGCATAAGGAGGAAGTTGTGGCGGTCGTATTCCAGTCCGAGGTTGTTGGAGATACGTGCTGCCATAGGCACGGCGCTCACTCCGGCATTGCCTATGAGTGGGTTGATCTTGTTGTCCTTGCTGAGGAAGAGGTTCATCACCTTGACGAAGAGCACGCCCGATGCTGTTGCTATGATGAAGGCGAAGGCTCCGAGTGCGAAGATCTTGATGGTATCGAAGGTGAGGAAGTACTGTGCCTGCGTAGAGCATCCCACGGTGAGACCAAGCAGTATCACCACGGCGTTGTTGAGCGCGTTGGTGGCAGTCTTTGCCAGACGGTCGGTCTTGCCGCTTTCCTTCAGCAGGTTGCCGAAGAAGAGCATGCCGAGCAGAGGCAGTCCTGAAGGCACGATGAATGTGGTGAGGAGCAGTCCGATGATTGGGAAGAGTATGCGCTCTGTCTGGCTCACCTGTCGTCCTGGCTTCATCTTTATCACGCGTTCGCTCTTAGTGGTGAGCAGTCGCATCACTACAGGCTGCAGCACTGGCACGAGTGCCATGTAGGAGTAGGCACATACGGCGATGGCTCCGAGCAGCTCTGGTGACAGCTTGCTGGTAAGGAAGATGGCTGTTGGTCCGTCAGCACCTCCGATGATGGCTATTGATGCAGCCACGTTGGGTGCGAAGCCCAGTGCAAGTGCTATCATGTATGCTCCGAAGATGCCGAACTGTGCAGCGGCTCCTATGAGTATGAGCTTGGGGTTGGAGATGAGTGCCGAGAAGTCGGTCATCGCTCCGATGCCAAGGAATACGAGCGGCGGATACCATCCTTGCTTTACTCCCTGGTAGAAGAAGTTCAATACGGAGTTTTCTTCATAGATGCCTATCTCCATTCCGCTCTTGAACGGTATGTTGCCGATGATGATGCCCAGACCTATCGGCACGAGCAGCAGCGGCTCGAAGTCTTTCTTTATGGCGAGCCAGACGAAGAGTGCTCCGACGCATATCATTATCAGATTGGTGTACTCTGCGTTGGCAAAGCCCGTCATCTGAAGGAAATGGTCGAAATTGGTTGTTATGAAATCACCTACTGACATGTGTGTATATTTTAATAATGTAGTGTGTTATCTTGTTTTTGTGCAATGGGTTGGTGCTGCCGTTATGCTATTGTCACAAGTATGGTGCCTTCCATTACGGAGTCGCCTTCCTTGACCATGATGCTTGTTATGGTTCCGGCGTTCTCGGCCTCTATGTTATTCTGCATCTTCATAGCCTCAAGTACTATGACGGTGTCGCCAACGGCTACTGCGTCGCCAACCTTGACGTTTACTGACGTGATGATGCCAGGCAGTGGGGAGCATACCTTGGTGCCTTCGCCAGCCTGAACCTCCTGTGCGGGCTTCTCTACCTTTGGCGTCTCGCCTACCACCTTGGCGGCAACAGGCTTTACCGGTGTGGGTTTATGAATCTGCTTGCCTACAGAGATGGGCTGCTTTAACTCTACGTCGAACTCGGTTCCGTTGACTGATACCTTTGCCAAGGTTCCTTCTATATCGATGATGTCAACCTCATAGTCAACACCCTGAACTTTATATTCGTATTTTGCCATGATTGTTGTATTGTCTTTGTTTGATGTTTTGGGGATGGATAGTGGGTCTGTTATTGGTTGGTAGTTGGATTCTCAAGCGAGCCTGTCGACACGATGTTCCATGCTGTCTGGTGAGGCTTGATGGTAAGGATGCCCGATTCTACGTCGTGCTCGTCGTCGAGGTACTGTTTCAGGGCCAGGGCGATTACGGCAATGTAGATTTCCTTGTCGCGTCCCTTTGTCTCGATACCGTCTTGCAGAATGTTGCTTGTGGCGTGGCGTACTTCGTTGAGCTTCTTACCTGTCTGAACGATAGGCTTGAAGGGCTCCATCTCGGCTATGGCCTTGAGCTTGTTCTGTCTGTCGGCAAAGTAACCGAAGATTTTGAAGAAGCCAAAGAGCAGGGCCAGGCAAAGGAATACGACACCCATACAGAGCACTGTGATGCCGAAGCCGTGGGGGTCATCCTGCTTCAGTCTCTCCACTACCTGCATGTTCAGGGCTTGGGAGTTGATGGCGATGGTCAGTAAGACCGCCAGTGTCAGTGAGATACGTTTCATTTTTGTTGGTTATGTTTTGCTGTTTGTTTGGTTCGGTGTTATTGCCAGCTGCGGAATAAAGCACAGTCGGCTGTAGCAGGGCATACTGTTAGCTGCAGCATAGCAGCACTATCAGCTGTGCTGTGAAGATACGCAGGAACATGCTCAGCGGATAGACCGTGGAGTAGCCTATTGACGGTGCGTCCTTTGAGCATGAGGCATTGGCGAAGCCCAGTGCTGGCGGGTCGGTACATGCGCCTGCCAGCATACCCATGATGGTAAAGTAGTTGAAGCGGTACACCTTCCTTGCTATGGTTCCTATGATGAGAATAGGTATGACGGTGATGAGGAAACCTGTGGCTACGTATAGCAGACCGTCTCCGTCCACTACGGTGTTCCAGAAGTTTGCTCCCGCCTTTATTCCCACGCTGGCCAGGAAGAGCACCAGCCCTATCTCTCTGAGCATGAGGTTGGCCGATGTGGTGGTGTAGGTCACCAGGTGTGCCTTGTATCCGTAACGCCCGATGAGTATCGCCACGATGAGCGGTCCGCCTGCAAGGCCGAGCTTCAGGGGAACGGGTATGCCTGGGATGGCGAATGGTATGCTGCCCAGAATGATGCCCAGAATGATGCCTACGAAGATTGTCGCAATGTTTGGTGCGTCAAGGCGCTTCTCCATGTTACCCAATACGGACGAGATGCGGTTTACGCTGACCTTGTCGCCTACCACCATCACCTTGTCACCTACCTGCAGAGGCAGGTCGTTGCGTGCGAAGATGTCCATTCCCTGTCGTGTCACGCGGGTCACGTTGACGCCATAGACGCTTGAGAAGTGCAGCTTGGCAGGTGTCTTGCCGTTGATCTCAGGCTTGGTGATGAGGATGCGGCGTGATATCATCTGCTTTGTCTTCTCCTGCTCGGCAAACTCCGGCACCACTGTGACGGGTCCGATGAATGCCTGCACGGCTTCTGCGTCGGCCTCGGGGCATACGATGAACACCTTGTCGCCCCTCTCCAGGGTTGTGGAACTCTTGGGGATTATCAGCTCTTCACCCCTGAGGATGCGTGAGCAGATGAAGTCGCGCTTGAGGAAATTGTGTATTTCCAGTATTGTGTGGCCTGCAAGGAACTCGTTCTGCACTATGAGGTGCATCAGGTGTGGCTTGGAGGTGGTGTCGTTCTCCTGGGTATTCAGGTCTTCTTCCTCCTCCTGCAGCTTCACGCCGCAGAGATAGCGTATTGCTATCGTCGCTCCGATGATGCCCACAACGCCGAGGGGATAGGCGCAGGCATAGCCGTTGGCGATGGCAGGTGTGGCCGCTCCCATGATACTTGTGAGTGCTTCGGTAGCGGCACCCAGACCTGGCGTATTGGTTACGGCACCGTAGAGCGTGCCTATCATCATGGGCAGGTTGTTGGCGTCGCCAGTATTGAAGAATGAGAAATAGCAGATGAACATCACGGCGATGTTCAGTACGATGAGGCTGGTGGCCAGGATGTTGAGCGTGATGCCTCCCTCCTTGAAACTGGAGAAGAAACCAGGACCCACCTGAAGGCCAATCATGAAGACGAAGAGAATCAGTCCGAAGTCTTGCATGAAGTTGAGTGTCGCGATTGGGGCGGTGAGTCCGAGGTGTCCGGCAAGGATGCCTGCGAAGAGCACAAAGGTCACTCCAAGTGAGATCCCCCCAATCTTTATCTTTCCGAGGTATACGCCAATTGCAATGACGACAGCATAGAGTATGGCGATGTGCGCCATGCTGTCGGTTTTAGTAAACAATTCTATTAGCCATTCCATGTAGCCTAATCTGATGTATTACTTGATGGGGTTGATGTTTTGAAAATTTGCGCGCAAAGTTACGAAAAAAAAATGACATGGACAAGAAAAACCCCTCAAATGCGGCCTTTTTTAGGGAAACAAAGCATTTGCCGTTTCTTTTGCATAAACTTTTTAACCTTCGTTAACCGTAGGGCAAGGTATCAAAATAATTGTTATTTTTTGTTGTATTCTTGCTTTAATAGAAAAAAAAGTAGTAACTTTGCGCTCCGAAAATTTACAAACAAACAACCATTGATATGGCAGAGACGATAGACATAAGAGAGCTGAATGCTCTTATAGAGCAGCACAGCAATTTCGTGACGAACCTTACCTCGGGCATGGACCGCGTGATAGTAGGCCAGAAGCACCTTGTGGAGAGCCTGCTGATAGGCTTGCTGAGTGACGGACACATACTTCTTGAGGGTGTGCCGGGCTTGGCCAAGACGCTTGCCATCAAGACGTTATCAACACTTATTGACGGAAAGTTCAGTCGCATACAGTTCACTCCAGACCTGCTGCCTGCCGACGTGGTGGGTACTATGATTTATTCGCAGAAGGAAGAGACCTTCCAGGTGAAGCGCGGCCCGGTGTTTGCCAATTTCGTGCTTGCCGATGAGATAAACCGTGCTCCGGCCAAGGTGCAGAGTGCGCTGCTGGAGTCGATGCAGGAGCATCAGGTAACCATTGGCGATCATACCTTCTCTTTGCCTGGGCCGTTCCTGGTAATGGCCACGCAGAACCCAGTGGAGCAGGAGGGTACCTATCCTCTGCCAGAGGCCCAGATGGACCGTTTCATGCTCAAGGTGGTCATTGGCTATCCCACGATAGAGGAGGAGAAGCGCATCATGCGCGAGAACCTCGCTGGCAGCCTGCCAAAGGTGAGCCCCGTGAGCAGCGCCGATGAGATTATCAAGGCTCGCGACATCGTAAGGCAGGTGTATATCGACGAGAAGATAGAACAGTACATTGCCGACATGGTCTTTGCCACACGCTATCCCGACCAGTACGGACTTGCTGACCTCAAGGCTATGATAACCTTCGGTGCGTCGCCGCGTGCGTCTATCAATCTGGCAAAGGCAGCGCGTGCCTATGCCTTCATAAAGCGCAGGGGATATGTCATCCCTGAAGACGTGCGTGCCGTTGCCCACGACGTGCTGCGCCACAGAATAGGACTGTCCTATGAGGCTGAGGCAAACAATATCACGTCAGAGGAAATCGTGTCGCGTATTATTAATAAGGTGGAAGTGCCTTGATTTAGGATGACTTGTTAATTGGCTAATCCGTTAAATTGACTGACTGTCGTGGATACAGAAGAACTTCTCAAGAAGGTGCGTCGCATAGAGATAAAGACGCGAGGCCTGAGCAACAATATGTTCGCAGGTCAGTACCACTCTGCCTTCAAGGGTAGGGGTATGGCCTTCTCTGAGGTGAGGGAATATCAGTATGGCGACGATGTGAGAGACATCGACTGGAACGTCACAGCCCGTTTCCACCGACCCTACGTGAAGGTGTTCGAGGAAGAACGAGAGCTGACGGTGATGCTGCTCATCGACGTCTCTGGCTCGCTGTTCTTCGGCACACGCGGCCAGCAGAAGACGGAGATGGCAACGGAGATAGCCGCCACGCTGGCTTTCTCGGCCATACAGAACAACGACAAGATTGGCGTCATTTTCTTCTCTGACAAGATAGAGAGGTATATCCCCCCAAAGAAAGGCCGCCGACACATCCTTTACATAATACGTGAGATGCTCGACTTCAAGGCCGACTCTGTGCGCACCGATGTGGCTGTGGCGCTGGAATATCTCGGCACGATGCAGAAGAGACGCTGTACGGCCTTTGTGCTGAGCGACTTCTACGACCGCAAGGACTTTGAGAAACCCCTCCAGGTGTGCCGCTCCAAGCACGACGTGGTGGGCATACAGCTCTATGACCCCCTGCAGAAGGCCCTGCCCGATGTGGGACTGCTGCGCATTCATGATGCGGAGACGGGCTACGAACAGTATATCGACACCTCAAGCAAGGCTCTGCGCCGCGCACATCAGCGATACTGGCAGGAGCGCGAGGAAAAGCTTCAGCAGACATTCATCAGAAACAATGTGGACTATGTCAGCGTTGCCACAGACGGCGACTTCGTCAAGGCACTCCGACAGATGTTCGCAATGAGATAGATATCGTTATTGTGTCTGCGATAATATCGCAGACTCTCCAACGGCATTACAGCAGACTCTCCAACGGCATTATCGCAGACACAACAATGATAAAGAAGAAATTTTGAAGAAGATATTTAACATATTGCTCCTCCTTGCGCTTGCACTAACGGTGCAAGCCAATGTGACTGCTACCATCGACTCTATACAGATGGTGGTGGGCGAGCAGACACGCCTGCATCTCTCCGCAACGGTGAAGGAAGGGCAGAAGGTGGTCTTCCCTCAGTGGAAGGCGCAGCAGCAGCTCACACCAGGCATAGAGATAGTAGACCTGCCCGTGACCGATACCATAGCGGCCTCTGACGGCTTCATCACCATCACCCAGCATCTGACGCTCACAGCATGGGAGGACTCCCTCTATTACATACCGCAGCTGAAGGTAAAGGTGAACGGAAAGGAGGAACTCTCAAAGAGCCTCGCCCTGAAGGTGTTGACAGTAGAGGTGGACACGCTCCATCCCAACCAGTACTTCGGACCGCGCGACGTGCAGGACAATCCGTTCCTGTGGGCCGAGTGGGCAAAGGTACTGTGGCTCACCTTCCTGCTCATAGTGCTATACGTACTGGGCTGGCTCGCATACATCAGGCTGAAGAGCAAGAAGCCAATAACGCTCAAGGTGCGCATAAGGAAGATTATCCCTCCTCATCAGAAGGCACTATCGTCAATCCAGGGTCTGAAGCAGGAGGTGCCCGCAATGGCCGACTCCCTGTCTGCAAAGACTTACTACACCCAGCTGACAGACATTCTGAGGACATACATGCAGGAGCGTTTCGGCTTCAATGCTATGGAGATGACCTCGGCAGAGATAATAGAGCGCATTGAGGGTTCCGACGAGAAAGAGGTGAAGCTGCAGGAGCTGGCCACGCTCCTTCAGACTGCCGACCTTGTGAAGTTCGCCAAGTACACCGCAGGAATGAGCGAGAACGACCGCAACCTCATGTCGGCTATCGACTTCATCAATCAGACGAAGCAGGAGAACGTGCCAACGGAGGAGCGCATAGAACCCACCGTCACCGAGCAGGAGAAGCAGACGATGCGCATGAGACTGTCGCTGAAATGGGCTGTCACTCTGCTCGTTATCGCCGCGGCAGCACTTACGGGCTACGTTTGCTGGCTGCTATTTGAACTGAGAGGGTGAGGGGGCGAATTGAAAATCGATAATTGAACTTTCGGAGCAGCGAGAGCCATGACAAGCTCGATTGATTATGGACGAGTCGTGACGAAAGTCGACGAAGTCATAATTGAAAGCTGAGAGTCGACGAAGTAAAACTTGATACTGTAGAATAGAAAATTGGAATTTACTCAACCGATATATTTCCTACTGCTGCTGTTGCTCATACCCTATGTGTTGTGGTATGTGCTGTGGCGCAACAGGGGCAAGCGCAAGATGGAGGCATCGCTGACCATCAGCGACAGTTTTGCATATAAGGATGCTCCTGTCAGCTGGCGCGTGAGGCTGATCCACCTGCCAATGATACTGCGCTGTGCCGGCTTCGCCTTGCTCGTATGCGCTCTGGCACGCCCCCAGACCCACAATGCTTGGGACGAGCGAAGCGTGGAGGGCATCGACATCATGCTGGCAATGGACGTCTCGACGAGTATGCTGGCAGAAGACCTGCGCCCAAACCGCATCGAGGCGGCCAAGCTGGTGGCAGGAGAGTTCATCAGCGACCGTATCAACGACAATATCGGACTGACAATCTTTGCCGGTGAGGCCTTCACGCAATGCCCCATGACGACCGACCACACCTCGCTGCTCAACATGCTGAAGGGCGTGAGAACCGACATAGCGGCTCAGGGACTCATCAGCGACGGTACCGCAATAGGTATGGGACTGGCCAATGCCGTCTCAAGACTGAAGAACTCTAAGGCCAAGAGCAAGGTTGTGATACTCCTTACCGACGGTTCGAACAACATGGGAGACATCTCGCCCATGACAGCAGCGCAGATAGCCAAGAGCATCGGTGTGAGAGTATACACTATCGGCGTTGGAACGAACAAGGTGGCGCGCTATCCTATGCCTGTGGCAGGAGGCGTGCAGTATGTCAACATACCAGTAGAGATTGACACCAAGACGCTCAAGAGCATCGCTGCCGTTTCAGAAGGTAACTACTACAGGGCCACCAACACAAAGGAACTGAGGCAGATATACCGCGACATCGACAAGTTGGAGAAGTCCAGGATGAACGTCAAGAAATTCTCAAAGCGTTATGAGGCCTACCAACCCTTCGTGATGGGAGCATTGCTGATACTCATCATTGAATTGCTGTTAAGGCTTACCGCCCTGAGAAGGACAACGTAGTTAATATTGAACATTGACCATTGAACATTGAACATTGAAGATTAGTCGTGCGATTTGAAAGTACCATATATCTCTATCTGCTGGCAATCATCCCATTGATGTTTGCCCTGATGGCTTATGCAGAATGGCGCCGACGCAGTCTGCTCAAGAGACTCGGCGACAAGAAGCTGATAAAGCTCCTCATGCCCGATGCCTCCACAAAACGCCGCTGGCTGAAGTTCATTGTGTTGCAGGCCGCCCTGGCCCTTGTCATACTCATGCTGGCAAGACCGCAGATGGGCACAAAGGTGAGCCATGAGAAGCGCAACGGCATAGAGACCATAATATGTTTCGATATAAGCAACTCCATGCTGGCCGAAGACGTGAAGCCCAGCAGGCTGCAGAAGAGCAAGATGCTCATAGAGAACCTCGTAGACCATTTCTCCACCGACAAGGTGGGACTGATAGTCTTTGCCGGCGACGCCTTCGTACAGCTTCCCATCACTACCGACTATGTATCTGCCAAGATGTTCCTTGGGCAGATAGAGCCCTCGCTGATACAGACGCAGGGTACCGACATCGCCGCAGCAATCAATCTGGCCTCAAACAGCTTCACCCAGCAGAAGAACATCGGCAAGGCAATCATCGTCATTACCGATGGTGAGGACCATGAGGGCGGTGCTATGGAAGCCGCTCAGGCAGCACGCGCCAAGGGCTACCGCGTCTTTATCCTCGGCATAGGCAACACCTCTGGGGCACCGATACCTTTGGGCAACGGTGAATACCTCACGGACAACAGCGGCAACGTGGTGATGACGGCACTCAACGAGCAGATGTGTCGCGATATAGCCAATGCCGGCAGCGGCACATACATACACGTGGACAATACCTCTTTGGCACAGGAACGGCTCAATGACGAGCTGGCAAAGATGCAGAAGGGCGACATGCAGTCCGTTGTGTACGATGAATACGACGAACAGTTCCAGGCTTTTGGCATACTGGCCATAGTGCTGCTCATCGTCGAGGTGCTCATCAGCGAGGCCGTGAACCCATGGACGCGTAAGATTAACCTATTCCAAAAGAAACAAAGACATTGAAGCAAATACTGATATACATATTGTTATTAACGGGCTTCTCGCTGTCGGCAGTGGCGCAGAGTGACCGCTCACATATCCGTTCAGGCAACCGCGACATGAGAGGAGGAGCTGAGGGAGGTGCGGCCAAGGCAGAGGTGAAGTACCGCAAGGCCCTGACGGCCAACGCATCCAACCCGCAGGCTCTCTACAACCTGGGATGTGCCCTGATGGCTCAGAACAAGGACTCGCTGGCGATGGAGATGTTTGAGAGGTCCGTGAAGCTGGAGAAGAGCAAGCAGCGCAAGGCTATGGCCTATCACAATATGGGTGTCATAATGCAGAAGCAGCAGCAGTACGGTCCGGCCATGCAACAGTACATGCAGGCTCTTCGCCTTGCCCCCCATAGCAACGACACGAGATACAACTACGTGCTCTGCCAGCGTCTGAAGAAGGACGAGAACAATAACAATGGCGGTGGCGGCAACAATAACGATAAGGACAACAAGCAAGACAAGGATCAGAACAAAGATAAAGACAAAGATAAGAACCAAGACCAAAAGCAGAATAAGGATAAGGATAAGGAGCAGCAACAGCAGCCCCAGCAGCAAATGAGTAAGGACAATGCAGAGCAGTTGCTCAATGCTGCCATGCAGGAGGAGAAGTCAACCCGCCAGCGTATGAGGAAGGCCATGAGCCAGCCCTCGCGACGCAACCTGCAGAAGAACTGGTAATGTCCATTAACGCTTAATGCTTAACGCTTAACGCTTAATGCTTAATGCTTAACGCTTAACGCTTAACGCTTAATGCTTAACGCTTAATGCTTAACGCTTAATGCTTAACGCTCAACGCTTAATGCTTAACGCTTAATGCTTAAAGAAATTTTGAACTTGAAACGACTATACAACATATTATTCCTGCTTGCCATCGTTACGGTGGCTTTTGCGCAGAAGATATCTGTGCAGGGGCCTACGCATGTCAGCAATGGTGAGCAGTTCTACCTTCGGTACGTGGTAAACACCACCGACGTGAAGGACTTTAGGATAGGCAACGTCCCAGATGCCTTTGAGGTGCTGATGGGCCCAAGTACAAGCACGCAGCAGAGTTTCTCCATCGTCAACGGACATACCACTCATACCTCATCGGTAACATACACCTTCGTGCTGATGGCCACGAAGAACGGCAGTTTCACCATTCCCTCAGCCCATGCCAACGTGGCTGGCAGCCCTGCTACGTCGTCGGCATTGAAGATAACGGTGTCGGGTACGGCACCAAGCGGTCAGCAGGGCATGAGCGGCAGGCAGCAGCAACAGCAGCGCCAGCAGCAGCCACAGCGTGTGGACAGGGCCGGAACGCGCATATCGAGCAACGACCTCTTCATCAGGGTTACGGCAAACAAGAAACATGTGCACGAACAGGAGCCCATACTCCTGACATACAAGGTATATACGCAGGTGGAGCTGACACAGCTGGAGGGCAAGATGCCCGACCTTAACGGTTTCCATACACAAGAGATACCTCTGCCGCAGCAGAAGACCTTCCATACGGAGCGTGTCAACGGGAAGCTATACAACTGCGTCACGTGGAGCCAGTATGTGATGTTCCCGCAGATGTCAGGAAAACTGGAGATACCGGCTCTGACGTTCAAGGGCATCGTAGTGCAGGAAAACCCCAACGTGGATCCCTTTGAGGCTTTCTTCAACGGAGGCTCAGGATATATAGAGGTGAAGAAAGAAATCGTGGCTCCAAAGGTGGAGATACAGGTAGACCCCCTGCCCACCAAGCCTGCCAACTTCTCAGGCGGCGTGGGACACTTCTCTATCCAGGCCTCGCTTGACAAGAACACCGTGAAGGCTGGCGACCCGGTAAGCCTGCGATTCGTGGTCAGCGGCAAGGGCAATATGAAGCTGCTGAAGGAGCCCGTGCTCTCCCTGCCCAAGGACTTTGAGAAATATGACGCCAAGGTGACCGACAGGACCAGACTGTCGGCAGAGGGCATCACGGGCAGCATGATATATGATATTCTCATCGTGCCGCGCAACAAGGGTGAATACACCATTCCGCCTATTGACTTCGTGTACTTCGACATAGCATCATCGTCATACAAGACCCTTAAGACCCAGCCACTGACCATCAAGGTGGAGCAGGGTAGTGGCAACCGTGAGGGCGTCACTGACTACTCGCAGCGCAGCGATACCGACATCCATGAGTTCAGCAAGGGGCTGACAGACAAGGAGAATGCCGAAGACACCTTCTTCGCATCGCCGGTATATTGGGTGGCCCACTCAATCGTCATCACCCTCTTCGCTCTCCTCGTATGGCTGTTCCGCAAGCGTGCCCGCGCTTTGGCCGACATCTCAGGCATGAGAGAAAAGAAGGCCAACAAGGTTGCGGCCAAGCGTCTCAAGAAGGCCGACAAGCTGATGAAACAGGGTAAGGCGGGTGAGTTCTATGACGAGGTGATGCGCGCCCTGTGGGGCTTCGTGGCCGATAAGTTCAACATGCAGGTGGAGGAGCTGACGCGTGACAATATCACCGAGAAGCTGACATCGCGCAATGTCGACGAAACCGTCATTAACGACCTTATAGCAGCCCTCGACGACTGTGAGTATGCGCGTTATGCTCCCGGCGATCCGGAAGGCAACATGCAGCGCACATACGACAAGGCGTTCTCGATACTGACAAAGATAAACAAGTAACCAACGTTGAAACACTTCATATACATATCATTACTGCTGCTTGCTTCATGTATTAGCGTTAGTGCAGCACCTGCAACTGCCGATACTGCCGCCGCTGCTGTGGCTGACACCGTAGCAGCCGCCAAGAAGGCACCGCAGCAGGCCGTGTCGGCACAAGACTATTTCTCTACCGGCAACAAGGCTTATCGTGGGTGTGACTATCCGCGTGCCATACTCAACTATGAGAAGGCGCGCAAGCTTGCTCCGCTCAACGAAGACATACGTCATAACCTTGAGATAACCCGCGGAAAGACCATAGACCGCATGCCGCCAGAGGGAGAGATGTTCTTCACAAGATGGTATAAGGGAACGATGATGTCCATGACGATAGACGCCTGGGCATATATGTCGCTCGCTGCTCTTGTTGCGGCCCTGCTGCTATACCTTGTCTACCTGTTCGTCGACAGTATGATGGTGCGACGCATGGCATTCTATCTCTCGGCAACGCTCGTGGTGGTATATGTCATTGCCACCATTATGGCCTGGCAGCGCAAGCACGCCCTGACCACACACGATACAGCCGTGATAATGGCCGAGATGGTAACGGTAAGGTCGTCACCTACGTCAAAGTCGCCTGAGACATGCATCATACATGAGGGCACCTTCGTGCGTATCACCGACAAGGAGATGTCGTCAGGAAAACTAAAGGACGGCAAGGGCAAAGGCTGGCTGGGCATAGAACTCTCTGATGGCAGGGAAGGCTGGATAGAAGCCAACACAGTGGAGGAAATATAATAAGGAACAATCAGGTTCCAGCAATCTGCGAAACAAGCCATGAACATTGTTGACAACATAGGTATCATGCTCTTCATGGGAAGCGACAGTGCTTTCCTCGACTTTTTCGCACTCACCGTGACAAACGCGTTGGTGTGGGTGCCTATGTTCATCGTTATGGCCTATATGGTCATAAAGAACAATGACAACATGCAGCAGATTCTCGTCTTTTTCGGTTGTCTGGCCTTGATGATGGCGCTCTCCGCAGGCGTGTGCAACATCGTGGCAAAGCCGCTTGTGGAACGTCTGCGCCCATGCAACACCCCAGAACTGAAATATCTCGTGCAGATAGCAGGCAACTATCACGCCAAGGACTTCAGCTTCTTCTCCTCCCATGCCGCCAATACCATCGCTGTGACAACATTCTTCGCCATCATAGTGAGAAGCAAACGACTCTTCATCGCACTCTTTTCATGGTATCTGCTCAGCGTGTGGAGCCGTCTGTATCTCGGACAGCATTTCCTGACAGATATAGCAGTGGGTACGATGTGGGGCATCGTATCGGCAATCATAGCATGCTATGTATATGTTAAGGTGTACGCAAAAGTGACCGAGAAGAAAGCATTCATATCCGAACAATACACCACGACCGGCTTTGCCCTTTCTGATATCAACATCATCGTGACGGTATTCCTGCTCACGTGCATAGCGGCAATGATATGCGGGCCGTTTATGCAATAATCCGGCAATTCGTTAATTTGTTAATTAGTTAATTCGTCAATTTGACCCCTTCTGTTCCCCACATAAAGATAAAGGACTATAACTATCCGCTCCCTGACGAGCGTATAGCCAAGTATCCCCTTACACATCGCGAGGAGAGCAAGCTGCTGGTATATGACCAGGGAGCCATCAGTCATGACCAGTTCAAGAACATAACGCGCTATCTCCCAGAGGGGAGTCTCCTTATCTATAATAACACGAAGGTGATACAGGCCCGTCTGCATTTCCGCAAGGACAGCATACACACTCCTGCAGGGCAACAGGGCGCCTTGATAGAGGTCTTCCTGCTTGAGCCGAGCAGCCCGCGTGACTATGAGCAGATCTTCCAGCAGCGCGGTGAGTGCAGCTGGATATGCATGATAGGCAACCTGAAGAAGTGGCATAGCGACCAGACGCTGCGTCGTGTCATAAGGATTGGCGACAGGGATGTCACCATAGAGGCGCGTCGCGGTTCGGAGGAGGCAACGGGCTGGATAGTCACCTTTACATACGATGAGGACGTGTCGTTTGCCGAGGTGCTTGAGGCAATGGGCGAACTGCCTATTCCGCCATATCTCAACAGGGACACTGAGGAGAGCGACAAGACCACCTACCAGACGGTCTACTCAAAGATTGACGGCAGCGTGGCGGCTCCTACGGCAGGCCTGCACTTCACGCAGGAGGTGCTCAACGATGTCGATGCCCACGGCATAGAGCGCCAGGAGGTGACGCTTCATGTGGGTGCGGGCACGTTCCGCCCTGTCAAGAGCGAGGAGATAGCGGGACACGAGATGCACCGCGAGTTTATCAGCGTAAGACGTGAGACGCTGCAACGCCTCATAGCACATGAGGGAAGGGCCATCGCGGTAGGCACCACATCGGTGCGCACGCTTGAGAGCCTCTACTACATAGGCCTTAAGCTCTTACGGAACCCCAACCTTGACGAGGCAGCCCTAACGGTGGAGCAGTGGGAGCCGTATCAGCAGCCGGCAGGGGAGGAAGACGTGCCGCCCCTTGAGGCATTACAGGCCATCGTAGGCTGGCTCGACCGCAACGGCCTGTCCACTCTGCGCACATCAACGAAGATAATCATAACGCCTGGCTACACGTATCATGTGGTGACAAGGCTCATAACAAACTTCCATCAGCCACAGTCAACATTACTGCTGCTCGTATCGGCCCTCATAGGCGATGATTGGCACAGGGTGTATGACTATGCCCTGAACAATGACTTCAGGTTCCTCAGCTATGGCGACTCTTCGTTGCTAATACCAAAGAATGTATAACCTTTTCATTTCCCGATATATATGAACTACGGATACATAAAGGTAGCTTCGGCCATACCGAGCGTAAAAGTAGGAGACTGTCACTACAATCTCCAGGAGATAGAACAGACGATAGTACGTGCAGAGGGACAGGGAGTAGAGGTCATCGTCTTCCCTGAACTTTCCATAACAGGCTATACATGCCAGGACTTGTTCCGTCAGCAGATACTGCTCGATGTGACGGAGCAGACTGTCGTGATGCTGCTTGACTTTACACGCCAGCTCGACATCATCTCCATTGTGGGAGTGCCTGTTCAGGTCGGCTCCATACTGCTTAACTGCGCAGCGGTGATACAGAAGGGCGAATTGCTGGCCATCATTCCCAAGACATATCTGCCCAACTACAACGAGTTCTACGAGAAGCGTTGGTTTGCATCGTCGCAGGACCTCCATCCCACAGACATCATCTATGCCGGCAGCCGTGTGCATGTCACGCCGCAGCCCACTATCTTCCATACTTACATGGGAGCGACATTCGGCATAGAGCTGTGTGAGGACGTATGGGCTCCGGAACCGCCGTCAACAAAACTGACCCTCTCTGGGGCAGATATAATATTCAATCTCTCGGCTTCTGATGAGCTGATAGGCAAGCATGCCTACCTGTGCCAGCTGCTCTCACAGCAGAGTGCACGCACCATGAGCGGATATGTGTACTCCAGCTCCGGTTTTGGCGAGAGCACGCAGGATGTGGTATATGGCGGTAATGCCCTGATATATGAGAATGGTGTATGCCTGGCAGAGAGTGAGCGCTTCTCCTTCCAGCCTCAGATGGTGGTGTCGCAGATAGACTATGAGAAGCTGCGTGCAGAGCGCCGTAACAACACTACCTTTGTCAATGCTCAGCGTACGGGCTATTCCAACAGCGACATTCGCCATGTAGAATGCCATTCTGTCTCCACAGAGCGCGACTTCGTGCTCATGCGTGAGGTGTCGCCCACACCGTTCATCCCCAAGACTGCCGACATGAAGTCATCCTGCGAGGAGATATTCAATATCCAGGTGGCAGGATTGGCCAAGCGCCTTGTCCACACCAACTGCAAGCGCGTGGTGATAGGTATCAGCGGTGGCCTCGACTCTACGCTGGCATTGCTGGTGTGTGTGAAGACCTTCGACAAGCTGAACCTGCCGCGCAAGGGCATCCTGGGAGTGACGATGCCGGGATTCGGCACTACCGACCGTACTTACACCAACGCCATGAACCTGATGAACTCACTGGGTGTGATGGTCAGGGAGATAAACATCCGTAAGGCCTGCATGCAGCATTTCGAGGATATCGGCCACGACGTCTCCGTTCATGATGTGACATACGAAAACAGCCAGGCACGTGAGCGCACTCAGATACTGATGGACCTGAGTAACCAGATCGGGGGCTTGGTAATAGGTACCGGCGACCTCTCTGAGCTCGCTCTCGGGTGGGCCACGTATAATGGCGACCACATGTCGATGTATGGTGTCAACGTCTCCGTTCCCAAGACCCTCATACGCTATCTCGTGCAGTATGTGGCAGAGTCGCCGTCGCAGCTCGGTGTGACTGTGGGCGATAACGATGTCAGGTCTAGGGCCACGCTGAAAGACATCATCAATACGCCCATATCGCCGGAGCTTATCCCCGCTGATGCCGAGGGAAACATCTCGCAGAAGACCGAGGACCTCGTAGGACCATACGTTTTGCACGATTTCTTCCTCTATTATTTCCTGCGCTGCGGTTTCCGGCCTGCCAAGATACTGATGCTGGCCAAGCACGTCTTTGCACCGGCTGATGCGGAATATCACTTTGACGACGAGACAATAGAGAAATGGCTCAGCACGTTTCTGCGGCGTTTCTTCTCACAGCAGTTCAAACGCTCCTGCCTGCCAGACGGCCCGAAGGTGGGCTCAGTATCGCTGTCACCTCGCGGAGACTGGAGAATGGCATCGGATGCTAATTCCACTCTATGGCTCAATGACATAAAATGACTTGATTGAATAGTTCAGCGAAACTAATCTTCAATATTGAATGACTTTCCATCCCAAAGCAAAAGTAAACCTCGGGCTGAACGTCGTAGAGCGCAGGCCTGACGGATATCATAACCTTGAGACGGTGTTCCTGCCGATAGACGTTGAGGATGTCCTTGACGTCAGCATTGCCGCAGACGCCGACGAACCCCTGTCCATTACGGTAGAGGGGACCGACGCATTGTGCCCCTTGGAAGACAACCTCGTCTATAAGGCCTATATGCTGCTGAAGCAGGATCTTCCCCTGCCCAATGTCCGTGTGCGCCTCACCAAGCAGATACCGTCACAGGCCGGCCTGGGGGGCGGCTCCAGCGATGCTGCCTATATGATACGAGCACTCAACGAAGTGTGTGGCCTGCAGCTCAGCGATAGCAAGATGCAGCAGTATGCAGCGCGTCTCGGGGCCGACTGTCCGCTGTTTATCAAGGCCGAGACAGTATATGCTACTGGTATTGGCGACATCCTGATGCCTCAGCAGATACCGGCCCTCTCTGAACACGGGCGGTACATCATGGCTCTGGTAAAGTTGCCTGTTGCGGTGTCTACCAGGGAAGCCTATTCAGCCATAACGCCCCGTCAGCCCTCCAAGTGTTGCCGCGACATAGTACAGCAGCCCATAGAGACCTGGAAGGACGAACTCGTCAACGACTTTGAGGAGAGCGTATTCAAAAAGCTGCCCATGCTGGCAGACGTGAAGCAGAAGCTCTACGACCTCGGTGCCGTCTACGCAGCAATGTCGGGCTCAGGCTCCACAGTCTTCGGCATCTTTCCCAACACTCATGACACCTCATCCACCTGCATGAGAGTATGCGATATCAACGCAGACGCCTCTCTCCCTTCACTCTTCACTCTTCACTTCCCCAATGCCTATACAAAAATCATCACGCTCTAAGCAGCAACCCGTTGACCCCATGATGGGGCGTATCCCGCCACAGGATATAGAGATAGAAAAGGTAGTGCTGGGTGCACTCATGATCGACAGCGATGCTTTCACCATCGTGTCCGAGATTTTGCACCCTGAGACGTTCTATGACCGTCGTCACCAGAAGATATATCAGGCCATCCAGACGCTTAACATGAAGGAGCAGCCTGCCGACATGCTCACCGTTTGTGAGCAGCTGAAGCGTGACGGCACATACGAAGAGGTGGGAGCGCCGACCTACGTCATCGACCTCACCAACAACGTTATGTCGTCGGCAAACATCGAGGCCCATTCCAACATCCTTGCCCAGAAATACATGGCGCGCCAGCTTATCTCCTATTCCTCAAAGGTACAGACGCGCGCCTTTGATGAGGGACTGCCTATACTTGATGTGATGAACGAGGCAGAGGGCGAGCTCTTCGAACTCTCGCAGCGCAACATGAAGCAGGACTATACCCAGATAGACCCTGTCATCGATGCCGTGAAGAGGGCTATCGTGAAGGCATCAAAGAACAGCGGCGGTATCACGGGAGTGTCAACGGGTTACACCGACCTCGACAAGAAGACTGCAGGATGGCAGGCCTCCGACCTCATCATCATTGCAGGACGTCCCGCGATGGGCAAGACATCCTTCGCCCTCTCTTTGGCAAAGAACATAGCCATAGACAATGGCGACCCTGTAGCATTCTTCTCGCTTGAGATGAATAACGAGCAGCTTGTCAACCGACTCGTATCGAATGTGTGTTCCATTCCCGGCAACAAGATTCTCAACGGACAGCTCAACAATGAAGAGTGGAGGCGTTTCGACAATAAAGTAGGCACGATGCTCGGCAAACCCCTGTATGTTGACGATACCCCGGGACTGTCAGTCTTCGAGCTGCGCACGAAGGCACGCCGTCTCGTCAGAGAGAAAGGCGTGAAGCTGATAATGATAGACTATCTGCAGCTGATGAATGCCAGCGGCATGAAGTTCAACAGCCGCCAGGAGGAGGTGTCTACCATCTCGCGCTCACTCAAAGGCCTGGCCAAGGAGCTTAACATCCCCATCATAGCACTATCCCAGCTCTCGCGCGCCGTAGAGCAGCGACCAGGAGAGGACAGCCACCTTCCGAAGCTGTCAGACCTGCGTGAGTCGGGTGCCATAGAGCAGGATGCCGACATGGTACTTTTTGTACATCGTCCAGAGTACTACCGCATCACGCAGATAGATGGCAAGGACGTGCGCGGCCTGGCACAGATAGTGATAGCCAAGCACCGTAAGGGCGCAACGGGCGATGTGTTCCTCAAATTCGTGGGAGAGTTCACGCGTTTCGCCAATCAGGATGAAGAAGACCCGTATACCTCACGTGGAGGTGATGACGGACAGTTCTACAGCTCCGGCATCAACGACATCCCATACACCCCGGAAGACGACCTCAGCGGCCCGGGCACTATCTCCAACCGAGAAGCCCCTTTCTGAACAACCTTCCCCCTCGTCATTTTCGT